>JAQGPA010000098.1 GCA_028293325.1 Pedosphaera sp. | reverse complement strand
CGATCTTCATCACCGTGTTTTGGTCATTGATGATTTTGTATCAAATCTACTTTCTGGATATGAACCAGATCACCATTTCGCCGCTTTATCTCAACGGCATTTCCTTCGCCATTTTTGTCGCCCAATTCTTTTTGTTCGCCGCTAGAACTCACGACCAGAAAACCTAACCCATCGGTGCAACCTCACGGTGACCCGTGCGAAAGCACTCCGCATCTGCGTTCATCCGCGTTTATCTGCGGTAAAACCTCCTTCCTTCTTCGTCCTATCTTTGCGTCTCCCTTGGCCAGTGCGGAAGCACCGCAAGGACCTAGCGCGACCGTGGCTTCTGTTGCCGCCGCAACGAACTGGACGCGATCAGCAAACTGCGGTCGCGCATCTTCTCCACCAGCACCAGCTTTTCGGCAAAAGGCAGCGCCGCGAGTCGTTTGCGCGATTCGCGTTTCCCCGCCAAAATTTTGTCCCGCAATTCACTCATTCCTTTTCCTCAATGTAATACTCCAAGTCCGCTTTTGCATTCTCCGTGCCTCCGCGACTCCGCGGTAAGATTCCGCACTGCGAATTTGAACCATCCGTCCCGCATGCGGGATCCGTGGTTAAACCCAAAACTCCAAAAACTCTAAACATTCACTTTTCATAACTGGACAGCGTCCACAACAGAACCGCCGACGCCGTGCCGTCCATGTTCGGTTCATTCGTCACGTAATCATCCCCGTCATCGTGATACACCGCCGTTTCATCCTGGAACAACGCCAGCGGATCCGGCTCCGTCAGCGCCACATCCTTCGCCGCCCGGAAAATTTTCCCCGACACCGGGCCGTTCACCAACCCGCCCCGCACCGGATGTTTCACCAACTTCACTGTCTGCAAATAAATATCATGCGGATAAATCCCACCTGCCGGAATCGCCGTGAACATCGACGTCCCCCACGGATTCCGCCCCAGCAACCAATCCCGTTGCGCGCTCAGGAACGCGTGATACTGCAAATCCCCCGTCATCCGCTCATACAACATGATCTGCGTGGCCAGCCCCACCAGCAGGTTATTCGAGCGCCGCTCAAACGGCACGCCGACGCGATACGGATTTTTTTGCCCCAGTTGCAAACAACTCTCAATCCCCTCCCGATAATACGCCGCCAACTCTTTCCGCAAACCCCGGTCCGCCACATCCGACAACGCGAAATGCCCGATATTCACAAACGGATAAAATTGATAATAGCCAAATTTTTCCTTCCCCATCCACGACTCCCCCTTGCTGATCCCCGCGAAATGCGCCGCATCCTCCAGGTAAACCTTCTTCCGCGTCGCGTGATACAACTCCGCCGCGCCCCATTCCATGTCATCCGCCCAGGTCGTCTCCGCGTAACGCAACGACGAGTTATACGAGTTGCCCTGTTGCGCCCCCTCGTGCGCCAACCCCAGTTGATAAACCTCCAACCCCGCCTGGAGACATTGCTCCGCAAACGACGCATACCGCGGATCATCCTTCCAAATCTGATACGCCAGCCCCATCGCCGCCGCGTAACGTCCCGCCAAATTCGCCACCCCCGTCGATTCACTCCGTTGCTGCCTCAACCCCTGCGCCCGCCCGTCCGCAAAATAAGCCACCCGATAACTATTCTGACCCCACCCATAATCCGCCACCTCATTCTGCGGCAGATGCGTCCCCGTGTGGTCCCGGTCATCCCCCACCTGATGAAAAAGCTGGTCCGGCGTGGGATGCAACTTCAGCAGCCACTCCAAACCCCAGCGCGCCTCATCCAGCACATCCGGCAAACCATTCGTCCCCGGCTGTCCCGGCGCATTCACCCGATTGGTAAACCCGCGCGGCTCCAGTTTGTACGCCAGCAGCATTTGCGCCGTCGCATTGCCCGCCGTCAGCAAAAACTTCATGTAATCATTCCCGTCATGCCAGCCGCCGCTCAGGGGCACATAAGTTCCATTCGTCATCGGCCCATAAAGCGAACGCCCGTCAAACGGATGACACACCGCATCCAGGAACGGATTATAACCGCACCGCTGCTCCCGCATGAATCCCAGCAACTCATCCGGCAACCCGCGATACGCCTCCGCGCCGATCGTAAACGGCAGCGACTTATACTTCCCCATGCTCACCGTATAACGCCCCGGCATTTTCACCGCCGAGAAATCCAGTTCCACATGATTCTCAAACTTCCCCCATTTCCCCTCCACCAATGCCGGCCTCCCCTCAAACACCACCTTCCGCGACTCCTCCTCCGTCACCCGAAAATCATTCGTGATCGGCTCCAGGCAAAACGCCAACGCCGACTTCACATCCGCCGTCCGATACCCCGTCTGATTCACCCGCAAATAAATTTCCGCCGCTGCTGCTGCCGTCGCATTGCGCGCGGCGAAACCAAAAAGAGAAACGACAATGAGCAGCCGGAAAACCCAACCCGCCCGGATATGGGCGCCAACCGCCAGACACCGAAGAGAAGCATCACCCTCTCCGCGTCCCATCGAACAAGGATGGGATGGGGAGAGGGCAGGGGGTGAGGTGTGACAACAACTTTCCATCATCCGGCCTTCCAAAAAATGCTGAGTACTAAATTTCATATCAGTCGCCTGGCCCACAACGCCACTGTGGATATTTATCAACTGACTTCATAGTAACTCATTAAAACCCGCAAAATGGTAGTCTAAACTTGGATCATCGACTTTGTCTCGGCACCCGCGGCTGCCACCGCTTGTTGTTCCTCTTTAACCTGCCGCAATCCCTGTTGCACCAAACCCCAAATCACAAACCACGCCGCCAGGCCCAGCACAATCTCCTTCACATAAAACAACGCCTCCCACGGGCTGTTCCAAAACATATGCAGAAACATCGCCAGCAACAGCACGCGATAAAACCGTGGATCCCCGAGCGTTGCCATCGTGATTGGCTTGTCCTGCTTCACCCGCCACAACGCCGCCCCCACCATCGCCGTCCACGCCACATGCATCAGCGGCGCCAGCATCCCGCGCAAAACAATATTATCCATCATAATCTGACTCCCGAGACTCAGCCCGATGCGAAACGCATACCCCGCGCTCTCAAACGCCGCAAACCCCGCCCCCACCGCCGCCCCCAGCAACATCCCGTTCAGGGTATATTTATACCGCGGACCCCGCACAATCAGGATCAACGTCGCCAACTTCGCCAACTCCTCGACAATCCCCGCACTCGACGCCCCCAGCCACGTCAGATGACTCACGTCATACCCAATCAACGCGATGAACAACGAACCAATCCCGCCCAGCGACATCAGCACGCCCAGCCGGTACATCGAAATATTCTTCGGCGTATTCAACTCGAAAAACAGAATCAACGTCGCAATCGGCGCGGCGAACGCCCCCATCAGAATCAGGCCCGGGATCAGGTTCGGATTCCGGAATTGTTGGTACGCAAAAACGAAACCAAAATAAATCACCCCAAAAAACAACAGGAACCGGGCAAACAACCACGGCTTGGGCCAGCCGGTCTGCACCTCCTCGATCGGCGGCGTCGTCCGCGCCGTCCCCACAATCAGGTAATCCTCCATCTCCGCCACCGACCGCTTTTGGAACGTCTCGGAAAACATCTCCTTCAGGCTGAACCCCTCCAGCTTCTCCGTCCCCGCCACCTGGTTCAGCGTGATCCCAATCTGATAAACCAAATCCTCCGCCAACGACGAACCCCGCTTGCGCTTGCCATCCAGTTCCGGCGTTCCGGTGGACGACGCCCCGTTTCCCCCGCGCAATTCTTCGAGCACTTGTGCCGCCGGACGCCACTGCGGCGCATCCTTGGCCGCAATCATCGTCGTCTCCGCCAGCGTGCCTGCCGCAATCAACGCCGAGAGTTGCTCCAAAGAAATCGGCCCCCGCACCTCCACCCCGGCGAGGTAATGCCACTCTTGATTATTGGCTGCGATGCTCATGCTTCATGCTAAGGCGCTTTCCCACGCCCTGACTGGCTTATACACTAGTGAGACCCGCCATTTCAGCGAGAAAAAAGTGCTTTCACCGCCAAAATCGCTCCCCCATAGTCGCCATTGAAAACGCAATTACTGCGCAAGCACCATGATCGGAGTCCTGTTCGACGAAGCAAAGAAAATTGCCCGCAACCCCAAACGCCTGGGGCAGGCCTTCCATTTGCGCCGCTGGCGGCAACTCTTCGGCATCCTCCGCTTCAACGCCCGCACCCGCAACCGTTGGTCGCCGCTCGCCAACGCCCGCCAGCTCCAGCAACGCGAATATTCCTCCTACGACCAATACGTCCGCCATCAAGCCTCCAAATTCGCCCACCTCGACCTCGCCGAGTACGACCGCACCTATCGCGAGCAGTTGCGCGAACGCCTTCGCGGCCAGCCCGGCATCCGACCCGCTGCTGCTGTCCTCTGCCTCGGCGCGCGCCAGGGCACCGAAGTAAAAGCCTTTCTCGATCTCGGCTGCTTCGCCGTCGGCATCGACCTCAATCCCGGCCGCGACAACAAATACGTCCTCCCCGGAGATTTCCACGACGTCCAATTCCCCGCCGCCACCATGGACATCATATTCACCAATTCCTTCGACCACACCTTCGATCCCAAAAAGTTGATTGGCGAAATCACCCGCTTGTTGAAGCCCGGCGGCGTCCTCATCATCGAAGCCATCCAGGGCGAAGCCGACAACATTGCGCCCGACCATTACGCCAGCTTTTGGTGGCAAAAAATCGACGACCTCGTCGCCCTCCTCGCGCAACACAATTTCAAACCCCTCCGCCGCCACCCCTTCACCCAGCCGTGGCCCGGCGAGCAGATTTGTTTCACGGTCGATTCCGCAAAATAAAAAGGGTTCAGGCGAAAATGAAAAAGCCGATTATCATAATTGCAGTTGTTGTGTTAAGCGTTGCCGCTGTCGTTGCCTTTATCGCGGTTCGGCATGCCATAAACGCTCCTTTCGTCGCATCACGCCAACCGTGCATAAACAATCTGCGCCAAATTGATGGCGCCAAGCAGCAGTGGGCGCTTGAATACCAGAAATCCTCGAGTGACGTGCCGACGTGGAATGACGTGCTTCCTCTCTTGGGGCGTGGACTGTTGCAAACAAATTTACCTATTTGTCCAAACGGGGGCACTTACATACTGGGGCGGGTTGATGAGGAACCAAGATGTTCGCTTGGTCATACGAATATCGATGGAACGTTACACGCTTTATGAGCACGGCAAAAAAATCGAGCATCCTGATTGCAGTTGTCCTTTGCGGCATCGCCCTCCTCATTCCCGCCGTGAAGCGGTACCGAACGACGCAAGTCGACACATCATTTCAACCCTGTTTACTCAACCTGCTGGTGATTAATGTGGCCAAAAAGCAGTGGGCACTTGAAAACAAGAAGTCCACGATCGACGTGCCGATTTGGAATGATTTACTTCCTTACTTGGGATCGAATCCATCCATACCCAAATGTCCTAATGGTGGCACTTACACAATCGGGCGCATTGGCGAGCTCCCAACATGTTCGCTTGGCCACTCGAATATTAATGGAACGTTACATTATATACACTGACATGAACTTTGGGGAGCGATAGCCCATTATCTTTACCAAGAAGCATTCAATGAGGAGGCCAATTCAGCTCTCAACTTGTCTGGGAAAGCGCTCATGGATTGCTCGCGCTTCGACCTTGAATAGGGCAGGACCACAAAGACGCGTGGCCCAAAGACCTTTGTATTTCGTAACGCAATCTCATACGTCGGCCAGCGCATCCAATGCACGGCACGGATGCTCTCCACCTCTTCCCATGTTACTCTTGTTTCGCGCAACCAGCCGGAGAGGTGCAAACCGATATCATCGCAAGACATGAGAATCACCCTTCGACAGAAAAACCAGGCCCAAGCAGAAAACACAAGGGTGACGAGCACGGAAGGAATTACCGCTGTGCCGCTGCGCGAGTAAGATGCAACGGCAATCCATCCTGAAACAACAATGAGTGGAATGCAGAAGAACTTTCCGTAGGCAGTTGCTATCTTTGATGATATCAAGGTTGTCATGCGTCAACGAATCCCTAACTTGTGGCGCAAGCTTGGGCTTCAGAAATTCACCTGTCAACTTGACTATGGCGGACTTTTAAAACCCGCCTTCGCCTCCGCATCCGCCGCATCCGGCATCTCGACACCCTCATCCGCGCCATCAAGCTGAAGCATAGCGCTATTGCTGCGTATTTGGATTAGCCGAATTCTCACGCAGAGGTGCTTGCGCACGGCCATTATGGGGGCCAAGACATTAACGGAAGGAGTTTTTGACAGGATTGGGAATGGATTGGGAGTGGATTGGGGAATCTGAGTTCTGAGTTCAGAGTTTAGGGTTCAGAGTTGGGGGATTCCGGAATTTGCGGAGGGGGAGTTTTTTACCGCGAAATATTCGAAATACGCGAATGAACTCAGGAACGAAGACAAAAGCACCTCCCAGGCTTTTGCCAGCACGGCAGCGACCCAGCCGTGCGGTTGCCGGGCACTACCATCATCATGTATCCGCTCACCATGATCTCGAAGCGTGTCGAGCGTGGCGAGACGGTTGATGTTTTCGCCCTATTCAATGGAGTCGCTGACCAGATTGAGCAAGTTAAGCCCAAAGCCAAATGACCGTGCCGCCGATCAATACGCTGGAGCCAACGCCGGTTGGCGCTTTCAGTTCCGCTTTTGCGGTTGACATCATCCGCCCGGCGTGGCTCCGTTTACATCGTTAGGTGTCACCACGTTTATGCAACTTTCCGCAGCCGAGAAAAAGATAGTGGCAAGAGTGATGAAGCCCGATTCCTCTCTCGGCACATTGGGGAGGGGCATGCTGGTGATCTGGATCATGTCGAGCCTGTTCCTGGCCTGTTACGCCGCAGACCATTATCTGTTACTCGTTTGGTTTTACGGTTTTTCCCGTGTTTTCAAGGATGGGCTTCACTTCACATACATGCCATCATCAAAAAGCGCGGACGACTACGTTGTATCGAACGGCGATCACATCAGCACCGCCAACGCGTTCATCGGTTTCCCCATGGTTCTTGCAGTTTGGGTTGCGCTGATTTTGATCGGGTATTTGGTGATTGGACGTTTCTCCTGCTGGAGAAAGGAAACCCACTTGAGAACGGTAATCAATGACGCCTGAGCTTGGGTCGTTAGGTGGCTACGCGCATGATCTCCGGCAAGGACATTGATACCCTTCGCTCGATTGCCAGAGCAGGCGGCGATTACGACGCAATCAAGCGGTTGCTTGCCGAGACTCAGTGGGAGATTGATGCGGATGAGGTTGACCTCGGGTTTCTGCGCATTTTCGTTCCCGACGTGATTGATGAGCGTTACCGGCTCATCATCGGCTATCACGATCCCGACCATCCGCCCTATTCATTACTTACATTTTCCCTTTTTCCCGATTCAGAGGAGCGCATCGCCGCGTTCAATTCGGCGTTTCACTCCGTTGGCGATGCCATTACACGACATCTCGGAGCACCGATTGCGAAGGGTGAGCGGCAGTTGTCATTTCGCACATGGTCTTATGCTTACCAGAGGTGGTCGTTACCCGAGGGGGAGTTCACGCTTGTCCAAGGCGAGTTTGATATTCAGGATGGCATGGACATCACTCTTTGGATACAGCCGGTTGGCACACCAATAGAGGAGACGGTGCATTTATGACGCCACCTAACACGCGCTGCAGCGAACGGCGGCGGGTCGCCGCGGTTGACCGGTTTTAGGGGATTGATTTACGCCGGTCCCCGCGATTCAGGATGTGATACACCGCACCAGGATATTGGACGCGTAGTTTGCGGGCCATGGGGAAAGCAGGCACAAGCTCGCTAAAGGTGGGACGACCCCTTTATGGATTTAAGATGTAACATGCGCTACACTGTTTTGCATACGCTAAAAAGAATAGTCATTGCTGCAACGGTTTGCGCCGCAGCGTTCAACGCAAACGCGCAGGAAACAAACGGCGTTCCGCCGGACAAGAGCGGCTATAACCTGTTCAATCCGACGCCGGAACAATACATGCGCAAATTGAGCGCCGACCGGCCCGACAAGACGGATTGCCCCTTCACAGTAGACGCAGGCCACTTCCAGCTTGAAATGGATTATGCGAACCTCACCTACGACGCGCCCACTGCGGCGCACGGCAACCGGAAGTCCGAGCGCTATCAGCTTGCCCCAATGAATGTCAAAGTCGGGGTGCTTAACAACGTGGATTTTCAACTGGTGCTCCAACCCTGGCAATGGCAACGCATCGAGGATAAAAGCGCAGGCACCATCGAAAACAATTCGGGGTTCGGCGACGTCACCCCGCGTGTCAAGGTGAACCTGATGGGCAATGACGGCGGTTTCTTCGCGCTGGCACTCATCCCGTTCGTGAAATTTCCCACCACACAGAACAATCTCGGCAACGGTGCCTACGAAGGCGGCCTGGGTATTCCATACGCTTTTGACGTGCCACATTGGGATGTGGGTTTTGAAACCGCGGTCAGTGTCAACCACGACGCTCTCGGCAGTGGCTATCATGCTGAAATTGCCAATTCCGTCAGCATCGGCCACGCGGTCATCGGCAATCTGGAATATCATGTGGAATTTTTCAGCAGCGTCAGCACGGAGCAAAACTCCGACTGGGTCGGCACGTTCGACACCTTCCTCACCTACCCGGTCAATAAGAATCTGGTTCTCGACGGCGGCGTTTACATCGGCGTGACCAGAGCGGCGGATGATTGGCATCCATGGATTGGAATGACCTGGCGCTATTGAGTGTTCGTTTTATAAATCTGAATCCAAATGAACCCCTCCGCCGCCTCCCCTTCACCCAACCCTGGCCCGGGGAACAAATTTGTTTCAGCGTTAATTCCGGTTTGTGAAAAGCGCGACTCTGTCAGGGCCGGCAGTTACGGTATTCTAAAACATTCGAGTTTCAAAATTGCCGCCAGCGCACTCGACAATGGAGATTAAAATCATTCGGCTTTCCGAGTTTGCGATGAACATCCTCGACACCGGCCAAAACAACCGCCTCCTCCCCACCGCCGCCAACAGCAGGTATTACAGGCTGGTGCCGTTTTGAGACGGCGCGGTGGCGCCGCCGGCGAGCTTTTTGATATGCGCCCGAAGTTTGAAAACCACGTAGAGCTGTGCAGCGATGCCGAGGAAAACACCAAGCCCCATCAGCCGCATGCCTTTCGCGCAGTCAACCACGATTCCTTCCATAGCTTTCATCTTCTTATCGCGGTCGTCCAATTCCTTAAGCATCAGTTCCCGTGACGGGAATGGGTCGCCCGCGGCGATTTTGGCGGCGACGAGTTGTTT
>JAQGPA010000094.1 GCA_028293325.1 Pedosphaera sp. | reverse complement strand
GTAGTTTGATTGGGTGAGCGGGTGGCGGCGACGCCATCCGCCTTTTCAAATCGCTGGGCGATCAAAATCAAATAACCCAGCATGAGCCGTATGAAATAAGAAGTCGCGCCATCAACCGATCGAGCATCGCTCGAACCGGGTGAAACTCAAACCAGCCCGGATTGTTCCGCTCTAAATTGTAGAACTAAACCGGACGGAAAATTCACCGATGAAAAAAACAAGCAACCTGCCAGTTATAATCGCGGTGTTGTGGCTCACGGCTGGTGTGACATTCGGCATCGGCCCCAACGCTTTCTACCTTTCCCCTGGCGGGAGTGATGTGACGGGAGATGGTTCATTGGGTAACCCGTGGCAGAGTGTGGGGCAGGCGAGGGATTACATCCGGAGTACGAAGGCGAACACAAATCTGCAGGCTGACCTGACGGTGTATCTGCGTGGCGGGCGCTATGAGCTAAGCCAGACATTGGCGTTCACCAATGTGGATTCGGGCACCAACGGTTACTACGTCAACTACCGGTCCTATTCCAACGAAGTGGCGACGCTCTCGGGTGGGAAGGCGGTGACGAACTGGACGCCAGTGGCGGGCAAGCCCTACTGGGTGGCCGGCGTGCCGACCAACGCGGGTTATGCGGGATATTTCCGACAGCTTTACGTGAACGGCATCCGGGCGGAGCGGGCGCATTCGGACTGGCTGATCGGTGTGGGTTTGTTTGATGATGCCTTGACGACGCAAACGGTGGACGGGGTGGCCTTCCGGGCGGTGGACGTGAAGTCGTATTCCAACGTGAGTGATTTGCGGCTGTTGCATGTCAGCAGCTTCAAGGTGGACGAGTTTCCGGTCACGCGGATCACCACCAACGCAACCAGTGGCCTGGTCCAGTTCAGTTTGCAACAACCCTATTTTCAGATTCGTTATAATTATCCCAGCAGCCTGACGAACGATCCGTGGATGTTGGTGCAGGCGTTTGAGGAACTGGATGAGCCGGGGGAGTGGTACCTGAACCGCGCGACCCAGCAGGTGTATTATTACCCGTATTCGTATGAAACGAATATGAATACGATTCCGGTTTATGCGCCGGTGGTGGAGACGCTGGTCAGTTTGACGGGCTCGGGCACTTCGACGGCGGCCAAGGTGAAGAACATCCGGTTCCAAAACCTGATCTTTGAACATGGCAGCTGGTTTTTTCCCCGGGATTACTTCATCGGCGGCGCGCAGGCGGAAATTCTTTTTCCGGGTCTGGCCACCAATGCGCCAGCGGCTCCCGACTATGGGTATGAGATGCCCGGCGAGATCGTGCTCAACAACACGGTGGGGATCCAGTTCCTGGGGAACACCCTCCGGCATCTGGGCAGTTGCGGCATCCAGCCCTACAACGGGGCGTTGAACACGCTGATCCAGGGCAACATTTTTTATGATCTGACCGGAGCGGCGGTGATGGGTGGCCGTTGGGGTGCGGATGCGGCCATTCCCAACCAGCAAATTTGCACCAACACCATCGTGGCCGACAATGTGATCCGAAAGACCGGCGGGGACTTCATGGCGTCGACCTTGATCAACAACTTGAGCCATTATGGGTTCCAGGTGCTGCACAACGACATGGCCGACGCCCAGTTTGCGGGCTTTCATCAGCGCAGCTCCTGGACCGGGCTGTCGGCCAGCGCCGGCAACGGCGGCACGGTGGTGTCTGCCAACCGGATTTCGCTGGCCAATACCGCCGCCCGGTTTGATGTGGGGGACACGGGCTATCTCTACAGCTTTGGCGTCTGGTCAAACTGCACCTTTCAGGCCAATGACATCAACACCATCAATTACGCCAATGGCACCGCCCGCGGCATGATGTTCGACAACAACAGCTATGGGCTGACCGCCAGCAGCAATGTGTTGCGGAACATCGCCCCCGGAGCGACCGGCTATTTTCTTTATACCTCCCTGGCCGGCTATTTGAATAGCTCGGTTGAAAACTACGGGGATGCCATGGTGAACAACTTTGCCGGTGTCACGAACATCAATTTCCATCCCTTCGTTCTGGGCAATTTGCCGGCGGGCGCCCAGGGGATTGTGGCCGCCGCGGGACTGGAGCCGGGTTACACCAATCTGTTGCAAGGCCTGTATGCCGGTATCAATCTGGCGCAGGGCGTCACCACCTGGGCGTCGAGCCAGTCCAGCGGTGCGACGGCGCCGGGCGCCGCCGTGGATGATTGGAACTATGGGTCCGTATGGCAGCCGGCCGACAGCGATACCAATCAATGCTGGTGGGCGGTGGATTTGGGCGCGGCCTACGCCATCCAAAGAATGGAACTCTCACCCAATACGGCCACCAATCAACCGGAGGCACGCCGCAATTTTCAAGTGCAGGGGGCCAACGATGTTGGGTTCACCAATGCGACCGTGCTTTCGGAGCAAAACGCCGTGTCCTTTGCCTACGAAACGTCCACCAATGCCGCCTTTGTCGGCCAGGCCAATTCCTGGGTCAAGTATGTCAACCATCCGCAGGGCTTCCGTTATCTGCGCGTGATCAAGACGGCGACCGGCCCGCTGGCCATTTCGCAGTTTCAGGTCTTTGGCTATCTGACGGACACCAATCCCCCCGCTCCCCAACCCCTGGTTAACTGGGCCGGAGGTTCGGGCACCTGGGATGTCAATAATAGCGGCAATGCCATCTGGAAGGACACCAACTCCGTCAGCACTTATTATGTGGATACCGACGCGGTGGTCTTAGACAACACCGTGGGTTTTGGTGGCACCCTCGCCTTGAACACCAACGTCAATCCCTTCGGTGTGACGGTGGCCAACCCGACGGCCGATTACACCCTCAGCGGCAGCGGGGGCATTGCGGGTTTCACCGGATTGACCAAGTCGGGCGCAGGCACTCTGACCCTGACGACAACGAACAGCTACTTTGGCGTCACCACCATTTCCGGAGGCACCCTGCAAATCGGCAACGGCACCACCGACGGCTCCATCGCCGCCTCCTACACCATCCTCAACTACGGGGCCCTGGTCTTCAATCTGGCGGGCAATCAGACCCTCAGCCAGGTCATCGGCGGCAGCGGCACCCTGACCAAGTCGGGTGCGGGAACGCTGACCCTGACGGGCAACAGCACCCTCACGGGCACCACGACTATTTCCGGAGGAACATTGCTGCTCAACCCGCCGGTGGCCTTTGGCACAGTGCTTAATAACATCACCAACATCATCGTCCAGAACGGGGGCACTTTAGCCATGACCAACCGGACGCCCTTGCTCAAGACGAGCCTGCTTCAGGTGCAAAACGGTGGGACTCTCGCCATCAGTTATGGAGCTCCCGTAGTTGGGTATGTGCAGTTTGAAACGGGCGCTACGCTGAACTTCACCAACTTCATCGCGACCGCTGGCTTGTATATATACGCGGTGGACGGTGACCGCAATGCGGCGGTGATGGGGTCGGTGACCGTGCCTACGAGCAGCCTCAACGGACTCATCCTTTATCCTGCGACCAGCAGCGCTGCGACCACGCAGACGGTGCAGTTTGACGGCACCGGGCCGGGCGCGACGGTCTCGCAGTTCATTTTGCAAAATGGCTACACGAGCGGCGGCGGCACAAATAATATCATCTTCGACATCGCCCACAGTCCGTCAGCTACCGTGGACATGAACGTCGTGATATTAAACACCCAGTCGGATAACACCGCGACACGCAGGATCACCAAGCAGGGAGCGGGTATTTTGCAGGTCGTAGCCGCCATTCCTGCCACTGGCACCAATTACGACATGCTCATCAATGGCGGCGCTATGATTTTCAGCAATACGGCGAAGTTCAAGAGCCTGGCGGTGAACTCAACTGGCATTCTGGGTGGCGTTGGCCCTATCGGCAGCACTACGACGGTTCAAAGCGGGGGCACAATTTCGCCCGGGATGCCCGGCACGCCCATCCGCCCGCTGACGTTGACCAACCTGATCATGAATTCCGGAGCCAAAGCGTATTTCGAGTTGAACAAGACCAATGCCTCGGGCACCAATGATTATCTCGTGGTGGCCGGCACACAGAGTATCACCAGCAGCACCCTCACTGTTTCCAATCTTGGCCCGGCTATGGTCATGGGCGACCGGTTTACGTTGTTGAGCCAGCCGACCAGTGGTTTCACCACAGTCAAACTTCCGGCCGGTTACACGTGGGCCAACAATCTGGCCGTGGATGGTTCCATTCAGGTGATGACATTAATAACTCCATCTCCGACGAACATAAGTTACGTGCTGAGCAACAATCAGCTGATATTGAACTGGCCCGCAGGTCAGGGCTGGGTGTTGCAGGTACAGACCAACAATCTGGGCATGGGATTGACTACGAATTGGTTTGATGTCATCGGAGCCACACCGCCTTACACCAATACTGTTGATCCGGCCATCCCGACAATGTTCTATCGTCTGAAATATTGAGGTGGAGCGGACGGGCACAAACATTCGGGTATGAACTGAATGAAAAAAAGTCACCGGCATCAAGCGAGCTGGGTCGTTATCCGAATAGTATCCTGCGTTGTAAAATGACAGACCGATATTGCAAGATACCACATGGCATTGTTGTTTTTGAAAAGGCGTGCATTGAACTGTTCGCTGCAGTTACGGCAGACTGATACATCCATCAATAATTAATGAGAAAATCGCCATTCGACGTGTTCGTCATTCTTGTGGTATTGCTGGCCACGGTAGTTTCGCTGCAGGCGAAGGTCAAGCTTTCCGGCGTGTTCGCCGACCACATGGTCTTGCAGCGTGGTGTCAAAATTCCAGTCTTAGGTCGGGCGAATCCGAGCGAGGAGATCACAGTGGAGTTCGCCGGGCAGAAAATGATGGGAAAAGCTGATGCGGAGGGAAAATGGATGGTAAAACTCGACGCACTTGCAGCCAGCGCCGAGCCGCGCGAATTGCGTATTATCGGAAAATCGCCGGACGAAACCAAAGTCATTTCCGACGTCGTGGTTGGCGATGTGTGGTTATGCTCCGGACAATCGAACATGGAGTTTGCGATGAGCCAGCTCAAGGGAACAAAGTTTGAAGGTGACCTGGCAACAGCCAATTTCCCACTGATCCGACAGGGAGCCGTAGCGCGCCATCCATCGGTTGAACCGCAGGAAGACACCATTGTTAAATGGGAGAACTGCACGCCGGATACCGTCGGGCATTTCACCGCCGCCGCGCTTTATTTTGCGCGGGAGGTGCAAAAGGAATTGGGTGTGCCAATCGGACTTGTTTTTTCGGCATGGGGCGGCACTTCGGCGGAAAGCTGGACAAGTCTGCCCGCGCTCGACACCGTGCTTGAACTTAAGGTTCGCGCTGACGAACAGCTTGCAAAGCTTGCCCGGCTTCCAGAGCAGACCCAAGAATTCCCCGCCGCTATCACCGCGTGGGAAAAAACGAATGACCGTGTGGATGCGGAAAATCTGGGCGAAAAGAACGGCTGGCAAAAGGTGGATGCCGATATGTCTGGCTGGCAAAAATCCAGAATCAATGCCAAGTGGCGTGATTCTGGTTTGACGAATGGTGGTATCGCTTGGATTCGCAAAGAAGTGGATCTGCCCGCGACTGTTGTCGGGAAGAATTTCCGGTTCAACCTCGGCCTGGTGGATGAGCAATACGTCACGGCATACTGGAATGGTGAGAAGCTCGGCGAGTCGGGCAGGAACGCGCCGGAGTTTTATTACGGCTACGTCAACTTCAATCTGCCGCCGAAGTTATTACATCAAGGAAAAAATATTTTTGCCCTGCGCTTCGTCGTCAACACGAACGATAAATCGCCATTCAACCGCCACGCCCTCGAACTTGGGTTCCTCAATCTTGGCCTGAAAGAGTTGAGCGATGATTGTCTGGTGAAAGTCGAGAGAGAATTTACCCCGCTCACGAAAGCTGCGGTGGCCGCGCGTCCGGTCACACCGAAAGGGGATGTGGCGCATACTTCAAGTGCGCTGTTTGGCGGGATGATCCAGCCGCTGGTTCCGTTTGCGATCAAGGGTGCGCTCTGGTATCAGGGTGAACAGGACGCAGGCCGCGCGCTCGTGTATCGCACGTTACTGCCGTTGATGATCAACGACTGGCGCACGCGCTGGGGTTGGGATTTTCCGTTTATCATCCAGCAGTTGCCGAACTGGGACGCAGGCGATGCGTTAGGAACGCAATGGGCCAAGCTGCGCGAGGCGCAGGCGTTCACTGCGAATAGCCTCACCAACTGCTTCGTTGCCGTTGGCATTGACATCGGTGAGGCAAACGATGTGCATCCAAAAAACAAACGCGAAATTGGCCGCCGTCTGGCGTTGGTGGCGCTGGCGAATGTTTATGGCCGGCACATTGATTTCAGCGGCCCGGTTTATGATTCTATGAGCGTCGAAGGTTCGGCGATCCGGTTGAAATTCAAATTTGCAGATGGCCTGAAATCGCTCGATGGTGGACCACTGAAAACTTTCGTCATTGCCGGTGCGGACCGGAAATTTGTTCCCGCCGAAGCGAAGATTGACGGCGTGACATTGATGATTTCCAATCCGCAGGTCGCCGCGCCGGTTGCGGTGCGCTACGCCTTTATAAACAATCCCGAAGGCTGTAATTTTTCCAACGCTAGCGGCCTGCCAGCGATGCCTTTCCGCACGGATGATTGGCCATTTTAGCCCGCTAAAACACAAAGAATGTAAAATATGAAATTAAAATTTCTCGTCCCCATAATCGGGCTGGCCTTGACGGCGCTGGTTCCGTTCGTCACCGCGCAAACCAACCTGACCGACCAGATTGAAACCAAGGAGCAACTCGCCGCCCGCATGGCGTGGTGGCGCGAAGCCAAGTTCGGCCTGTTCATCCATTGGGGCGTTTATTCCGTGCCCTCCGGTTATTACCATGACAAGCCCGTGCCCGGCATCGGTGAGTGGATCATGAACAAGGGCAAGATTCCGATGGCGGAATACCAGCAGTTCGCCGCAGAATTTAACCCGACGAATTTCAACGCCGATGAGTGGGTGAAGACCACCAGGGATGCAGGCATGAAATACATCGTCATTACCGCCAAGCACCACGATGGCTTTGCGATGTTTCCCTCCAAGGCCAGCCAATGGAATATTTCCGGCGCGACGCCGTGGCATGACGATCCGTTGCAGGAACTCGCCACTGCCTGCCGGAAATACGGCATCAAGCTGGGCTTTTATTATTCGCAGGCGCAGGACTGGAACAACGGTGGCGCGGTGTATGGGAAAAAATGGGACCCGGCGCAAGAACATGACATGGACGATTACATTGATAAAATCGCCGTGCCGCAGGTGAAGGAAATTCTTTCCGACTACGGAGAATTTCCAGCGGTGCTTTGGTGGGACACACCGGCGAACATGAACCAGGAACGAGCCGCAAAACTTTATCAGGCGGTCAAGGATTTGAAACCAGGCATCATCATGAACAACCGGCTGGGCGGTGGTTACAAAGGGGACACCGAAACGCCGGAACAGAATATTCCGGCGCAAGGATATCCTGGCCGCGACTGGGAAACCTGCATGACCATCAACGACACCTGGGGTTACAAGCGCGATGACGACCATTGGAAATCCTACGAAACGCTCATTCGCAATCTGTGTGACATCGCCAGCAAGGGCGGTAATTACCTGTTGAATGTCGGGCCGACAGCGCAGGGCATCATTCCCGCGCCGGAGGTTGAGAGGTTGGCAGAGGTCGGACGTTGGATGAAGGTGAACGGCGACGCGATTTACGGCACCGGCCCGACTCCGTTCGGCGCGGAGGACGGCCGGTTTAGCGACAAGGATATAGACGATAACGGCAAGCCCAAGTTTATTCCCGCGTGGGATTGGCGCTGCACTTCCAAGCCTGGAAAACTTTATCTCATCATCTTTAACTGGCCGCAGACCGGAAAATTCGAACTGCCCGGACTGCAAAGCAGGGTCGATCGTGCGTATCTGCTTGCCGGCCATAAAAAATTGAAATTCAGCCAGACCGCCGCCGGCGTGGCTTTCCTCTTGCCTGCGAAAGCTGCGGATAAAATTGCCTCCGTAGTCTGTGTTGAAATTGCTGATTCCGTTGCCAGAGTCGCGGCTCAAAAGTAAGACCCGACCCGCGTGCACTGTTGACCCAAGCAAAATATCCATGAAACACTATTTGAATGTTTGGCTGGCATTTCTCGCTACAGCCAGCTTGGTGCAAGCCCAAACTGGAACCCTGCCGACACAATCAATTATCGGCGCAGTGACTGGCAGCGGATTCACCGATGCCGCCACTTTTGGGTTTTCACCCGAAGCCAGCGGCATTGACAACACAAAGTCCTTACAACGGGCTGTGAATCAGGCCGGAACCATCGTGGTGAGCCGACCGGGGACTTATAATATCGCCGGCACGGTTTATATCGGCAGCAACACCTCGCTGATATTTGGCAAGAATGTTTTCCTGAAAAAAGTCGCTGAACGGGGTGCTTTCACACACGTTCTGCTCAACAAGGGTGCTTTGAGCAGAACGTACGACGACCACATCAGTGTCGAAGGCTTGCAAATCATCGTCAATGGTGTTGATGAATGCATGTTCAAAGACGTTTATGGACTGGTGGGCCAGCTCGCATTTTTCTACGTCAAAGATTTGCGCATAGAGCATTTTCGCTGCTTGGACCTAGGTAAGGCGCAGTTTGGCATTCAGGTCTGCACCTTTGAAGATCTTATCATCAACGATATCATCATCAAAGGCGACAAAGATGGGGTGCATCTGGGACGAGGCAGGCGTTTCACCATCAACAACGGAATTTTCCAGACCTTTGACGATGCGGTGGCGCTTAACGCGCACGATTACGCCGACAGCAATCCCGAACTGGGCTGGATTGAGGATGGCGTAGTGGAAAATTGCCACGACTTGAACGCCGAAAAAAGCGTCGGCTTTTTCTGTCGTATCCTTGCCGGAGCCTGGATTGATTGGCGGCCTGGTATGGAGGTGCAGCAATCGGACACCGTCGTCTCCAGCGGACGGCTCTACCGTGTCCAAGCCAAGCCCGACGGCACGGTTTATAAATCACTCACGCGGCCAGCATTTGCGAGCGGCTCGCAGATGCTGGACGGAATCAACTGGGGCATGGTGCAGACCGATGTGACTTATACCGCCGGAGTGCGGAACGTCACCTTTCGCGATATTTTTCTGGAGAAATCCCGAGTTGGGTTTTCCATCCACTTTGATAACGACAAATACAGCCGCTCCTATTATCCAGGAGCAAGAATTCCTATGCAGGAGCAGCTCATCTTTGACAACATCCACGTCCTGCACGACCAGAAGTCCGATTTTCTTGACATCAATACGCCAGTGGATGTCGTGACGATTATGAATTCCAGCTTCCGAAACAACTCCATCAATTTCCGTGGCAACAAGGCAATGCCTGACTATTTGAAGACCAGGATCAATATTTTTGGTTGTGTCTTTTGTCAGCCTGGAAAAATGGACTTGGTGGTAAACAGCGTCCCAAACAAAAAAATAGAATTAAAGACCACCGCTAATATCAAACTTTCGGATGACTTCTCGGCCGGAGTTATTTCCGGCGGTGGCAAAATCACGATTGATTCGGATCTGCCCGAATTGAAAAACATCAACTCGAATTAATGATATCATTGTTTTATGCCATCCGAATAGGCTTCGGTGCGTTGCTCACCCTTTGCAGCCTGAATCTTTGCGCTGGCCAAACCAACCTGCCGCGTGAACATCTCCTGCTGGATTCCAACTGGAAATTCCATCTCGGCGATGACTGGCCGAATGCAATGCGGCTCGACAAGGCCGGTGCCAGCAGTGGTCCGGCGTCGGAAAAATTTAATGACACTGCCTGGCGCACGCTCGACTTGCCGCACGACTGGGCGATTGAACTGCCATTCACCCGCAACGCTGACAAAATGCACGGCTTTAAGCCGGTCGGTCCCGGTTTCCCCGACAACAGCATCGGCTGGTATCGCCGTACCTTTGAATTATCTCAGGAAGATGCCGGCAAGCGCATCTGGCTTACCTTCGAAGGCGTTTTTCGTGATTCGACCGTCTGGGTGAATGGCTGGCTCGTGAAGCGTCACGAAGGTGGCTACACACCGTTCCGCGAGGATATCACGGACGTCGCGCATTTCAACGGCACGAATACCGTGACCGTGAAGGTTGACGTGACCAAATTTGAGGGCTGGTTTTATGAGGGGGCGGGCATTTACCGCCATGTGTGGCTGGATAAGACCGCGCCGGTCGCCATCGCCCCGGACGGAATTTTTGTTTACAACCAGTTCAAGAACAAGGTGCCATCGGGCAGGGCGGAAATTATTGTCGAGACTCGTCTGCTCAATTCGCTGGCCAGCGAGGCCAAGGCCACGGTGAGGTGTGAAATCATTTCGCCCGACGGCAGATCCATCGCGAAATTCAAGAAATCGGCCGAGGCAAAGGGCGCAGCGATGGAAACTGTGACGCTCAAATCGAAAGTCGCTTCCCCCATGCTCTGGTCGCCCGAATCGCCCGACCTTTACAAACTTGTCACAACAATTGAAGTGGACGGTAAAGTGGTTGACCGCAAGGAAACCGAGTTTGGCATCCGGACGTTTGCGTTTGATGCGAGTAAAGGGTTTCTCCTGAATGGCAAGCCTTACGTTCTCAAGGGCACATGCAATCACCAGGACATGGCTGGTGTCGGAGTAGCGTTGCCGGATGCGCTCCAATATTTTCGCGTGGCTAAGCTGAAGGAATTTGGCTGCAACGCATATCGCACCTCACACAATCCGCCCACGCCGGAACTCCTCGACGCGTGCGACCATCTCGGCATGCTCGTGATGGACGAGGCCCGGCTGCTGGGCAGCGACGAGGAAAATCTGCGTAAATGGAAGGATCAGATCCGTTCTGACCGTAATCACGCTAGCGTCGGCATTTGGAGCGTCGCGAATGAGGAGTTTTTCATGCAGTCCACACCGCAAGGCGGCAATGTTGCGCGCACGATGCAAAATTTCGTGAAGCGACTGGATCCAACCCGCCCAGTCACTTACGCCGCGCCGCAGGGCGACACGTTCGACGGGATCAACGGCGTCATTGACGTGCGCGGGTGGAATTACCGCGTCGGCCCGTTAATGGACAGTTACCACGCCAAACACCCGGAACAACCCAACGTTGGCACCGAGCAGGCCAGCACCGTCGGCACGCGCGGCATTTACACGAACGACGCGGGACATGGTTATGTTTCAGCCTATGACGGCCAGCCGCTGGCTGGCTACTCGGCGGAAAAATGGTGGAGCTATTTTGCCGACCGCCCGTGGCTGAGCGGTGCCTTTGTCTGGACCGGTTTTGATTATCGCGGCGAGCCGACGCCCTATAGCTGGCCGTGCATTAATTCACATTTCGGCGTCATCGATATGTGCGGTTTTCCAAAAGACAATTTCTATTATTATCAGTCATGGTGGACGACGAACATCGTGCTGCATCTGTTGCCGCATTGGAACTGGTCGGGCAGGGAAGGCCAGGAAATCCGCGTGGACGCCTTGAGCAACTGTGGCGAAGTGGAATTGTTTCTCAACGGCAAATCACTGGGCCGGCAGACTATGAAACGCAATTCCAAACTTTCGTGGCAGGTAAAATACGAGCCGGGCACGTTGAGCGCCAAGGGGTACAACGGCGGCAAAGTTGTCGCCGAAACGAAAGTTGAAACGACCGGCGAACCCGCTTCCGTTCAACTCACGCCAAACCGCACGACCATCAATGCCAATGGCGAAGATGTTTCCGTTTTCACCGTTTCCGTGGCGGACGCGCAAGGCCGTATCGTTCCGGTGGCGTCGAACCTGATCCATTTTGAAGCGAGCGGCGCAGGGAAAATTCTCGGTGTCGGCAACGGCGACCCGAGTTGTCACGAACCGGACACCTTCATCAGCCAACCACCGGTGAAAGTCGTTTCGGTGCACGAGTGGCGCTGGAAAATGGCCACGGTTCCAGCCAAAGGTGCGCTGGCTCCCGAATATGCGAATGACTTTGATGATTCGACATGGAACAACATGAACGCCAGGACCGGCGGCGGCGATGAAGGCATGATTCTGAAAGAAGGCGAGTTGGGCATTTTCCGTGCGCACATCAATCTGACCAAGGCTGATCTGGAGAATCCGGGGGTTCAAATCCGGTTCGGCGGGATTGACGACCACGGCTGGATTTTTATCAACAACCGGCGCGTCGGTGGATCCGCCGACTGGACGGCGCTGCCGGTTGACGACATCCGGTTGATTGACATCAAGAACGTCTTGCATCCGGGCGACAACGTCATCGCTGTCGGTGTGTTGAACGAGTCTGATGTTGGTGGTCTTAATCCCGAGGTGAACGTGGAGCTCGTCGGCAAGCCAACTGAGGCAAAGTGGTCGCGCAGTGTGTTCAACGGCCTCGCTCAGGTAATCCTGCAGTCCGCTGGAGATCCGGGTGAAATCAAATTGACCGCGAACGCGGAAGGTTTGCAATCAGCGACGTCTGTGATTGAAACGCGTCCCTGCACACCGCGTCCCAGTGTTCCGTGAACGTAAATAATGGAACTTTCATTAACAAAGGATCTTGCCGCCCGATTGACCTACGAACTTCAACTGACTTAATATGCCATTTCATCTTTTCCTGGCCAGGACAATAGCCTTAGCTCGACTTTATCCATTCACTGAGCATAGCGCAGCAATTGGGCAAAGTGGTTGAGTAGATCCGCTGGGGGTTTTTCATCATCAGGCCTTGGCCCGGACAGCGAAAAACCCTTCCACAACTGGTCCCGCACACACGCCAGCGCATTCGAAAAAGTGGCCTGCGACTTGGTGTGCCACCCGGCCGCACGGACGGTGAGCGCCTCGGGCGAGTGCCGGTGCCACTGGTGGGCCAGCAGCGTCACCAGGGAAAACAAGCCCAACAGCACGGGGTGGTGCGGGCGATGGCTTGGTCGTTCCATTGGCGCTGGGTTTCGACTCCCAAGTGGGCGCGGACTTCCTCAAAGGTCACCTCCACCTGCCAGCGCCGGGTATATAACTCGACGATCTCCTTGGGCGACTTGCGCTGGTCGGTACAGAGCAGCGCCCGGATTTCAAACTCCTCGTGCGGATCGCGCACCAGCACCCAGCGGATCGCCACCGGGGGCTTGCCTGCATGAAACCACATGGCCTGCCCGCTGGCCAATTCAACCTGCTTGCGGCCTCGGCCAGTTGGGCCCAAACGGATGCTCATGCCGCGTTCATCTGGGCTGAACAACTCCCCGAAGGTACTGGAAAAAAAGATGCCTTTGCCATTATTCGTTTTCAAATGGGACAACAAGACCCGGAGGAGCTTTCCATGCAGATCAATCAACTGCCGCCGGGAGATTCGCGAAATAGTTTGATCACCAGTCTGGCTGAACAATGGGGATTGCGCGATCCTGCGAGAGCGATTGAATGGATCAACAGCGCGTTATCTGAAACAGAAAAAAATTGGCCATATCGAATCTGGCCGGTGCCTGGGCGCGGCGGGATCCTTTGGCGGCAGGAACTTTTGTAGCGCAAATGCCGCCAGGTGAAGTGCAAAGTCAGGCGGCCATGTCAGTCGTTTCGAGTTGGGCCAGTCAAAGCCCGGATCAAACCGCAGCCTGGGTGCTGCAATTTCCAGAAGGTGACATGCGCGAACAGGGAATTCGCGAGGTGGTGAACATTTGGGTCATGAACGATTCCAAAGGCGCCCAGGACTGGGCCAGGGGATTGGCTGCAGGCGCGACGCGGGATGTGGCCCTGAAAAGTTTCGCCGAGGGCATTGCTTATTGGTCGCCGGACAAAGCTGCTGCAATAGTCGGGTTGATTGACGACCCGCAAAAGCGCGAGCAATCCATGGAAGTCACCATGCGTTTTTGGGCGGAAATTGATCCAAGGTCAGCGCGAAATTGGGTGATGACTTTGGACGTAGCTGATGGATTAAAAACCCGGTTGCAGTCCCTTCTACAGACGAATTGATAGGTTGCCAATCAACTAACCGAGAAATTTTAGAACAGCTTCGGTTCGTGAGTGAACATGAAGCTTCTCATAAATATGTTTAAGGTGAGTATGAACGGTATTGGCACTGATTGAAAAGTGGCTGGCAATTTCTTTTGTTGTATAGCCTTTAGAGAGTTCTTCGAGAATTTCCTCTTCGCGCTGCGAGAGTTTTTCCTCCACAGGTGACACGCGAGAATTTTCGTAAAAGGACTCAACGACACGGCAGGCAATCTGACTGCTCATCGGCGCACCACCAAGCTTAACCTCATTAATCGCGCGAATAACGTCGGTTGGCTCGGCGCGTTTGAGAAGGTAGCCGCTGGCGCCAGCCTTAAGCGCTCCAAATATTTGTTCATTGTCTTCGTATACGGTTAGAATAAGCACTCGAACCGAAGGGCACAATTCTTTTAGCCGGCGCGTACATGTTACCCCCGACATGTTGGGCAAGTGAATATCCATTAGCACGACATCGGGCAGAAGCCGTGGGATCGCTTTAATTGCATCTTCTCCTGAATCACAAGCATATACACAACGGAAACTTGGAGCTTCGTTTACGTACCTTTCCAAGATAGTGCGAAAATCACGGTTGTCTTCAACAATAACAATTTTTGTCAACATAGATTCAGGTTATAAAAATTTTAAATACATCCGGCATATTGTGCCGGCTCCGAGATGAGTATCATGTTCAAAATGACCGCCGATTTTTTCCATACGCAGGCGCATATTAGATAGGCCATTTCCTCCCACGCTGGTTTGTTGATCAATAAAGCCGTCGCCGTTGTCTTCAATTATAATCTGCATGGTTTTCTCCCGCCAATGGATCCGCAACCACAATTCAGTCGCATTAGAATGTCTGGCGCTGTTGTTCAATGCTTCACGTACCGCAAGATAGAGATTATGACGCACCTCGGAGGTCAAGGGCAACATTGGCAAGGACTTGTCCACATCGAAACGACAGTTTATTGGTGTGCCGCAAAAAAACTCGGATGCAACATGTCGCAAATAAGCAGCCAGGCTTCGTACCGAATCATTGGCTGGGTTGACCGCCCAAACGATTTCATCAAGGGATGTCATCATTTGATGGGACTTTTCAGATACCTGCTTCAGTTGCTCACGGGTTGCCTTTGGGACCGCTGAATCGGAACTTTCTACAGCACTGAGAAAGCGAATTTGTGTCAACGTAGCCCCCAGGTCATCGTGCAAGTCTTGGGCAATCCGTGACCGTTCCGCTTCCAACGTTCGTTGGTGTTCTGTTTGTTCCCGGCGTTGTATTTCAGCAGCCAATCGGAGAGAGCGCTCTTCCACCTGTTGGCGTAACAGTGCTATCCAAACAAAAGCTCCAAGGACGACAAGCACCATGCCGCTGAGCACTTCTAATGAATGGCGAACTGTCCACCAGGAAGGTCGTGCCAATACGTGAACGGCAGATGGGGAATCAAGGAGAAGTTCAAACGAATCGATATCTCGGCCCGATGCCCAATCTCCCCCTTGCCCCGCATAAACGCCTGTCAGTTCCAGCAGGCTTCCTGGTAAAATGTTCGGCAAATTGCCGTCCTCCTTTTTAAGTCGGGCTACGAAGATTCGGTTACCAGCCTGTAGCTCTAATACCTGTTCAGAAGGATCAACACTTGAATCCATCAGTCTCGCCTGCATTCGAACCAGGGTGGCATCGAGTTGTCCATCTAAAGTATTCCCCGGTAGCTGTCGGGCTACGGGCAGCTTGGTGGCGCCGCTTCTTTGTGCCAAAGCTTCCCGTAGGGCAGGCGAAGATCCGTTCATATCGGGAAAGCCAACTACTTCTACCAAGTCGCCTTTATTTAATTCAATTGGCACCTGTGTTTTGAACCGTAAACCATTTACGCCATCCATAAGAAAATACTCTCCGTGACGTTTATAGATCACTTGGCCGGCAATCTTGACTCGCTTCAAGGCCTTGGCTTTGGGATCGAAAAGCAGCAGATCAGAGACGCGTTTCATTGGGGTCTCAAATGGCGAGATTAATGCTGGTTCGTCCACGTTCACTGATGCATTGAAAAGACGCAAACTTGCCACTATCACTTGCTGAGAGCCGTTCCGCTCAGGACTATTTACACCTCGAATGCAAACGAGTGCGCCCTCTAATCCATTGAGTATCTGTGGGTCATTATCATAAAGCTGCAGCCTAATCTTACCTTCGCGTGTGAGCAGAACCAGGCTGTTCGTTTTGACGGATATAACAATTCCTTGAATCTCTATATACTGAGTATCCAGGCTCCCATTTATCAATTCGTCTCGGGTCGGCCGAGACGGTTCAGGCAGAATCCCGTCCGCCAAATAAACTGCGTGGTTGGCTTCAATGCTTGGAGCAAAGATATTTGTTGTTTTTCCAGCGATCTCCCAATACTCGCCAACTTTTGGTACCCGTCCGGTAAATGTATCATTTAATTTAAAAAAAATAGACCAAGTCGGGTCTTGAATGGCAAAACCTCCGACTATGCGTGCTGTAATCACCCCGCGGATCTTTATCGGGTGGCCCCGCTGAGCCTCGGCCCGAGTAAGCTGTTTAGCTTGTGCTGCCTGCGAAAGAAAAGGGGAGGACGCCGACTCGGTATTTGTTTTTGGAGCGACTTCTCTATAAAACGCGCTTTCCAGGAGCCATTTATTTTCGGAATGACTCAACCATCCCAATGCCTCTATCTCTTTGCCAACCGGTGGCAGAGCTTGAGTTGTCTTGACCCCAATCTGGCCTGTCTGATCGTTGATCATAATGGAGTGATCTGCCAAATTTGAAGAAACTATCCCAATGATGTGAACCATTGTCTGTGTTGAATTCTTGAAATTATTTTCTGTTAACAAGTGAATGGGAACAATTGGATAGTCGATCCAATATTCAGGATCTACCTCGATTACGGTAATCTGTTGCAAGCTTGGTACTAATAGCGAAAACTCAGGTTGTTTGGCGATTGACACGGCCGGTTGAAGAATTCCGGTCGCTCGAATTCGGCATCCTAGCAGATGCTTCAATGAATCTGTTGTCCCCTCTTCGCATTGTATTTGAACATGGCCAGTGCTTGAGCGAAGATCAAGATACCACGCTCCGGACAATTCTCTGACAAATGTGACCGTTCCCTCCACTTCAGCCCATTTAAAACTGTTTCCTTCCGACATAGCTTGGCTAAGAACAGGTTGAACAGTCTGGCTGGGCGGCAGGTTCGTCACTCCCAGGATGTCCAATTGAATGGCCGGGTCGCCAATGAATAGTTTGCTGCCGTCGTCAGATTTTGTCCAAAATGTGTAGACCCCATCTCTCGGCACCCCGATATAACCACTAAACACCAGCCCCACCTCATTCGCGCGGGTTCGGACGCCAAGATCAAAATTATTAACTACTCCCTGCCTTTTTACCGGCAGCGAAAAAAAATTCGGTAGGCGTATCCATTTGCCCTCATAGCAGCGGTAATCCAGGCCTTGCGCAAGTCGGTTGGTCCCATTCGTTGAATTTATTTCTGACCGGAACAGCGAATCATCTGGAATTGGCCGTCGGGACATCTTTGGACCCATCCACTCCACATCCAAACCAAACTGTCCCTGAATATTGAACCATTCGACACAAATTGGATGTCGTCCTTTTGAAAGAAAAATTGTACCTGATTCCTCAAGAAACGAGTGGTCGCCATCATTGTCGACCAAGGCTGTGCAGGCCGCTAGTCCGTGGCCGACTATACAACTCGCCCTAAGCCGCACTTTGTGCCCGGGCTTCAGAGATGGGTAATCGTTCAAATTCAGATTCAACGCCATCATGCCGGAATCATCCTGAAGAATAAACTGAGCGCGTGCCTGACTAACCCACACAACTGTCCCTTCAAGTTGGACGGAGCAACTCGTCAATTCGTCATTGAAAGCAAGATGGCGCAATTGTAATACATTCGTTAACATAGGCTCGTTTTGCTCAGCCTTGATCGACTGTTGCGCACCAGCGGTGTTACTTAAATAAGAAAATATCGTTACCCCGACCGCAAAAAAAAGGATGAAAGGCCATTTTTGAAAGCGCATTTTTACAGATGCGGCGATCTCGCGATGGCACTCCATGTGTTGCGCAAAAGCACTCGCGGGAATTTTGGGTGCAGAGCTTGCGGCCATAGTCAAAATCCATAATTGATATTTCTGTCAGTAACAAATAAAAAAGACAATTTTCAGAAAAATGCCCTTGAGGAATGTTTTGCCGTTAAAACGAGCCGTTTGCCAAAATAACGGCTGACTTTCAGTTTTTGCCATTTTTTATCCAAAGGAGCACTGTTGTTTGGTGGGCGCTTTTTGACACGCCTTTTCAATGTCCACTGGCAAAGCTTTGGAAGTTTAAAGGAAGTAAATTAAAGGTGAGGCGCAGAATGCCCTCAGGCAATCCAAGGCCATGATTAAAGGCTGTTTGACGCAAAATCACCAATTTGGGTGATGCGCTGAAGGGGGGATCATGGTTTATGTTCAAATCAATCAATGAAAAACACCGCTTAAGTGACTATGCACGGAAACGTGATTGCTTTGAGATACAATTTATGAAATTCACCAAATTTCGTTCAAAAGCTGACGAATTTATGAATTTGCAGCAGAAGCACACCAATGATTTGTGTTCACGCAATACTGACACAGGTCAATTGGCTGAACTGTCACTGGTTTGTCATTGGTAATTGCTTTCCGCTCAGAATGGTAAACAAAACCCCCAAAGTGTATTGACCTGAAAATCAAAACCTATATGAAAATTAATCAACAATGCGCCGCACAAGACAGGCCATTTGTGCTGTGGACACGAAACGTCAAATTGATCTTAGGGTCAATCCAAACTTTAGCGGTAATGGCTCTTATTGTTAGCGCCGCAAGTGCTTCGGCAGTGGATTTGACTTGGGACGCCGGCAATACCAGTAACGGTGGCACGATTGATCCGGCCGACGGTAATTGGGACGCGACGACCATCAATTGGAACAATGGCAGTGGTAACGCGGTTTGGCCGCAAAATAGCACCACCGCACCCACCACCGGCGCCATCTTTGGTGGTGCGGATGGAACCTATGCCATTAATGTTGCTTCACAAATTGCCGTGACCAACATTATCTTTAACAACTCTGGTTACACTTTATCAGGTTCCCCCATTTACTTTAGCACCAATGCAGCCGCACAGAACAGCGCTCCCATCCCTGGCATAAATGTTGCCGACGGCAAGACGGCATCGTTTAATGTAAACGTTGCAGGGTTTAACGATACTTTCGTTGCAGGCCCTGTTTTTAGGGCGGGCAATGGTTCCACATTGAATATTGGTGGCTCTATGGGTGGTTTTCAGCCTTTCTTTTATGGTCCCGGCACCAACAACATCACGGCTGCTACTTTCGGGTCATCGGTTACGATCGTTCACGGCCCGGTCGTTTATAACGGCGGCGGCAATTGGAATGTCGGTAGCTCCTTGCTGATTGGTTATGTCAGTGGGCCAACCTATTTTGGCACCGCCAATACAGCTCCCGGCAGCATAACGTTTAATGGTGGGACGATGACCGACGGCGCAAGCAAGATCGTTATTGGTCGTAATGGCGGGACTGGGACGTTCACTTTGAACGCAGGCACGGTCAACTTTTGGATTAACGATAACGGGAATGCCAACTCTATCATTGCGATTCCTAACAATGATGCCGGCCTCAATCATGGCACACTTTTAGTCAATGGCGGCACTCTGAACATAGGCGGTCCGAGTTCTGCTACTGCTAATCGGGATCAGATTCAAATGATGTCTGGCGGTGGTGCGAATGGCGCGACTGCGTATTTTACCCAGACGGGCGGCGTGGTTAACGACTGGGGTGGCATTTTGATTGGGAACACGGGCAACAGCACTTACGCCGCCACCTGTACGGCGGCGATAACTAACTCGGGCGGCAGCCTTTATCTTGGTTCCTATGGCATCGTTCGTGGCGCGACATTCCCCACGGTCATCTACATCCAGCTCTCCGGCGGCATCGTGGGAGCCTTGGCAAATTGGAGCTCTACCCTGCCGATGGATCTAGATACCCTAAACGGCAACATCAGCTTTCAATGCGCGGATTCCGGCGGCACCGCGCATAACATTTCACTCTCCGGTGCGCTGACTGGACCCGGTGGGTTAACCAAGACCGGTGGCGGCCCGCTTAAATTGAGCGGTGCCAATAATTATGCCGGAACCACTGTTGTCAGCAATGGCATATTGCAAATCGTCACCGGCACACTTCCAACCGCTGCCGGCCCGCTTACCCTCGACGGCACGGCTGGCGGCTCGCCGACCTATTCAGTCAGCATTCTCAACACGGCGCAGTATACGACGAATAATGGCGATCTGACCTACGCCGCCGGCGCGACGACGGCTGACTTTAACTACAACTCCTTTATCCCGAGCAGCGTTGTAGCTTCAATTCAAGTCAGCGGGAATGTGAATTACACGGCCACACCTTCGGTGACGATTGAGGGCAGCGCAATTCCAGTCGGAAAATATCCACTGATCAAATACGGCGGCTCGGTCACCGGCACTATGCCGACGGCTCCAACCTCTTTGCCAGCCTCGACGACCGCTATTTTTAGCAACAGTATTACTACTAAAACTATTTATCTGGTGGTGACTGCTTCTCCGGTGACGGCCAGCCTGACCTGGGGAGTGGGCAGCGGAATTTGGGACATCAACACCACGGCCAATTGGAAGCAATTTAGCAGTTCAGTCAAATATACGGAACCCAATGCCGTGCTGTTTGATGATAGTGCTGCCGGACCTTTTCCAATCACCATAACTAATAATTCAACGGTCACTCCAACGGCCATCACCGCTTCCACGACCAACGCTTATACGCTTACAGGTAATGGTGCCATTACCGGATCTGCGAGCCTAGCTTTGGTTTCTTCCGGCACGTTGACGATGTCTGGAACCAATACTTATACCGGCGGCACATTGATAGCCGCGGGCCAGTTGAACATTAATTACGGTGGCGATGGGTCGCTAAATTCTGCCATCGGCACCGGTCCGCTAACCAATGATCTGGGTTCGAAGCTGGACAATACCAGCGGCCATGCGGTCACGTTGCTCACGCCCATAGCGCAATACTGGAACGATGACTGGACATTTGTAGGTTCAACCAACTTTAATACCGGCCCCGGCGCGGTCACTTTGGGCAATAACAATGTTGTATTGACGGTAGTTTCCAACAACCTCGAAGTGGACGGCCCCATTGGGGACGGTGGACTCAACTATAAATTGACCAAACAGGGCAATGGCTCATTGACGCTGAATGGCAGCAGCACCTATAACGGCGGCTTTGAACTTTTCGCCGGCCAAGTGAACCTTGGGAATAGTTACTGCCTCGGTTTAGGCGTGTGCACAATCGACGCGGGTTCTTCAATTGATAATTACAGCGGTGCGGATCTGATGGTGTTTCCGATTTCATATGTTTGGAGCGGAAGCTTCAGCTATTTGGGAACCTCAAACAACTTGGATCTCAGTTCTGGAACAGTTCAAGTTGTTGGTGGCGGAAACTATTCCGTGAACATTGTTACCAACACGCTGATCACCGAAGGTAATATTATACCCGGTAATTCTGTGCTTCACAAAACCGGACAAGGCACCTGGGATATCGCTGGTTTTGGATCAAGCGCCCAAAATTTGAACCTGAGTGTTGATCAGGGCACTGTTAAGTTGGATAAGGCGATAGGTCAGTCCATTAACGGAGTGGCTTTTGGCCTGCTGGTTCAATCGAATGCGCTGGCCATCATCACCGGAAGCAGCGTCGATCAAATTGCCGACAACAACTCTGTAGCCGTCAGCACGGGTGGTGTGCTGGACCTATATGGCCACAGTGAAACGGTGGGCTCGTTCACTAATAACAACGGCGTCTTGCGTAATAGCCTCGCTGGCAGCACTAGCAGTTTAACCAACGGCACGGCGACCCTCACCGGCACAAACTGCGTGTTTGACGTTACCGACTCAGCCGGAGTTTTGAATATCAGCGCCATCGTTGTGGGCAGCGGGTCATTGGTGAAGACCGGCCTGGGGCTGCTGAATCTGGCATATACCAACACTTACACAGGCGATACGATAATCAACGCCGGCACTTTGGAGCTTAACGCGCCGTGCCTCACGAACACTTCCACGGTGACGATCAGCAACGGCGCGGTTCTGAACCTGAACTTTGCCAACGCAGACACGAACCAGGTCGCGGCTCTGATCCTGAACGGAACCAACCAACCAAATGGTCGTTACAATGCCACCACGGCTTCCGGGTACATTACCGGCTCAGGCAGCTTGCTGGTGGGGCCTCCGGTCACAATCAATCCTCTGCCAGGTTCGATTCAGTTCAGCGTATCCGGCAGCACTTTGGCGCTGTCGTGGCCGACGAACTTGGGTTGGATTTTGCAAAGCCATACCAATGCGTTGAACGTTAACAGCAATGCCTGGTTTGATATGCCAGGCAGCAGCAGTTCGACCTTTACCAACATTACCATTAATCCGGCCAATCCGACTGAGTTCTACCGGTTGCGCAGTCCATAACTGACATTAAATCAAACCGTTGGGGCGGCGGGATCAGTTGATGGAACTGATCCCGTCGCAACTTTTAAGAGAATATTTTGAAAGTAGCACGATGTAAACGGGTTGAGTCGGACAAGACGGAGATCGTTTAACGGAAGTGGTTGCAGACGATAGCGATGTTGGAAAATAAGTTATGCAGCTGCTGAGCTCGTGATAAGCCAGAAAAACGTGAGTGATAAAATTAAAATGAGTATGGAACTTAAATTTGATACAGTAAACCGCCGTGAAAAGGGAACACTGAGGTTGGAGGATAACGGCTTTACCTTGATTGAATTGCTGGTGGTCATCGCGATCATCGCCATTTTGGCATCAATGCTGTTGCCGGCCCTCTCCAGGGCCAAGCAAAAAGCACAGGGGATTCAGTGCTTGAACCAAAACAAACAATTAATGTTGTGCTGGGCGGCGTATGCCAGTGATAATCAAGATGGTGTGCCAAGCACCATCTTAGGTGGTGATCCAGATGGGCGTCCCACTTGGATGACAGGGAGTGAGTCTACGGTCAGTCCGACTCAAATGGATCCATCGAATCCAAGTAATTGGAATATCGATCAAGATTTAACAGTTAGCACCCTTTGGAATTACGCCAAAAATCCTACTATATATCGTTGTCCGGCGGATAAACGGCAAAGTACGGTTCAGGGGAAGGCGTATCCCGTTGTTCGTAGCATGTCCATGAATCAGGCATTTGCCTCGCAATCGGCTTGGATAAATAAAAGTGGTGGCAGTTTTAAACTGTATCAAAAGGTGGGGGCGATTGTAAAACCGGTTAATACCTTTGTATTTATTGAGGAAGCTCCTAACAGCATCAATGATGACGCTTTTGCTGTGGAATGTTCTTCGACACTAACGGCTGGCGGTGAAAAAATAGTGGATTATCCCGCCGTTTATCACGGTGGCCGGTCCACAACTTTTGCCTTTTCGGACGGACATTCTGAAATTCATCGATGGCTGGGGTCAACCATTCTGAACTGTCCTGTGGGCCATTGGAGTCAAGTTGGAGCAGATACCGCTGCCGGCGACTCAGCTGCTGATATTGGTTGGCTGGTGCAAAACACCACAACCCAATGATTTAAGCACGGATTAAGTTAGCAGCATTGGCTTGGGCAGCCGCATTTTCTGTTCATGTGTAAAACAGACAATCAAGAGGCCAAAAGTATTAATAATTTTAGATCGTATAATGTACAATATATCTTCGGGCGAATGCCTTAAAAAAAAGAGTGCGCGAAATCTCATGCTATCCGGTAGCTGCGCCCCAGCCCTGTTGCTGTCCGTCCTGATTCTGATGGGTGGCGGAAAGGCGTTGGCTGCAAAAAATCCACTTAACACGATTGCAGCCGTTAGTTTTGACATACAGTCAGGTGCGATCAAGACCGAGGTTTGCAGTGAAGGTGGAAATGATCTTTGTTCAATCCACAGTGGAGATTATGTTGTCTATAAAAGCTATGACTTTGACAGTGGAGTTGCCGCCTTCAAAGCCAAGATAGCCAGCATTGTCCATGGCGCGATAGAAATCAGGCTTGATAGCCCGACTGGAATATTGATGGGCATCTGTCCTTTCAACAGCACTGGTGGCTGGCAAGATTGGCAGGACATAAATTGCAAGGTGGATAATTCACAGCCCGGGGTCAGGGATGTTTACCTGGTATTTAGGGGTGACGTGAAAAGCGCCTTGGTGAATGTAAGTTCATTTGTCTTTCTAAAATCCATTGTGGCCAGCACGCCGCAGATTCCATTGGGCTTTCCCGGCCGGGTAGACGCGATTGATGATGAGCCACAGGCAGCCCAAACGTGGGGTATGCCAGAAAGCGGTTTTACGGATGATTTTGAAGATGGTCAGCTTAAAAACTGGATGGTCAGCGGAATAAGTATCACGACAAATGCCTTGGACCAGGAATACTCGGCTGAAAGTTTTGGGACAAATTTTAATTTCGCGTTCACTCCCGACGTTTATATCAACAAGACCGACACGGGTGGCGAATGGCGGACGCTCGCTGAGGCGGCATTGTCGACGGACATAATGCTTGATTCGTCCAGTGCGCGTCCGGGAATCGGGTTTTCATCCAAGGACGCGAAGCAGTGGGTTTACGTTGCTCTCAATTCAGCCAGCAACTCGATTGATGTGTGGCGGAAATTTTCCGATGGTTTGCCAGCCAGAATTAAGCAGTATTCTCTTGAAGCCACGAACACCGCCGAAACAAAGTGGGCTATTCAGCCCGGTATAAAATATCGGCTGCAAGTGGACTGGTCGCCCTATTCGGACGGCATGATCGTTTTTCTGCACGACGACAAGGGCAACACGATTACCAGTTTCAGGACGGTGATAGACTTGCCGGTGGCGCGGCGCCCGCTTTTGGTTTGTTCGGGTGGCGCGGCCCGGTTTGACAACGTCAATTTTGACCCGGCCGTTGACAGTTGGAACTTCAAATGGCAGTGGAAAAAAACACCGGTGCTGGCCGCCGACGTCTGCAATCCGGCGATTTGGAAATGGAAGGATGGTAAATACTACATGATGTGGCGGAAATTCGGGGCGGACAATTACCACGGCATCATTTCCTCGACAGATGGAGTCTCCTGGACGCGGGTTAAAGATGAAGTATTGAAGTGCACCGGAGATATGAACGTGATGGTTGACCCCTTTGGTGACGGTCTGGTCTATATCACGGCAGGTGGCGGCACTTGGTGGACCAGCGATGGCTCAAATGATTTTACAGTTTGGAAGGATTCCGGACTTAGGCTGGGCAGTATTTTTGACAACAATCGAATTCAAGAAATCATAGACACCAAGAAATACTCTCAGATGAAGCCGGTGCAGTTTCAAGGTGCCGGTTATCGGTTTATTGCATTTACTGAAAACTGGATCAAAGACCCAAAACCTCACACGGTTATTCTTTTGTCAAATACCTTGACCAATTGGGTCCTAGCCAATCCGGAACCAGTCATTCCGCCGGGAACAAATTTTTGGGGTGAAAAGGGTAGTGCCATTGGTTCAGCCATTGTGTTACCCGACGGGAATATTTTGGTCGCCTCCTGCTCCTGCACATTTGCGGGTTATACCGGCGCGCCCGAACCCAGCAATGTGTCGGCCATTGTGGACGGCAGGCAGCCCTGGAAAGTCCTTAAATTGGGAATCCTGCCTGATGCACCAGTCTCCCGTGACCGCGTGTGGTATGAGGGGCCGAATTTTGGAACGGCCATGTATTATGAACCGGCGATTGACACGCTGTTTTTTTACGGCGGCTTTCACGATTATTACATCGGCATGATGCGGGTGCAAAATTTTTCGCATTCCCGACTATTTCATCCGCGGCAGGACCGTATCCTTCAAGCAAAACTGCCGGCCGAGAATCTCCGATCAAAACAAAATTTAAAAGCTGGCTTGTGATGGCCGTATGTGAAATGGAAATGACGACAAAGCAGGGCGAACTTCACAAGGTTCTGGCGCGACTCGGCTGGACACAATCAGAACTGGCGCACCGTTCAAACATTCATCGCTCCACCATCGACAACATCATTAGTCTGGCAAAACATCCAACGAAAAAAGAGGCGGATGCCATACAAATGGCGCTTGGTCTCGCGGGAGAATACTTGGACGTGTTCGAGCTTTGGTCCGCGACCTTCGCGGTGCCAATGACTGGGCACGAGCGGGAATATCCTCCCGAGGTGCAGTTGGAAAGCCTCTGGAACCATCCTGAAGCAATGCAACTGGCAGCACCGGAGTATGAAAACGAGGGATTGGCGGAGGCTATGGAAACGGTGCTGTCAAGACTTCCAAAACGAGCATACGAAGTCTTGAAACGCCGCTTTTGGAAGGGTGAAAGCCGCAAACGGATTGGAGATGTGCTCGGCGTAACATACAGCCGGGTGCGCAAGATTGAGTCCAATGCGTTCCACATATTAAAGCATCCAGCTTGGGTCCGAAAACTCGGGGCATATATGCCGCGTCACTTAAAACCCAGAACCTTTGTCGCCCGCCATGACAGAAACATCTATTCTAATAGCTATAATGCCCGTCGCCCATTAAAAGCACACAGGAGGGATGAAGATTGAATTCTCCCTGCCAAACAATATGTTCCAGTTTTTGAAAATCCATCGCCTTAGCCCCCTGATCGTCCGACCTGGCCAATTTTGTTCGATCATCCTGGCGGCGTTCATTGTCTTATCGTGCGGTGTCGCCCAAGCGGACATTACCAACGGCTTAATAGCATACCTGACCATGGATGAGACCAGCGGGTTTACCGCCTATGATTCGACCATAAATTCCCATTATGCGACACTGACAAATTTCACCGATAGTTCCCAATGGGTAGTGGGCGAGACGAACGGGGCGTTGAATTTTAATGCGACCACCAATAATCAGCGGGCAATGATCAGCGACAGCGACGGCCGGTTGAATCTTGGAATCAATGCGGGCACGGCATTTTCAATTGGGCTCTGGGTCAAGGCGAAGCCGGGAGTTCAGCCATCTGGGGCAGGCATCATTGCCAAGGGTTATGGTCATGGCGGCGAAAAATTTGCGATGGATATCCAAGGATCTTATCGGTTTTATGTCCGCAATTCCTCCGGCATTAGTATCAATATCGGCCCCACAGGAACGGTGGATGGCAACTGGCATCATTTGGTGGCCATCTATGACGGCGTCAATACAACTGGTGGCCTAAAGCTGTATATTGACGGGCAATTGGCGGGAACGAACAATGCGCCCACGACATTGCTGAATACAACCCACGACATCAGTCTTGGTTCACGCGAGGACACCTCCTCATCAGGCTACACCCTGCCACTTTATGGAGCACTGGATGATGTGAGGATTTATAATCGTGCTTTGACCGTTGCCGACGTGCAGCAACTTTATCTGGCAACATTTTTGCCACCGGCAACTATTCCCAATGCGGAGTTCGATGCCATCAGGTTGAAATGGCGTGACACGCTCAATGGCGGCACGAATCTGAACTCCTCTGATCCAAATGCCAGCATCAACCTTTCCAATCTGGCGGTATCTGCACAATCTTATTGGACCAGCATGAACAAGTCGGCCGGACGTGCTTATTTGTGGAGCGATCTCAACAAGCTGACTAATGATTCAGGTCAGATTTGGTATACCTATGATCGTTTGAAAACGCTATCGCTTGCCTACGGCACGCATGGCAACAATCTATATACCAACGCCGCTCTATACACAGATTTATCAGAGGCGCTGGATTGGATGTATACCCACATTTATAACGAAGGTGGCACCAACCAATACTCTAATTGGTGGCATTGGCAAATTGGGATTCCGCTTAGGTTAAATGACATTACGGTGCTGCTTTATGACAAGTTGACCGGCGCGCAAATCGCTAATTACATGAACGCGGTGGATCATTTTACTCCGACGCCAATTTCAGATGGAGCGAATCTGGTATGGACAGCCACCGTGGTAGGCGTGCGGGGAGCGATTGTGAGGGACACGGCCAAATTGAGTGTCGCGTCAGGCTCGTTGAGCAGTGTGTTTCCCGACGTCATGAACGGAGATGGCTTTCGCGCGGATGGTTCGTTTGTCTTTCATAACTATTTTGCCTATACGGGCAGTTATGGCGAGTCGTTGATCCAGTTTATGGTGCCCCTGATTGATATGTTCAACGGTTCCCGATGGGCTGTGGCCGATCCTAATGAGGCCAATATGTTTCAATGGGTTTATAACTCTTTCCAACCAGTCATCTACAACGGCCTTATCATGGACATGGTGCGGGGCCGGGCAATATCACGGTTTGACGAGACCAGTCAATTCATTGGTGGGGAGACCGTCGCTGCTATTATCCGGATGGCCCAGTTTGCATCGCCCGGTGATGCCGCTGCCTTCAAGAGCATGGCGAAGTATTGGATGCAGGCGGACACGGCTCAAAACTTTGTTGCCACTACGGATTTGGGAACAGTCTCTTTGGCCGAGTCCATCCTGGCGGATAACAGCATTCCTTCGCGGGGTGAATTGATCGGCCATTATACGTTCGGACAAATGGACCGGGTGGTGCATTTGCGGCCCGGCTATGCCTTTGGCGTGAGCATGTTTTCCAGCCGCATCGGCAACTTTGAATCCATCAACAAAGAGAACCTGCGCGGCTGGTATACGGGTTATGGAATGACTTACATTTACAATTCCGATCAGACCCAATTTGATGATTGCTTCTGGCCAACGGTCAATCCGTATCGGCTGCCAGGAACCACCGTGGATACGCAAGTTCGCGCAGACCTGATTGGCTCTTCCAGTTCCGGCGCCGGTTTTCTAGGAACCAACAACTGGACTGGTGGAGCTACTTTGAACAACTGGGGCGCGGCGGGCATGCAGATGAATGCCTGGAACACCGACCTCGTGGCAATAAAATCATGGTTCATGTTTAATGACGAGATTGTCTGCCTTGGGGCCGGCATCACCTGCACCAGCAACAAAGCCGTTGAAACCATTGTCGAAAACCGAAAATTAACCAGCGCTGGAACAAATGCTTTTATTGTGAATGGCATTGTCGAGCCTAGTTCTCTTAATTGGACCGGCTCCTTGTCCAGCGTCTCTTGGGCGCACCTCGATGGAAATGTTTCCGGTGCGGACATTGGATATTATTTTCCGCAGCCGGCCACGCTGAAAAGTTCGCGGGCAGCCAGCACCGGTTCTTGGTATGCCATTGATCCCTACGAAGTAGGTTCGCCGACAACCCTGCTCTCTCGCAATTATCTGACCCTCTGGTTCAACCACGGAACAAATCCCGTCAACAGCGCCTATTCCTATGTGTTACTCCCCGGGAAATCCACCTCCGACACGGCGAGTTATGCAGTCAGCCCCCAAGTGTCAGTGATACAAAACTCAGGTTCCATCCAAGCGGTAAGTCAGGGGCCGCTGGGGATAACTGCGGCGAATTTTTGGAATGACGGCGTTCAAGCGGTCGGCGGTATCGCCGTGAATCATAAAGCCTCGGTTGTCGTGCAGTTGACAGAAACGAACATTGCAGTGGCCGTGGCAGATCCAACGCAGACCAACACCACAGGCATCACGCTCACTTTTGCCCAACCGGTGACGCAGGCGATTTCCTTGGATTCAGGCGTCAGTATCGGCCAGTTGTCGCCGACCTTGCAGTTCACCGCCGCCACGGCTGGCGCCGCCGGGAAAACATTTCACGCTAGTTTTTCCTACAACCTGACGAATTTTATTGCCTGGCAGAACGTGCATTTTACCCCGGCACAACTTGCCGACCCCACCATGAGCGGCCCGACGGCTGATCCGGATCATGACGGTATCAATAACCTGATGGAGTATGCGTTGATGACGGATCCCTGGCAACCCGACGCAGCTACTACCATTCAACCTGGCATCGTCGTCGGATATTTCGGATTCACCTTCACTCGACGTAAATGGGCTGCTGACCTGCAATATACTATTGATGTCTCGACTAACTTGACTACTTGGGATACCAGCGGGACGCAGTTCACCCAGAGCGTTATATCAGACAATGGCGTGAAACAGCTTATTCAAGTGACTGAATCATCGGTGGGCAAACCTTATCCGGCCCGGTATTTCCGTCTTCGGACAACTTATCTTCATCCATAGCACTTAAGCAGATGGCGCAATCATCAATATGGATGAACACAAAGATAACTAGGGTCAGTGTGATGTTTACTTTGATGATCGTGTGTTTTGTCTCCCGCTCACACAATCGAGGCAAGACCAACGGCAGGCAGTAAATTTGGCGATTGATTTGTCTTTGTTGAAACAAATGAAACAAATAAAGTCGCTTTTAAGAACCCTTTCAGACTGAGGACTTTCGTTGACTTTGAGTAAAATAAAGTGTTTACTGGCAATAGGTTTGCGCGGTTTTTCTTAAGCAAAGGCCGGGAATAAGTTCGGGTTCGAGCCCCGCCACTCCCGCCATTTCCCGCTTTATGACCCCCTGTGTCAGGTAAGGTCAGAACGTGACTTTCTTTTTTGTTTGAAAGGGTTTTACCCGCATCACCGCCGCGTTCCTTGTCGAGATCGGCACCCGCATTATGATCGGGATTGGGGAGCCTTGCTCCTTTGCGAGGTGACAATTGGGTTAAAGCGCGTTAAGAACGGAGTAACAATCGATAAAGCTTGATTCGCATGATTTCATGAACGATTCCCCGGATCGCGATGTGGTGGTCTTTGCAGAAGCCATCCAATTGTTTGCCGACGAGCGCTCCGCTTACCTGGCACGTGCCTGCGGGGCGGACGAGGAACTGCGCCAACGGGTTGAACGGCTGCTGAAAGTCCACGATCAAGTTGGCGATTTTCTGGAGCAACCCGCGCCCGAGGCGGTGCCGGAAGCCAAGGTTGAGGCTTCGATTGGCGAAAAACCGGGTGACCGAATTGGCCGATACAAACTGCTGCAACAAATTGGTGAAGGCGGGTGCGGGGTGGTCTATATGGCCGAACAGGAGGAACCGGTTCGACGCCGAGTCGCCCTGAAAATCATCAAACCGGGAATGGACACCAAAAGTGTCATGGTCCGATTTGAGGCGGAGCGGCAGGCGCTTGCGCTGATGGATCATCCCAGCATCGCCAAGGTGTTCGACGCCGGCGCGACAGAATCCGGTCGTCCGTATTTTGTCATGGAGCTGGTGCGGGGCGTGAAGATTACGGATTACTGCGATCGCAAATCGCTCACGACGGCAGAGCGACTCGGCGCTTTCATCCTGGTTTGCCAGGCCGTCCAACATGCGCATCAGAAGGGAATCATCCATCGGGACATCAAGCCCTCCAATATCCTGGTAACCACAACGGAAGGGGGCGCGGCGTTACCCGTAGTGATCGATTTTGGAATAGCGAAAGCGACCACCAACCAGCGGCTGACGGATAGAACGCTGTTCACGGCTTTCGAGATGCTCATTGGTACCCCCGCGTACATGAGCCCGGAACAGGCGGATCTGAGCAGCGTGGACGTGGACACGCGCACCGACGTTTACAGTCTGGGAGTGCTGCTTTATGAGCTGCTGACCGGGTCACCGCCATTCGATGGCAGGTCGTTGATGAAGGCGGGGCTGGACGAAATTCGGCGGGAAATCCGTGAGCGAGATCCCGATCGGCCCTCGATGCGTCTCAGCACGATGGGCGCAGCAGCTTTGACGACCACGGCCCAGCGCCGCCAGTCCGCGCCTCCCGCACTGATTCGCTCGGTGCGCGGGGACTTGGACTGGATTGTAATGAAGTCGCTGGAGAAGGACCGCACGCGCCGCTATGAAACAGCGAACGGGCTGGCGCTGGACGTTCAGCGTTATTTGGCCAATGAACCCATTTTGGCGCGCCCGCCCAGCAGGCGTTACAAACTGCAAAAGACGGTGCTGCGCAATAAGCTGCTATTCATTGGCCTCGGTGTCATCGCGCTGCTTCTGGTCATGAGCTTAATCCTGGTTTCGGCGTCGCTCGCCCGGGAGCGGTGGTCACGCCGTGAGGCGGAATCGGCCAAAGCGAAGGCGGAAGCTGCGTCGGTCAAGAGTCAACAAGTCACGAAGTTCCTCGAAGATATGTTGAACGGCGTCGAACCTTCCGTTGCGCTCGGCCGGGAGACCACATTGTTGCGCGAGATTCTGGATCGAACGGCTGAGCGCGTCGGCAAGGAGATGACCAATCAGCCCGCCGTCGAAGCTGAACTGCGCGGTCTCATCGGCACGCTTTATCAGGAAATTGGAAATTATGATCGGGCTGAGGAAATGCATCGTGCAGCGCTGGCGATCGACCGGAAGCAATTCGGTCCGGAAAGTTCGGCGGCGGCCGCGTCGCTCAACAACTTGGGCCTGGCGCTTATGGCCAAGAACAAGTTGGCTGAGGCGGAAGCAGCACACGGGGAAGCGCTGGCCATTCGGCGGCGGCTGTTTGGCAACGACCATGCGGACACGGCGACTTCGCTCAATGAGCTGAGCAGCGTGTATCGACAAGCAGGGAAGCTCACGGAGGCGGAGTCGATGGCGCGGGCAGCGCTGGGCATCCGGCAAAAATTGTTCGGCAACGAACACCTGGAGGTGGCGGACTCGCTCCGTAATCTAAGTATCATTCTGGGCGACGAAGGCAATTGGGCCCAATCCGAAGCGATGGCGCGGGAAGTTCTGGCGATACGACGCCAACGGCTTGGCCCCGAGCACCCATGGATAGCGGCTGCGCTGGACGACGTTGCCTGGGCGGCAGGTGCCCGGGGCAAGTTGGATGAGGCGGAAATGTTGGAGCGGGAATCCCTTGCGATGCGGCAGAAGCTCCTGGGTGCGGAGCATCCGGATGTGGCCAAATCTCTCTTCTTGGTCGGTGATCGCATGCGGCAAAGAGGGAATCTGAATGAAGCCTATTCTGTCTTGAGCGCGGCCCTTTCGATACAGCGCAAACTACTGGGGGAGGACAATCCGGCTTCGCTTGATACGCTGGGCAGTCTCGGTTCGACGCTCGAAGCCGAAGGCGAATTGGCCGAAGCGGAGCAGGTGCGTCGTGAAGCACTGGCCGTGTTGCGCAGACGCGGGGAGAACGAGTCTCCGCAAGCGTTGTATACGCTGGGCCGTCTGGGCGCAACGCTCGAAGCCGAAGGTAAATTGGCGGAATCGGAGCAGGTGCGTCGCGAAGCACTGGCCGTGTTGCGCAAACGCGGGGAGAAGGAGACTCCGCAAGCGTTGTCCGAATCGAAGAATCTCACCCGCGTCCTTATCATGCAGCAAAAGTTCGGCGATGCAGAACAGTTGCTGGATCAAGCGCTGACTCCTGCATTCGTCAGGCAACCGTCCAGCGCAGACCTCTTGTATCTCAGGGTCGATCTCAAAGCACGCCGTGGTCAATGGCAGGAGGCTTGCGCCGATGCCACTCTGGCACTCGAACATCAACCCCTCGATCCACGTTATTCCATGGTGGCTGCGCTCTTTGTCAAAACCCATAACCGCCCCGCCTACGAACGATTCTGCCAGAAACTGCTCACAACGTTCGGAGACACAACCAACATCTACGTTGCTGACCAGGTGGCGAAGGCTTGCCTCTTTCTGCCATCTTCAGAATTGGATTTAAAGGTTATCAGCCACCTGGCCGACACGGCGGTGACGCATGGAATCGGAGACCAGAACGCAATACCTTTCTTCCAGGACTGCAAGGCGCTCGCTGAATATCGGCAGGGGCATTACGCCGAGGCCGTCGAATGGGCACAAAAACCGCTCAAAATCCCCGGCGTTTATGTGCATGGGCACGCTTATGCCGTGCTGGCCATGGCTTATTGGCGGCTGGGAGAGAAAGATGAGGCGCGAGCCATGTTAGCCCGGGGGAACACCTTAGCGCCGCCGCTTATGCCACCAAGTATTGCTGAGGATCCGACAAACGCCTGGCTGGCTTGGCTTTACGCGCAGATTCAACTGGCCGAGGCCACCGCGCTCATTGAATCTCCGACGGCGGCTCAAGGCGAGTAGGAAGCCGGGGCAGCCTCATAGGCGCTGGAATCCGGGGTTGTTTTTGCAGAGAGCCACCGATACTTTCTATGGTAATGTCCGAACATAAAAGCAATGCCACTGTATTGCTGACGGCCGTGGAACATGGCGACCCTAAAGCCGCCGACGAACTGCTGGAGCTGGTTTATCAGGAATTGCGTCAACTGGCGACTCGCAAGATGGCGCAGGAATTACCCGGTCAAACACTGCAACCGACTGCCTTGGTGCATGAGGCCTGGCTGCGCCTCGTCGGTTTGGAGCACCCGAGCTTTGCGAACCGCGCTCACTTTTTTTCCGCCGCGGCCGAGGCGATGCGCCGCATTCTGATTGATCGGGCGCGCCGCAGACGCACCCGCCGCCACGGTGGAGGCTATCAGCGTGTAGATCTCGATAAGTGTAATCTGGCCGCGCCCCAAGCCGATGAGGAACTGTTGGCCGTGCATGAAGCGCTCGACAAACTCGCCAAGGAACATCCGGTTCAGGCCGAGGTCGTGAAGTTGCGTTATTTTGGCGGCCGCACGAATGAGGAAGTCGCCCAAATTCTCGACATTTCACTTTCCACCGTAAAAAACTATTGGGCTTTTGCGCGTGCCTGGCTGCTTCAGGAGATCAAGGGGCTTTAGTTCGTCTCCAGATCGCGCAATCAGAAATTCCTGACTCCGCCTCTGCGGCTTATCAGGCATCAGCCCCGTATTTCCGGGCTTTTCTTTCCGAAAACCGGGGCTGAATCCGGTTTTCTGACCTGGCTTAATATTACCCGTCAAAAATTTCGTCCGTTCATTTGGCCTATTTCGACTGAAATCTCGCATTACTAGATGGCGGGGTTATCCGCTGACAACGTCCTCGCATGAAAGCTGAAAAATCAGGATTACTGGACAATGGCTGTCAGAGAAGAAATAGCGGTCACTATTTCAACCCATTAGGCCGCACCCGATTGCTTGAACAAAAGCGACAAATGCCAGAAAACACTGTTGGCACGATGACGCTGGAGCCACCGCCAGAATGCGGCATTGACACTTGCGAGCCTCAGGTATTGGCAGCCCGAACTGGCAAAATCAGGATGACGGCCCTGAGCAAAGGCCATTATCCTGGATTAGCAATTTCCAAAGATACAGTCCCGGGATTGAACAGCGTAGGGTTTTGGGATGGTGCCGGGCGGCAGGATTGGGGGCTCGACGTCCACCGGAATGAAGGCGTTGAAATCCATTTTATCGAAACTGGAAACATGGTTTTCAAGGCAGACGGACGCCGGTTCAATCTCCGCCCCGGCGATCTTACCATTACACGACCCTGGCAACTACATAAGCTCGGTGATCCGTATGTTGGGCCGGGTCGTGTGCATTGGTTGATCATTGATGTTGGTGTCAGAAGACCCGATGACCCATGGCGTTGGCCGAACTGGGTGACGCTGACACCGGGTGATTTGAGCGAGTTAACGCACAAGCTACGCGATAATAAAATGGCAGTATGCAAATCCACTCCTGAAATCGCCCGGATTTTTCAGCAAATAGCCAGGTGTGTGGTTCAGTGGAAAACACCTCATGCTGTTTCGCGGATGATTGCAAACTTAAACCAGCTTTTCGTGAGCTTCCTGGATACGCCCGTGACACAGAGATTGATGGAAGGTTCTGAACGAGATTCAAGCCGGCAGGTGGTTGAGCTTTTTCTGAAGGACCTGGAAGAGAATCAGGCAAACTGCCAGGAGTTCAAAACATTGCAACAAATGACCAAACATTGCGGGATGGGTATTACTTCGTTCGCGAAATATACGCGACAGTGTGTGAACGTTGGTCCCATGGAATTTCTAAAGCAATGCCGGCTCAATCACGCCGCAAAGCAGTTGCGTGAGCAACCGGGCGCTTCGATCACCGATGTTTGTTTTTCAAATGGCTTTAGTTCCAGTCAGTATTTCGCCACCTGTTTTCGCAAGCAATTCAAAATGTCACCCAGGGAATTTGTAGCGAAGCAGCGCATACTGCACGATTTGCCTTTTGCCGTTCCTGGAGCTGAAGAATAACGCGCGGGAAACAATCAACACGATACTGGAGGAGGCGGAGCTGAACTGATTGCAACTCGCCCGCATTCTTAGTGAAGGCTGTTTAGAGCAATTCCATAAATGCTGTAGCGCGGCGGAAAAGTTATTGGGAAAGCGGTCTTTTTGACTTTTGGCTTCGTTTCGGCTCGGTCACAGGCCACCTTGGGCATGCTCCCTCGCCAAAGCCTCGC
>JAQGPA010000056.1 GCA_028293325.1 Pedosphaera sp. | reverse complement strand
AACCCGTTCACGTTCCATGATATGATTTTCACAAAACAAATCTAAGCGAAACGTCGCCCCAATGAAATCCCAAAGCTGTTTGACCGCCACACATTCATAGATGAATGGGATGTCAGGAGATGGGATTTTTTAACCACGGATGGACACGGATTAACACGGATTTTGAAGGGAGATTCTCATGCAGAGGCGCAGAGACGCGGAGCTGCTTGCGCACGGGACATGATGGGGACAACAACAAACTCAGAGCGGAATTTTTGACAGGATTAACAGGATTGGGAGTGGATTGGGGAGTGGCAGGGGAATTTTTGATTTTTGATTTGCGATTTTTGATTGGGAAAAAGACCAATCAAGTGCGGAATTCGGAGTGCAGAATTGAGGAAATTTCAAATTGAAGGGCGCGGAAACGCATCAATGGGCTGTAAACAAAGGGGATGGTTGGTGTTTTCTTGGGAAAAAGCTGAGCGACACGAGCGACACGAGCGACATCCACGGGGTTGAGGATGTGGTTGAATCGATAAGATGAACGATAATAAGAATGGAAGTTCAGAGTTTAGAGTTCAGCGTTCGGAGTTGTGGGGCATTCAAATTCGGAGTGCGGAGTTCCACCGTCGCCAAGGCTATGGCGGACGGGACGGCGGACAGGGCGGAGTGGGGAATTTAACGGCAGAGGTGCTTGCGTACGGCCGATGGGGGATCGACGACGAGGACGAGGAGGATGGGAAGGGAAAGGAGCACCCTCACCCCAAACCCTCTCCCATCCGATGGGCGAGGGAGTGGATTGCGTTGGGCTGGCTTGGCGTGCGGTGCCAATTTTTGTGGGTGGTCGTCCACATGCTACAAGTCGGGCGGGGTCATTCCGGACGGGTCACCACGGGGGGATCCGCCTTCGCCAAAGGCTATGGCGGACGAGTCGGCGCGACATGCATGGACCAAAGGGACGGGCAAGGTCCTGGCGAACTGCCGGAAGGTATCGGAAGGTAAATCAAGGTAGTTTTTTTATGCAACTGGGTAGATCAAGGTTCAGGTGCTTCCGCCTTCGCCAAGGCTATGGCGGGACAAGATGGTGGACAGGACGGCGCGACGAGTTGGCGGGACAAGCAACGAGGCCAGTCAAGGTAACACTTAGATCAACTGAGGTAGTCAAGGTAATGCCAAGATGTTTTTTGTCCTAGCGGACAGCCAATATGAAGACAGAAGACAAAACAAAAGGTTCTGCCACCCGCTTCGGGGTGGTGGATGTGTTGGATGGTTTCCGGAGGTGTCGCTGCGCTCAACCTCCGGCTACTATCTGGGTGCTTGCGCACAGCCATTGTGAGGAAAGGAATCATACATACATGAGCAGTTTGCAGAAAGGTGGTGCCGTCGTTCCATACCCAGGCCATGCGGGCTGCCAGCCTGCGATACATCCGACTGTCGGTCGGCGCTACAACCGAGGTGCTTGCGCACGGCCAATAGGGGGATCGACGACGAGGACGAGGGCGATTGGGGGCGGCGAATGGAACAGCGTGGGGGCAATTAAGGTTGGTCAAGGTAAATTGAGGTAATTTGAGCCTAAATGAAAATGGAGGACTACAAAGAAAGGGATGGAAATGGTCAAAAAGCGACAGTTTTGGGGTTTGGGTCGTTGTCGGGCTTCCGAGAGGTTGGTTTGTGGGCGCAAATAAAGCATTGGCAATCGCGGGCGGGGCGTGTTACAAACACCGTTCGCTTTCATGAGAAGGCGGGCCATTTAACATCAGGATTTATTATGTCACAGCATCGTAGTCTGCGCGCCATAGCCACCGTAGGTGGTAAACGCAACGTACTCAAGCGGTTCGAGCGGGTCGGTCTGCTCAAAAAACGCGGTCAATGGAAAGACGGCGACCGCATTACCGGTTTGCGCAAGACCAAGCCGGACGCCTAATTGGTTCGGCCAGCGGAGTATAGAGTGCGGGCAGGCTGGCAAAGCTGTCGCACTGGTTTATTGAATTCCACGCTGCTCCCAGCAGTTGCGGGAGACTCACCTATTGAACGTGAACGTTCGTTTACAAAAATATTTGGCGGAAGCTGGTGTGGCCTCGCGGCGCGCCAGTGAGCAGATCATTTTGGCCGGTCGGGTGGAGGTGAACGGCAAGGTGGTGCGGGAATTGGGGGTAAAGGTGGATCCGGCGCAGGATCGGGTGAGCCTGGATGGGGTGCGGGTGCGGGCGAAGAAGAAGTTGTATGTGGCGTTGAACAAGCCGGCGGGATATATCTCCTCGCGCCGGGATGAGAAGAAGCGGCGGACGTTGGGGGATTTGTTGCCGCGGGAGTGGGATAACCTGTATCCGGTGGGCCGGTTGGATTTTGACAGCGAGGGGTTGATTTTCATGACAAATGACGGTGAGTTCAGCTTACACTTGACTCACCCACGCTATGGGGTGCACAAAAAGTATATGGCAACCGTGGCCGGACGGGTGGAATCAGAGATGTTGAATCGGTTTACCCGGGGTGTGTCTCATGAGGGTGAAGTGTTGAAAGCGGTGAAGGCGCGGGCGTTGTCGGCGAATAACACCACGAGCGTGGTGGAATTGGAACTGGCGGAAGGGAAGAACCGCGAGGTGCGGCGGTTGTTTGAATCGCAGGGGTTGACGGTGAACCGGTTGGTGCGGACGCAGATTGGGAAAATCAAGCTGGGCGAACTGCCCGAGGGCAAATGGCGGATGTTGACAGAAACCGAGATAAAATCTCTACTTGCCGAATAATTTAAATTTATGAAAATGATATCTGGACTGATTTTGGCAGCGATGCTCTCAGCCGGCGTAATGGCCCAAGGGATGACCGGCGAACCACCGGCACTGCCAACGCCCGGCGCGGCACCTGCGCCCGCGCCCATGCCTTCGATGCCGCCGACTCCGCCGTCGGCAGTAGTGCCCACGGCGCCCGCAGATTTGACTCCGCCCGCAGCGACCAATAAGTCCACCAAAGCCGCCAGCGCGAAAAAGAAGACGAAGAAAAAAGCGGCGTCGGCAAAGAAGCCGGTAAATAATACCGTGACAGAAATCAAGCCCGCTGCTCCGTTGATCGTGAATGAGCCGGCCGTGGCGCGACAGAACAACGTCAATGTGCGCGGCAAAGCCAATATCAACAGCGAAGTGGTCATGCATTTGAAGGAAGGCGAGACGGTCACAGTGTTGGAGGAAATCACACTCAAGAATCCAAAGACGGATGAACCGACGAAGTGGGCGAAGATCTCATTGCCGCCGAGCGCGCATGTCTGGGTGAACAGTTCGTTCCTTGACGCGAATAAAGCGGTGAAGCCGGTGAAGTTGAATCTGCGCACCGGCGCCGGAGAGAATTACAGTGTGATTGGTTTGTTGCATAAGGGTGACACCGTCAAGGAAGTCAGCACGAAGGGTGATTGGTCGGAGATTGAAGCGCCGACCAATGCATTTGCTTTCGTAGCGGCACATCTGCTTACGCACAAGGAGCCGGGCAGCGAACCGGCGGTCGTAGCCGCGGTGACCCCGCCACCCGCTGTGCCACCAACGGTTCCGTCCGTGGTGGATGCGACGCCCACAGTGACGCCCCCGACGGAGCCGCCCGCAGCGGGCAATCCGCCGGCAATGCCGACACCACCTGCGGTGCCGATCGTGGTGCCCACGGTGCCCGCGCCGCTGCCGCCGCCGGTGGTGGACGAGCCGCCGCCCAAGCGCGTGGTGGAACGTGAAGGCATTGTGCGAGGCACGGTGAGCATTCAAGCACCGACGCATTATCAATTGCAGAGCCTGGATGACGGCAAGGTCATTAATTATCTTTACTCGACTTCAACGAATCTGGTGATGAAACGTTACAACGGCCGGACGGTGTTGGTGACGGGTGAAGAAGGTCTGGATGAGCGCTGGCCGAACACGCCGGTGATCACCATTCAAAAGATTCAGGTCGTGGAGTAATGGCTGCGGGGAACCTCATTGATGGGCGGGCCATCGCGGGCCAGATTCAGAATGAGGTTGCCCAGCGAGCCGCAGCCTTGAGGGCGCGCGGCGTCCAGCCGGGCCTGGCGTTTGTGCGCGTGGGCGAGGATCCGGCTTCAAAAGTTTACGTGGGCATGAAGGAAAAAGCCTGCGCACAACTGGGAATTTTTTCCGAGACCCGCGTTTTACCACCAGCCACGACGGAGGGGGAATTGCTGGCGTTGTTGGCGCAACTGAATGCGGATACGCGGATACACGGCATCCTGGTGCAAGCGCCATTGCCGCGGCACATTCGCGAGACGGTGGTGTATGCGACGGTGTCGCCGCAAAAGGATGTGGACGGATTTCACCCGGTGAACGTCGGCAAATTGATGCTGGGGGATCCGAGCGGATTTCTGCCTTGCACACCGGCGGGGATTGACGAGTTGCTGGTGCGTTCGCAAATACCGACAGAAGGGGCGGAGGCGGTGATCCTGGGCCGGGGAAATATCGTGGGCAAACCGATGGCCGCGATTCTTTGCCAAAAGGCGAAAGGGGCCAACGCCACGGTGACGATCTGCCATTCGCAAACGCGGAACATCAAGGAGCATTGCCGGCGCGCGGATATTTTGATCGCCGCGATGGGCGTGGCGAAGTTTGTCACCGCCGACATGGTCAAGCCCGGAGCGGTGGTGATTGACGTGGGCGTCAATCGCGTGAGCGATCCCACGGCGAAGAGCGGTTCGCGCCTGGTGGGCGATGTGGATTTCGAAGCGGTGCAGCCGATCGCGGGGCGGATTACGCCGAACCCCGGCGGCGTGGGGCCGATGACCATTGCGCTGCTGATGCAAAACACCGTCCGGGCCGCGGAAATGGCCACGGCCGCCAAAAGTTAAATTTTCGACCAACAACCTGCCAAAATAATTACCATGCAAGCCGCACGAATTCTGCCTGATCTGCAATGCTCCCTGTTGTGTGAAGAAGTCCGCCAGGAAGCGAACGGAAATTTTTTCATCATCGGCGTGATTAATTACGCCCGCGTGCCACAGGTGCCGGTGACGGCCTCGCAGTTGAGCGTGTTCAACCGGTGGACCGCCGGCGTGGGCCGATTCACCGAGACCGTGCGCATGATTGGGCCGGACCAAACGACCGTCCTCCGCAAGAGCGAGATGAAGTTTGAATTGAAGGATGCGGTGATGCAGTCCACCAATGTGACGGTGTTCGCGCAGGTGGAATTCACCACGGCCGGCACCTACTATATCGAGGTGCTGGTGGATGATGTGATGAAGCTGCGCTATCCGGTGCCGCTGATTGTGGCGCCGCCCAGCCAGAATCCGCAACAACCACCGCCGGCCCAGGCCGCGACGTGATCGTTCGCAAACGTCTCGCACCCGGTGGGCCGGTGCGGTAGGATGCGCAGTCTGATGCGCGCCGGTTGACGGCGCGTGCAGCAGCCTATGAGTAACACGGTCCAAAAGTCGCCGCAGGCTTGGGAACCGCTCACCCCGCGCGGTGTGGCGGTCTTTGCCCGGGCATCGCTGGGACGATTGCTGCTGGTGCAATTGATGGTGGCACTGCTGGCGGGAGGCGTGGTGGTTTGGTTTTTGGATCAAGCCTGGTTTCCAGTGGTGCGGTCGGCCATTCAACAACTGCCGGCCACGGGGGAAATCAGCGGCGAACACCTCGATTGGCCAGGGGACACGCGCATACAACTTGCGGCGAACCATTTCCTGGGATTCGCCGTGGACCTCAACCACAGTGGCCAACTTGGCCGCGAGGCGCATTTGCAAATCGAATTTGGCCGCGAGGACTTGCGCGTTTATGGACTGCTGGGGTACCAGCCAGTGGCCTATCCGCCAGGCTGGCGGTTCGCGTTAAATCGTCCGGAATTGGGACCGAGTTGGGGCGCGTGGGAGCCGTTCATTCTTGCGGGCGCCGCGGCCGGCACGGTGGTGGGATTGATGCTCACATGGACACTGCTGGCCACGTTGTATTGCCTCCCGGTCTGGTTTATCACGCTTTTTGAGAATCGGGATTTGAACTTGCGGCAGAGTTGGCGCCTCGCGGGGGCGGCGCTGATGCCCGGCGCGTTGTTTCTCACCGTGGCCATCATTTGTTACGGCCTGAATCTAGTGGATCTGATTCGACTCGGAGGACTGGCCAGTCTGCATTTCCTGATTGGCTGGGCATATTTGTTTATCAGCCCGCTGTTTTTGCCGAAAGTCTCCGCCGCCACCTTGAAGCCCAATCCGTTTGTTCCGCCGAAAGATGCGGGGGAGCCGACCACCAACAAAAAGTAGCGGAAGCCGGGGAAAATTTCGGCGCGCGAAGATTTTATTCATTGGCGCCAACGCAAGATTGCTTGTTGCCCAAGCTTCGTCTAATTTCGTGCCATGACTTGTTTTCGCCTCACCCGGCTGTGCGCCGCCGCATTCTTGCTTTGCCTCGGTGGCAGCGGCTGCTTTCCGGTGGGGGACAGTCAATTGGAAGAGCAGAAGGAGCCACATTACCTGGCCGGCAAAAGGCTCGAGAACGCCATGGATTACCAGGGCGCCATCGACTCCTTCGAGAAGGCGCTGGAAGTGAATCCTCATTCCGCCTCGGCCCATTTCGAACTCGGCTGGCTTTACGAGAAGGTCACCGACAACGCCGCGGCCATTTACCATTATCAACGTTGTCTCAAGTATGGTTCCAACGCCAATTCCGGCCAGGCCGACCTCGCCAAAATCCGCGTCAATTTCTGCGCCCAAGAACTCGCCAAAACCGTTTCCGCTCCTCCCATCTCCGCCACCACCCAGCGCGATTTGGAAAAAGTCCTGCTCGAAAATCGTGACTTGAAGGAAAAGCTTCTTCAATTGCAGACCGCCTATGCTGCCAGCCGCGCGCAGCCGCCGACAAACCCCGCACCGCCCATTCCCATTCCCACACCCAGGACGCCACGGCCCGCGCCCGAGACCGTCCATGTCGAATCCCCGCGCCCCGGCTCCGGTTCGCCCATTCCGTCCGCCCCAATTTCCGGCAACAGCCGTTCCACCATTACCGCCTCGACCCGGACACATATCGTCAAGTCCGGCGAATCGCTCGCGTCCATCGCCCGCAAATACGGCCTTTCGCTTCCCGCACTGCAGGCGGCGAATCCCCAAGTCCGGCCCTCGCACATGAACGTGGGTCAAACCATAAATCTCCCCGCGCCCTAGCCACGACACCATCCCATGGCTTCCCGCATTGCCCTGCTGCTCATCACGCTGTTTTGGCTGCTGATGAATGCGCTGCTCTGGAATTCGGAATTCGGCAGTCGCGACCATATCGGCGGCACCGTGCCGCTCGCCGTCGTCTGGCAAAAAATCCTCACCGCTCCCGACAACTCGCTCCTTGAGATGACCCACCATGGCCAGCGCGCTGGTTATTGTCGCTGGGCCGCCATCGTGGGACAGGACGCCGCCAATCTCAAGCCCGCCGCCGCGAACACCCGGCCCGATGGCATTGTCGAGGAATTGCCGAATTACCGGATTGATTTTGAAGGCAACTTGCTCCTCAACGAAGCGGCCAGCCGGCTGCATTTCGATTTGAGCGTCCGCTTCGACACCAACCAGGCCTGGCAGGAACTCAAACTCCAAGTCGGTTTGCGGCCTGCCAATTGGGAAGTGCATTCCCTGGCGCGCGAGCAGACCGTGCATTTGTTCATGGAGGATGACGAGGGAAAATCCGAGCGCGTTTTCACCATGGCCGACTTGCAGAACCCCGAGGCGCTGGCCCGGGCATTTGCGCTCCCTCTCCCCTTGGCCGCCATGGTCCCGGCCAGCCTGCCGCGTGACCGGCAGCAGCCGGCGCTTGCCCTCTCCCTTGGGCTGAAATGGGAAGCGCGCGATGACTGGATCACTTTCGGCCACACCGCCGTGCGCGTCTATCGGCTGCAAGCTCACTTGCTGGACCACTACCAGGTGGTCATCATCGTGAGTCGCGTCGGGGAAATCCTGCGCGTCGAACTCCCGGACGATTTGGTGATGGTCAACGACCGCCTGATTTTCTAATCCGCGCCCTGCTCCATGATCGAACTCATCCATCTCGTTAAAAAATTCGGTGATTTGACCGCCGTCAACGACCTCAGCCTCACCGTGCCCCGCGGCGAATTCTTCGCCGTCCTCGGCCCCAATGCCGCCGGCAAAACCACCACCATCAAAATCCTCGCCGGCCTCATAAAGCCCAACTCCGGCGTGGCGCGCGTGAGCGGCTTCGATGTCCAGACCCAGCCCCTCGAAGCCCGGCGTCGCCTGGCTTACGTGCCCGACTTCCCCTTCTTGTACGAAAAACTCACCCCGTGGGAATTCTTCCGCTTCACCGGCCAATTGTTCCTCATGGCCGAAGCACAAATTCAATCCAATGGACGCGAATTGATCCAGCGCTTCAACCTGGAGCCCTACGTCAACAAGCCCATCGAAGGACTCTCCCACGGCACCCGGCAGCGCGTCGCCATCGTCTCCGCGTTGTTGCACGAACCGGAAGTTTTTGTCATCGATGAGCCCATGGTCGGGCTCGACCCTCACCATGTGCGCGTCGTGAAGGACATTTTGCGGGAAAAAGCCACTGCGGGCATGACCGTCTTCGTCTCGACCCATCAATTGAGCGTTGCCGAGGAAATGGCCGACCGCATCGGCATCATCCATCAAGGCCGTTTGGTGGCCGTCGGTACCCGTGACGAATTGCGAAAACAAAGCGGCGCCGCCGGCCCTTTGGAACAGACCTTTCTCGCTCTCACCGCCTTGGAGGCAAATCAAACCGAAGCGAGCACGGCCGCCAAGCCCCCATTCACGCCATAGCCGGTTTCTCTCCACGTGCCTTGGTTCATATTGTGAAAGACCTACACATTCCCGCTCTCGGCAATCGATACCTCCGCCCGCAAAAGATCATGCAGCGTGACCAGGCCCAGCACCTTGCCCTTCGGCTCGTCCAGCAGGATTACCAAATGCGTGCTCGACTCAATTAATAACCGCTGCAAATTGCGAATCGTTTGATCCGGCAGACACGTCACGGTCATTTCCAACTTCGGCGCACGGCTCTCCACCAGCGCCACCTCCGCTTCCTTTCGCGTCAACATTCCGAGTAACCTCCCCTCGCGCATGACCGGAAAGCGGCTATGCGGATTTACCCGCAATGTCTCCCGCAATGGATCGGCCGCCAAATCCTCGATGATCACAGGATGAAAATTCGCAATCGCCGAGACCGGTAATTGTTGCCAGCTTTGCAGATCGCGCGGCGGTATCACATGCTCCAACTTATGCCCATCCTGCAGCAACAGCGCGTCATATAAACTGTCCTGCGTCACTTTGCGGGCCACCGCCTGGCTGATGAGCGCGCCCAGCATCAGCGCCGGCACCAACGAAAATTGATGCGTCATTTCAAACACAATCAGGATCCCCGTCACTGGCGCCCGCACCACCGCCCCCAGGCACCCGCTCATTCCCACCACCGCCAGCGTCGTTTGATCCGCCGGGCCCAAATGCCAGACCGCTCCTGCCACACCCCCAATAAATACTCCGCACATGCCGCCGAAAAATAACGTCGGCGAAAAAACGCCCCCGCAACCGCCAAACCCATACGCCGCCACCGTCGCCAGTAATTTTGCCACCAACAAAATCCCCGCCAGCTTCCACGGCAGATCATTATTGAGTCCGGCGGTCAGGTCCTCATAACCCAGCCCAAAAACTCCCAACCGTCCCGTCGCCGCAAATACCGCCACGCCCAACACCCAGACCACCAGTGCGCCAACGCCGGGACGCAACCACGCGGGCAACCACGCGGACCGTTTCTGTTTCGCGCGCAGTTTCAGTGTGAGCACTTGAAACACCGCACCCGTCAACGCGGCTACTGCGGCCACCAATGGTGTCAGCAGATAAACTGGCCAGCCGGGCGCGTCAATATTGCCAAGTTTAAACGCCGGTTGCTTCCCCACCAACCCATGCACCACCAGCGCCCCAATGACTGAGGCCAATAATATGCTGCCGAGGAAACGGCTGTTTAAATCTTCAATGATTTCCTCCAGCACAAATGTAATCGCGGCCAGCGGTGTGTTGAATGCCGCCGCCAATCCCGCCGCTGCTCCCGCCGCCGCCGCCGGACGTCGGTTCTGCTTCGCTTCCCCCAGCGATCCGGCCAGGTTCGATGCCAGCCCCCCCGCCAGATAAACGCTCGGGCCTTCGCGCCCCAGGCTGCTCCCGCCGCCGATGCTCAGCACGCCCGCCACAAATTTCACCCACACTGCGCGCCACGGCACATAGCCAAAATCCTTCCAAAACGCCACTTTCAATTGAGGAATCCCGCTCCCCGCGGCCTCGCGGCAAAATGCGTTCATCAATAGTCCCGAGATGAGCGCGGTGCTCATGATCACCAGAAAACTTCCGCCCAGAAAAACCTCGAACGAATGATGGGAGAGTTTGACCAGTGACAGGCGATAGACCCGGTTGACGCAAACCTGAAACGCAACCGCAGCGCCGCCTGCGGCCAGACCAATTAAACCGGTCAAAACGATGGCGCGTGTACGGGATGGAAGTTTCTGAAATTGAAGCACGAACCATCGGCCAGTCACACCGGACATTTTGCTTTAGGCAGGCCGGCAGTTCAACGATGAAACCGGTTGTTGGCAATTATTTCAACGGATTGCTCCGGCTTGTAGGACAAATTAATTCCAAACGTAGCAAAAAATAATTTGTCTAATATCCATGGATGGACGAGTTTGAATTACGCGGACTTGGATTGTTGTAACCGACTTCGGTTGGTGCCGAAATAAATTAACGCCATGACTAAATCGGCCAAAACTGTTTATAATGTACTCATTGCGGATGATTCGGAAAACGACCGCATCCTTTTGAAAACCGCCTTGCTCAAGGCCGCGCGTTTGCAAGCGGTGGCGGAAGTATCCGATGGCGCTGACGTCATCGCTTACCTTGGCGGCCATGCCCATTTCAGTGACCGCGAGAAATTTCCCCTTCCCGACCTGCTCTTGCTTGATCTTAAAATGCCCCTCATGGACGGCTTCGAGGTTTTAGCCTGGCTCAAGGCGCAACCACGCCGGAATCTCACGGTCGTGGTCCTCACCGATTCAATGCAAGCCGAGCATATCAAACGCGCCCTGGATTTGGGCGCCGATCTGTTCCAGGTAAAACCCCGCGTCAACCATGACCGCGATGCCATGATTCTTGCGTTGGAGGAATATATCCTGAAATCCACCGCCATCCCCGTCCACCACGCCAGCGTCCACAGCTTCCGCTCCCTCGCCTGAGTCCCGCCCTCGCTGGACTTATTGCCCCTTCACTCCCGTGCTTTTCTCCGGCAATGCCACCAG
>JAQGPA010000055.1 GCA_028293325.1 Pedosphaera sp. | reverse complement strand
CAGGTCTTTGTCACATAGGCCGCGAGGCGTTCGAGGCTTTGCGACCAGCCCGCTTTCTGGCCCTTGAGATGCGGAGCGGCTTGGGGAGTGGCTTTGACGATGTGCACGTGCAAGGTCTGGGTCGTCTGGCCGTCCTGCTCGGTGAAGGTCACGGTGGTCAGCACTTCGAAGAGCATTTTCCCCTCCTTGTCCAGCGCGCCGCTGCTAAAAACGATCCGCTCCGGTTCGACGATCTCCTGATAAACGCCGGTCATGGGATAGACGATGCCGTTGGGCCCGCGCATGTGGATGCGCATGGCGCCGCCGGGCCGAACGTCCACTTCACAGACCGGGTTGGTGAATCCGTTTGGACCCCACCATTGCGCCAGGTGCTTGGGATCAGTCCACGCCTGCCAGACTAACTCACGGGGCGCAGCGAAGACGCGCGTGAGGATAAGATCCTGGTTGGGAGTTTCCCGGGTAGGAAGTTTTGCTTTTTCAGTCATATCTTTTCTCTTTTACTGCGATGGATAAGTTGCTGGTTAAACCATTTTGGCCAACTGCGCTGCCAGGCGATCGAAGTTTTGTTCGTTCCCCGGGACGATGATTGGTTTAAATCTCTCCAATGCAGCGGCGGACTTGAAGATCATGCGAAAGGTGACTTTGGTTTTGCCGGCTTCGTCGGCGAAAGTGACAATTGCTTGAAACAGCGGGCCGGAAACGTGATCAAAGACAAGGCGCTCGTTTTTGATGATTTCAACGAAGACGTTCTCGTTCTTATAGTCCGTGCCATCTGGGCCGTGCATCACGAAGCGCCACATGCCGCCTGGCCTCAGGTCAAATTCATGAAACGTATTCGTGAAACCGTTCGGCCCCCACCAATGCACCAGGTGATTCGGATCAGTCCACGCTTTGAACACCAGCTCGCGCGGAGCGTCGAAGAGGCGCGTGGAGACGATCTCTTGTCCGGTGGAGGTTTCAGCGGGATTATTTTTGCTTGCGGTCATGTTTTTTCTCCTTCGCTTGCAATTCGTGCAGATAATCGTCAAGGCGATCAAAGCTTTCGTCGTAAAAACGTCGGTAGCGTTCGAGCCAGTCCACCGCATCCATGAGCGGTTTGGCCTTGAGCCGGCAGGGACGCCACTGCGCCGCCCGGCCGCGCGAGATGAGCCCACTGCGTTCGAGCACCTTGAGATGGCGCGAGATGGCGGGCAGGCTGATGCGGAATGGTTTGGCCAGCTCGTTCACCGAGCGCTCGCCGTCGGCGAGACGCTTCAGGATGGCCCGTCGGGTGGGATCGGCGAGGGCCGCGAACGTGGAGCTGAGCGTATCGGACGACATTTGTAATAAACCGTATGGTTAAATAACTGACAGGTTAAATACAACGCGGGCGGGAAAGTGTCAAGCGTTCTGTGGTGGAAAAAATATTAATGTCAAGCTGGCTGCAATTTCGGCTTCTTTCTTCCGGCGAGGCTGCATTGGAAAACCACGCCACCGACGATGACGGCACCAAGGGGCTAGGCCATCCAGATCTTCCGGGAAAATGCGCCTTGGTCAGAACGATAGGCAAGCCGATGGATCGCCAACTCTAGGGAAGGTGATTGTCTCGATGGCCGGACGCAGCCTAATAGGAGTCGCAACCGATTTTTCGTTTCTATATACGGTCGGGCGCAGTATAATCATTGTTAGGCCCAAGATGCTCAATACCGAACTCGAACAATTGAAGATGGCCTTCCGAGGCCGACAGAAACCCAATAAGTGGGTTCGCGAGAATTTGCACCCAGTTGACTCGCTGGATGCGGAAGATTTCGTTCGCGATATTGAGTCCGGGCACGACCGGGCCATCCTCTTTCAGAGTGCGATTCCCTATTTTGCATTGCTCACCGATGAGGCACGGCTTTTCCTTTTTCCAGATTACCTGGGAACGCTAATCCCATATCCCCACCAGATACTGGAAACGGTCTGTGAGTTGGAAGCTGAGCGCGGTCAGGCGCTTCTTGCCTCGTTCGCACCCGGTGAGCGAGAGGCTGTCATGCAGTTCATAGATTCTATTTCGAGATGGGAGAGTATGCGCCCATATTTAGACGAGGTTCTAAAGTTTTCGGCTTTAGTAAAGACTAAGTGAAGTTGGCTAAATATTGGCAAGAATGGCTTATGATCGATCGTTTTCTCTCAGCAAACTGAGGCTCGGCGCAGGGGCGGCATATTCGCAGCGGAGTTTTGGCTGAGGGCTTTTTGCCAATAATTTTCTAACTTCACTTAGGAAGCGGCAAATTGACCGGGGTGTTTGTGCGAGCCTGATGCCTTATGCTTGAGAACCATTTCCACGCCCCGGGCCAGAGCCGTTTCCATTGGGCCGTTCGGCGCGACCCATGTCGCCCGGGGGATCGCGGCCGCCCAGCCATGAGGCATCGCGACGGAGGTGCAAGCCCAGTCAAACATGGGAATATCATTTTCCCCGTCGCCGAAGACGACTGCTTCCGAACGGTCGATGCCCAAGCTCCCGGCCAGCGTCGCCAACGCGGCACCCTTGGAAACGCTCGCCGGCATGAACTCCAAAAACCGCGCGTGCGTGCGAACCGCCTGAACCGAAGGAGGTAGCTGGCTTAAGCGTTGTCCGCTGCCCGAGATCAGATCGGGTTCGCCCATCCAAATCAACTTGAACACTTCATGCGTCAGCAATTCCGCAGCGCCAATCACAACCGGCCGATGGCCCGCAAGTTCGGTGTAAAAATCCATTTCCCCGTTCCAATCGGCGTCGGTGAAGACTCCGTCCACGGTGTAAACGACGGGGGTAAATCCGAGGGACCGGCCAAGTACCAAAGCCTCGCCCGCCTGCGCGATGGGAAGAAACACACGGCTCAAGACTGTCTGTCGACGGACGTCAGATACTTCTCCGCCCTGGGAGGAAACAATCCATTGCACGCCGGGAAGTGCGTCGGCGTATTTTTGCATCGAGTTGTAATGCCGCCCCGAGGCCAAAACCACCTGCGCGCCCGCCGCCTGGAGTTGCCGCACCGCGTGGGCATTCGCCGCGCTGATTTGGTGGTCCAGCCCCAACAGGGTTCCATCCAGGTCGATGGCTGCCAGCTTGAACCCATTCGCCACTTCAGATCGAATCATGCCTAAGACTAACCAGCCGAGCGAATAATTCTAAGGGTATTGTTTCATCTCGGTGAAAACTTATGGGCATGAACATTGAGGAACTCTCCACTTGGGCGGGGCGAGGAAGACGGAAGGTGTGCGGTTTTGATTGGCCTGGCGGGTGAGAGCAAAGGCGGTTGGCGGGTCTGTGCTCTGGTCAGAGCCTCGTTACGTCTCCTACTTCAGCATTGCGCGCCTTGGAAGTGCTGAGCTCGCCGCAGAATCAAAATCGTATGCGGTAACCGCGATTGGGCGGGGCGCATTTTTATTTTTTGGAGGAATTGGTCTGGAAATCTGCTTTTTGGGCCGGATTTGGGCACGGGATTAGCTGTCAAACTGGTTGTCTGAGGGTGTTTTACTGGGGTTTTGATGAATTGGGGTTGGAAGTAGCGGGTAAACGGGCCAGACAGCGGTGAAAAGTGTCCTATAAGCAGCAACAATCAGCAGCACAACATTTTACAACTATGAGATTACAA
>JAQGPA010000047.1 GCA_028293325.1 Pedosphaera sp. | reverse complement strand
CTCTTGAATGAGACGCTCTGGCCCAACCAGCCCCTGGGCCGTTCCTTGACCGGCACCGAAAAGACACTCAATTTTCTCACGCGCGACCGGCTCATTGATTACCGGCAAAGAAATTATGTGGCCCATCGCACCCTCTTCATCGCCACCGGCCGCCTCAAGCATAAATCGGTTGTGCAGGCAGTTATGCGTATCGCCAATCGGTTTACACAAGGTGAGAGTCCTAAATTTATTCCGGCTTCCGGTAACCACCAACTCAAACCGAGGGTGCGGCTGTTCACCAAGAAAACCGAACAAACCCAGATGGCATTGGGCATTCGCACCTGCTCGCGCCATGACCCGCGCCGCTTCGCCCTGCGTTTGCTCAACACCATTTTAGGCGAGAACATGAGTTCGCGGCTGTTTCAGGTGGTCCGCGAGGATCGTGGGCTGGCCTATTCCATTTACAGTTCATTAAGTTATTTCGATGACGTCGGCAGCCTGACCATTTCCGCCGGACTCGATGTTAAGAACCTGACCAAATCCCTTAAGTTGATCCGGCGTGAACTGGAACTCTTAATCAAAGCCCCTCCGTCTGCCGCCGAGTTTCGCCGCGCGCGCGACTACGTCCTGGGCCAGATTGACCTCGGCCTCGAGAGCACCGATAATCAGATGATGTGGTTGGGAGAACAACTTCTCGGCTACGGCAGGATCATCCCGCCCGCCGAAATCAAACGACGCCTGAGTCAGGTTAAGCCTGCGGAAATTCGTGCCGTCGCCCGCGAATTCTTTCGACCGGAGCGATTTAATCTGGCCTTGGTAAGTCCGCTAAAGTCCGACCGCGGTCTGGCCGAACTTTTGAAAATGTAATATCCTTGTTTTTGGGAGTAAATTCGATGCGCCCGCTGATCCAGGAAATTATCACGCAGCACACGCCCGAATCGCTCGTTGAGCGATTACAAGGTCGGCGTGGCATCGTCCTGCTCCGCAGCGCATTGTTTGATTCGACCCAGGCGCGTTATTCCTTCGTCACGGTAAACCCATTCCTGACGTTGCGCGCCTTTGGTTCGCGCTGCGAACTCTCCTCCACCGACCAACGCCACATTCAATTTGGCAATCCCTGGCACGTGCTCGATGGCTTGATGGCGCGTTATGAATTACTCGATGAGGTGGACCTTCCCTTCCCGCTCGGTGGTTGCTTCGGCTACTGGGGCTATGACCTTAAGAACTTCGTGGAATCAAAACTGCCGCGACGCACCGTCAACGATTTGGAACTGCCTGACTGCCACGTCGGGTTTTATGATAGTCTGGTCGCCTTCGATCATCACCTTGGCAAGACCTGGATCATTGCCACCGGTTTGAACGTGGATGGCTCCCGTAGCGAGTTGCAAGCGCAGGCGCAACAGGAATTTTGGCAGGCTTTGTTAAGCAGCCCGGTGCCGGAGCTGGCCCCTTCCCGTGGCCGGCAACCCACCACCGGGAACACTCCCTCCGTCACGTCGAATCTTTCCCGCGCTGATTTCATCGCCAAAGTCGAGCAGGCCCAACGTTACATTCACGCCGGTGATATCTATCAGGTCAACCTTGCCCAGCGTCTGGCCGCCCCCTGCGCTTGTTCCGGCTGGGAATTTTACCAGCAATTGACTGCCGTCTCCCCGGCTCCATTTTCGTCCTATCTGGATTGTGGCGAATTTCAAATTGCCTCCTCCTCCCCGGAACTTTTCATGCGCCTCAGCGGCCCGCATATTCTCACGCGGCCCATCAAAGGCACGCGGCCCCGCTCAACTGACGCGACCCGCGACGCCCAGCTCACTTACGAACTCCAGACCAGCGCCAAGGAAATGGCCGAATTGGTAATGATTACCGACCTCTTGCGCAACGACCTTGGCCGTGTCTGTGAATATGGCTCCGTGCAAGTGCCGGAACTGGTCCGCTTGGAACGTTATCCGCAAGTTCAACATCTCGTTTCCACAGTGGAAGGCCGACTGCGTCCGGATGTCACCCACTTTGCGGCATTCGCCTCCTGCTTTCCCGGCGGCAGCATCACTGGCGCGCCCAAAATTCGTGCCATGGAAATCATTGATGAGTTGGAGCCCGTTACGCGTGGTCCTTACACCGGTTCACTCGGTTATTTGGGCTTTAACCGCGAGAGCCAGCTCAGCATTGCCATCCGTACTGCCATCATCATGGCGGATACCGCGTACTTTTACGTCGGTGCCGGCATTGTTGCCGATTCGATTCCTGCGGCGGAATACGAAGAAACCCTGGCCAAAGGACGTGGGTTTCTGGCTGCGCTTAATCTCCAATGGCAATCCGATTTTTCTCCCCCTGCTCCTTGTTAGTCTGCTATTCTTGGTTGCCCGGCAGGTAAATACTCCATGACCTTTCTGCCCATAGTGGATCGGGAATTGCGCATCGCAGCGCGCTTAACCAGCACCTATAAAAAGCGTGCGCTGACGGCGGCCATTGTCTCAGCGGTCGCCATCGTGATGCTGATTTTCGGCGCGACAGTTTCCACGCCATCCCAGGTCGGCGCGGCGATGTTTGGCACCCTGTCCTATTTGACCCTTATCTTTTGCCTGCTGGAAGGAGCGCGGATAACGGCGGATTGTTTGAGTGAAGAACGACGGGAGGGAACCCTCGGCTTGCTTTTCCTGACCGACCTTAAAGGCTATGATATTGTCCTGGGCAAACTCGCTGCAACCTCCCTCACTTCCATTTACGGGTTGCTGGCGATACTGCCGATATTGGCATTATGCCTTCTATTGGGTGGCGTGACTCAGGGCGAGTTTTGGCGCCGAGCCTTGGCTTTAACGAACATCCTTTTCTTTTCGCTTTCAGCCGGAATCTGGGTTTCGGCCCGAAGTCGCGTGGAACGACGTGCCATGGTGGGCACCGTTTTGCTGATTCTTACCTGCCTGTTGGTGCCGCCACTGGTTGGTTTGGGTTTTCTTTCTCCGTTCCATGCCTTCCAGGCTGCACCAGATGTGCTTTACCATGGCGGAACTGCCAATTTTTGGGGATCGGTACTATGCACGCAACTCCTCAGTTGGCTGCTTCTGGCGTGGGCATCATTTGCCATCTCTCACCTCCAACAAGACGCGGTGGTTCACACCAACCCGTCACCTTTGTCGGTGCGCTGGAACGGCGGGCAGTTCGAAAAAGAGCGGTCCGACGCCCTGCGGGCAAATCTTCTCGATTTGAATCCCGCCGCCTGGCTGGCAGCGCGTGGCACGGGCCAGCAAATATTCGGTTGCCTTTTTATCGCCTTGGCGACCGTCGCCACGTTAACTTTTCTCCTCTTACCAGGCGTGGAATTCTTTCCCGCTTATATAGGTTCCATGCTCCTCCTGAATTTCATGCTGAAAATACGGGTCGCCTCCCAAGCCTGTCATTATTTGGCCGAAGCCCGCAGCAACAATGCCTTGGAAATGCTGCTTTGCACTCCACTAACAATCGAAAAAATGATTGATGGTCAACTCATTGCTCTAAAGGAGACATTTCGTCGTCCAATCATATCCCTCATTCTGATTGAACTCCTTGGGATTTTCGGAGGAGTCTTGAAATCTTCAACCGGTTTTGACCGCATCCCCTATGCCTTTCTTGCCCTGATCCCGGGGATTCTTTACTTCCTCATATTTATCCTGGACTTGCTGGCGGTATCCTGGGCCGGAGCGTGGTTCGGACTTTCCTCAAAAAATGAGAGCCAGGCCATTTTTAAGAACATCTTTTACGTGCTGGTACTCCCTTTATTGCTGAGCATTTTCTATTGTCTGGCCATCCCTATTTTCATTGCCTGGCCAATTATCTACATCGCCTGGGCCAAGCAAAAAGTGCGCTCCAACTTTCGTGCACTAATCGGGCAACGTTTTGATTCCGTTTCGGAACCTTCCGGTTGGTGGCCCTTCACCAAGGCAAACTACACCCGGCCGCCAACCCCCAACCCGGAATCGTTTCCAACCCAGCCAACGGATTTACCCCATCCCATTGTGCCGGAACAGAAATAATCTGATGGAAATCCCGT
>JAQGPA010000032.1 GCA_028293325.1 Pedosphaera sp. | reverse complement strand
GTCCTTGTTGTTGTTGGGAGCAACTGTCTGTCGCTGGCGTGGGAACTTGGCTGATCCTGCAGAGAAATTTGACGGACGTTTTCATGCGCCGCATTGCTTAACCATAGTAAAGTAACTGTCAGGCCGGTTTCTGCAAAAATTGGGTGCGTCCAACACCGGCCAAGGTAGAACCGGTTTTACCGATGCTGTAGATATGCTGCCGCCGCTCATCGACGGCGGCAATGCCAAAGGGCTGGGGTTCACCCCAGCCATGCCGTTCGCCGATTGTGATGGGTTGATCATTCCTGGTGCCAAAACCAGCCGCCACTCCTGAACGCCCCGGTTGCATTGGACGGATACGTCGGCAGAAATGCTTGTGGCACGCCGGCGAGGTAATGGGGCTGGTTTCGGAATCCGAACCGACACACCATATCTAGGGGACTTGAATGCTGGTAGGGGGCGAAACTTGCCAGTTTCGGCAAGATTGAAAAAACGTCCGGTCCGACGAGGCTTTCTCCATGCGGTCGTGAAGTCGTCAGGTTAGTGACACGCGTTCGTCCGTCGTCCTCCGCCTTCAGGGCGAGCCGGTCGCGATAGCGTAATAGTGGTCGGTGCGCTGCACCTCATTTTAGAACCAGTCCCCAACGTGTCGGCGGGTAAGGGCGATAGCCCGTCCCGGCCTCTTATCGCTTTTTGCTAAAGGACAACGGGTAGATGTCCTTTAGCCGGCTAAAGCCTGTTATGCACTTTTGCTGAACAAGGTTTTCAACATGAGCTTGGCGAACGCAAGCCAATGATAACCCGCCAATGTTGTCGCCAGCCGTTCATAGTTTCTGGCCAGCCTTCTAAAGCGAGCCGCCCACGCAAAGGACCGCTCCACAGCCCAGCGTCGGGGCAACAGGACAAACCCTCGCTTGACCTCGTAATGCTTGACCACCTCCAAGCGGATGAGCGTTTACGCCACGTCCGCGCCAGCCTGAACGAGGCCAAAACCAAAGCGGTGGAAGTTGCCAAGATGGTATGCGTCTGTTGGTGCAAGCAATTGGCATACTCGGTGATCTGCTGCTCCAAGGTTATGGGTACAAGGCTAGTCTGGTGAGTCATTGAATTCATTCATAACTAATGGGCGTGAACTGCCGGTGTTTTCAGGACAAACTTGCTATATAATTATGCAACCCATTTGCAACTCAGGAGACTAGAGCAGTTCCATAAATGCTGTAGCGCGGCGGAAAAGTTAGTGAGGGAAGCGGTCTTTTTGACTTTTGGCTTCGTTTCGGCTCGGTCACAGGCTACCTTGGGCATGCTCCCTCGCCAAAGCCTCGCCCAAAGTCAAAAATCCTCGCTCCGCCGCGCTACATCATTTCTGTCAATGCTCTAACGAGGCGTCACTCGCTGAACAAATGGAAAAGCTGTGGTCAGGCTCTGGCGAACGGCAACGTCAATTAAGCGTAAAATGAATGCCGCTCTTCAAGGGATTGTCGGCCTAATCAAATTCAGTGGTCGGCTAAATCTCATCCGGTGTTGGATCTTGTACGGCCTTGCATTTAATCCATACCTAGGTATTTTCCGCTCTTATGAAATCCCGCTTTTTTGTCAATGTCCTGGTTAGCGCAATTGCTTTCACTCCATTTTATATTTCAGGGGCTGTTTTGCATACGGAGAAGCAGTCGGACGGTATTCTAATCACAACCGATGCGGGGGTTATTAAATTGCAACCCTGGTCGGCCTGGACTATTCGCGTCCAAGTGGCGCCCGGGGCGGAAATCCCACCGACAAAAAGTCTTGCGGTGACTGGGAGCCCTGCTTCCGGCAAGTGGCATCTGCAAGAGGACGGACAAACGATCCGCCTCATCGCACAAAACATTGGCGTTAGTGTCGACAAGGGCAGCACACAAATTACTTTCTGGACTCCGGACGGGAGAATGCTTTTGCAAGAGTCTGCTTCTGGCCATAGTTTCGTTCCCGCTCACGATTCGACGCGAGATGGTCTGGAATTTAGCGCCTCATTTAAAAGAAATCCTGCCGAGCGATATTTCGGCGTTGGCGTGATTGGCAAGGAGTTGCAGCAATCAAACGCGGTCATTGAGCTTGCCAACGATAACGCACGTATCCGCGTTCCGGTTCTGTATTCCAGTCGTGGTTATGGTCTGTTTTGGGACAACCCCTCGCGCGGGAAGCTTAAGCTTGCGACAAATGAGCTAACTTGGAGTTTTTCAGCAGGGAACTCGATTGATTACTATGTCATGGCGGGACCCATGGCAGACCAAGTGATTGCTGAGTATCGCTATTTAACCGGGGGCGTTCCGTTATTTCCAAAATGGGCTTACGGCTTTTGGTTTAGTAAAAACAAATTTGAACGGCAGCAGGAGATATTAGATGCCGCTAAAGAGTTCCGAGCCCGTCAATTCCCGGTGGATATGCTCATCCAGGATTATTATTACTGGTTGAACGGCAAAGAAGGAGCAAATTGGGGATCGCACGAATTTGATGCCTCTCGCTATCCCGATCCCAAGGGGATGATCGACCAACTCCATGAAGAGTATCAGATGCATTTCATGGCTGTGATCTGGGCCAAGTTTCATCCCGATACCGAGCATTTCAAGGAGTTAGCGGCCGCGAACGGCCTTTTCCCGCCACACAAGGATTGGGCAGGGCCATTGCTCCAGTACTATGATCCGTTCAATTTGAAAGCTCGTGATATCTATGGCAGCCAGGTTATGGGCAGTCTCCTTTCATTGGGACTTGACGGCTTTTGGATGGATGGTGCCGAGCCAGAAATGGATTCGCATACATTCGCCTCGTTCAATTCTGGAATAGGGCCAGTTTCGCGCGTTATGAGCGCATTTCCGTTGATGCACGTCGAAGGAGTATATAAGTCGCAACGAGGTATGACGGGACAAAAAAGAGTTGTTCTGCTCCCTCGCAGCGCTTGGGCCGGTATGCAACGTGACGCAGCCTGCAACTGGACGGGGGATATCAAGCAAAATTGGCAAACGCTGGCATGGCAGATTGAAGGACTGCAAAATTATAGCATTACGGGCCTTCCTTATATCACTACGGACGTGGGAGGCTACGAACCCGACGGCATTTCTGAATCCGACCGCGAACTCTTTATCCGCTGGTTCGAATGGGGAACATTCTGCCCCATATTCAGGGTGCATGGGGTTGAACGCCCGTTTCCCTGGCAATATGGGAAGGAAACTGAAGCCATCCTGAAAAAATATGACGTGTTGCGATATCGGTTGTTGCCTTATATCTATTCTCAGGCGGGTGCCATCACCCGCAAAAATGGCACCATGATGCGTCCACTGGTGATGGATTTTCGTGATGATGCAAAGGCGCTTGACACATGGGATGAATATATGTTCGGGCCAGCCTTGCTCGTTTGCCCGGTTTATCAATGTAGTCGCGAGCCGGTGTCTACCACGATTGACCAATGGGCAGACATTCAAGATAAGTCAGGCGGTGTTACCGCCACATATATTATCAATGGGGATGAAGCCGGCTTCCGAGTGGAATTAAAGGAGGAAAGACCCATGTCATACCGCGAGATGGAAATGAAGAACGAAGAAGCAGGATTCCGTGCCAAGGTGGTCACCGACGAGCAATTGAAAGCGAAAAAAGTCCGGATTGAAGGCACCTATACACCCAATATCGATGGAAAGCTCGAGCTGGAGTTCGCCGGTGACAACTATGCAGAAACCCTTTCCCTCGACCACCAAATGGCAACGCCAGACGTGCCGCGTGAGAGGTTTCAGTTTCCCAATTACCCCCTGAATTGTAAAGCGGGGGTTCCGATTCGCTTCGCGTTTGAATCTCAAGAGAAACGTCCTGCATTCCGCATCGTGCGGCCTGCATTGAATGCGCAATCAAAAAATGTATTTCTGCCTGGCAAAGAAGACTGGTATGACTTCTGGACGGGCAGGCGTATCGCCTCCGGGCAGACCATCGAGGTGCAGACACCGCTGAATACGATTCCGCTCTTTGTGCGAGCGGGCAGTATTTTGCCAATGGGTCCGACCGTTGAATACGCAAATGAGCGTCCCGCTGACCCAATCGAATTGCGGATCTACGCGGGAGCAAATGGCAAGTTCACCCTCTACGAGGATGCCGGGGATAACTACGACTATGAAAAGGGTGCCTTTTCCACAATCCAAATGGAATGGAACGACTCAAAACAGACCTTAAACATTGGTGCGCGCAAAGGAAGTTTCCCCGGGATGCTCAAGCAGCGTAGATTCAATGTGATATTGGTGTGCGAGGGACATGGAACAGAATCGGACGAAACCCATGAAGCCACGCTGATCCGCTACACGGGAAAGGCTGTCGAAGTGAAAATGAGAAAGGGTGGCGGATGGCATTAAGACAATTTGCGAATTTCCATTAAGTCCTTACGCAGCAGGGAGAAATTGCAAATCATTAATTTTTAATGTTTACTTATAGAGGTTTGCGCGGTCGATGGTGTAAGGATTCATCAGGAAAAGAGAAGAAGCGAGTCGTGCGCTGCGAAACGGCTTTTTTATTAAATCCTGGTGAAAACGCGACAATTGAACTGGATCAAACTTCAGACGACGCTGCCCGCCAGCAAGCTCAAGCGTGAGGATTGCTTTTCCCGGTGGCTTCGGCCAGTTCCCGGAGCAACCGCCGCACCATTGGCTGGTTGCTAATATGATACTTCGCGGCCGTGTTCGCAAAGCCAACGCGCACCGAGTAAGCTCCCTGAGGCAATGCCTGGAAAAGGTTTTCATCCGTCTCGTCATCACCGATTCCCAAAATGAAATCCGGCTTGCCAGTACCAATCCAGTCCAGCGCGGCAGTGCCCTTGGTGGCGCCGGTGTTGTGGATTTCGATGACCTTGTTGCCTTCGAGCACTTGCACTTCGATGTTGCGCGTATAGCTCGCCAGATCATCGAGCAATTCGTGGGCGCGCTGCTCGGCCTGCTCCGGATCGGCCCGGCGATAATGCCAGGCAATCGAAAATTCTTTTTCCTCCAGGAACGCCCCCGGCAGGCGGTCCACATAGAGTTGAAGAATCGGACGCACGGCTTCCTTCCAATCGGCCGTGACCAGATTGAGCATGCGCCACTGCCCATTTATTGGCCGCAGCCAGACGCCATGTTCGGCCACCAGGGCAACCGGCAACCGGCCCAACCATGTCTCCAACGTGCTGCGGGACCTGCCGCTGACGATGAGCACTTCATTGGCGGGGTCGCCACCCAACGTGGCAAGCAAATCCATCAATTCGTCATCCGGCCGCGCCAGGCGCGGATTGTCAACCAGGGGCACCAGCGTGCCGTCGTAATCCAGCAGCAATGCGCGGTGGACGGCCTCATGGTAGTGCTGAATTAGTGTCACCTGAGCCTTGCCCGTCAAAGCACGGGCGCGACGGGACGACTCGGTGTTTTGCGCGCCCGACATGGCCGACACAAAATCCTCCGCCCAGCGGTTCACGTCGTAACGGCGCAGCCGCTCCTGCAAAAGTTGATTGCGCCGAATCTGGTCCTCCACCGGCATGCTGAGGGCCTGTTCCAGCGCGCGCACAAAGTCTTCGCCATGAAACGGATTGATGAGCAGGGCTTCGCCCATTTCCTTGGCCGCGCCGGCCATTTCGCTGAGAATGAGCACGCCGGTCTGATCCGGACGCGAGGCGATGAATTCCTTGGCGACAAGGTTCATCCCATCGCGCAGCGGCGTGATCAAGGCCACGTCGCACAGGCGGTAATGCGCCACGATCTCGTCAAACTGCAGGTTTCGATACTGGTAAATCAGAGGCGTCCAATTCACATCACCGTACGTGCCGATGATCCGGCCGACGGTTTGCTCCAGTTCGTCCTTCATGGTTTGATAACTTTCCACCCCGATGCGGGACGGCGCGACCGAGATGATGAAAACGACCCTGCCACGCCAGTGCGGGTTCTTTTTCAGGAACAGGTCGTAGCCGCGCAAACGATTAATGAGACCCTTGGTGTAGTCGAGCCGGTCCACTGAAAAAATCACCTTCTGGCCAATGCATTTGGCGCGCAACTGCTCGACGCGCGCTGTCGTTTCAGGCAATTGCGCCGCGCGGGCAAAACCTTCGAAATCGATGCCCATGGGAAACGTGTCCACCTTCACCGTGTGGTCCGGGAGTGTCAGGCGGCCAAGCTGATGTTCGTGGCCGGCCGTGCGCAGCACCGATTTCAGAAAATCGCGCGCATAGTCGTGCGTGTGAAAGCCGACCAGGCTCGCGCCAAGCAAACCTTCGATGATTTCCTCCCGCCAGGCGCGTGGCAGCAACCGGAAGATTTCGAAGGAGGGAAAGGGGATGTGCAGGAAAAAACCGATCGGCATGTCGGGAAAGCGCCGACGCACCATTCGCGGCAGGAGCATCAACTGATAATCATGCACCCAGAGCAGGTCACCGGGACGCAGGACCTCCAGGAGCGCCTCGCCGAAGAGTTCATTCACGTCCTGATATTCCCGCCAGTAGTCCTCTTCAATGTGGGCCAAGGTCGGAAAATAATGAAATAGCGGCCAGATCGTCTTGTTGCAAAAGCCGTGATAAAACCGGTCCATGCGCTCCTCCGACAAAAAAACCGGAGCCGCATGGAAATGTTCGTCCGCATATCTGCGAATGGCTTGCTCGTGTTCTGGCGGCACACTGCATCCCGGCCAGCCCAGCCAGAGGAAATCCAATTGTTTGCCCGGCTGGAATGCGCGCCGCAAATAGCTCCATAACCCGGTGGTCAGGCCACCCGAACTGACGGTAAATCGCGGCTCTCCGTCCGCCATGGAGACCGTAAAAGGAAGCCGATTGGAGACGATGACCAGACGCGAAATTGAACTTTCCATTTCTCCCCGTATCGGATTGCGGGCATGGACCAACCATGTCCAGCAAGGGCCAACTCCTTTCTTAAACCAACTTAGCACATGGGCAATTCCGCGTCCAAGGGCCAAATGCCCCATAACGAGGGGAACATTCACGGGTTCAGATTTTGCAACATCGCGCTGAAGTTTCCGAACCGGGTGGGCCTGCCGGTTCGTCAAACGATCAGTCCTGGTTGAACATGAGCCGAAATGGTGTCAACTTTCTAAAGGTGTGTTTGGACATTAATGGCGAGCCGAGGAAGGCGCTTGCGGAAATATGGAAAGGAAGAACAAGGCCGGGCGGGAATAGCGGGAGAAAGTCACGGTGAAAATCGCACAAGTCGCGCCGCTCTATGAGACTGTTCCGCCGAAATATTACGGAGGAACAGAGCGGGTGGTGTCGTATCTCACGGAGGAGTTGGTGAAACTGGGCCACGAAGTCACCTTGTATGCGAGCGCCGATTCGGTCACCCGGGCCAGATTGCGCCCGGCATGCCAGTGTGCGTTGCGCCTGGACAGGAGCAGCGTGGACCCGGTAATGGACCATGTATATCTGGCGGAGCGGGTTTTCCAGGAAGCGGGGGAGTTTGACATGGTGCATTCGCACATTGATTATATTGGCTTTCCATTGTGGCGCCGCATGAGGACGCCCCATGTGACGACGTTGCACTGGCGCCTGGATATTTCAAATCTCCGCAATTTGTTCCGCGAATTTTGCGATGAGCCGGTCATATCCATTTCCAACCACCAGCGCCTGCCTCTGCCATGGGCCAACTGGCGGGCAACGGTTTATCACGGCCTGCCGGAGAATCTCTATACGCTCCACGAACGGCCCGGCACTTACCTGGCTTTTATTGGGCGTATGAGTGCGGAGAAGCGGGTGGATCAAGCCATCCAAATTGCCAGACGGGCAGGACTGCCGCTCAAAATCGCGGCAAAAATCGGCACACAGGACCGGGAGTATTTTGAAACGATCATCAAACCGCTGCTCAACGGGAAGGACGTTGAATTTGTCGGGGAAATTGGAGAAGCCGGGAAGGATGAATTTCTTGGCAACGCATTCGCGCTCCTGTTCCCGATCAACTGGCCCGAGCCTTTCGGCCTGGTAATGATTGAGGCGCTGGCGTGCGGGACGCCGGTGATCGCCTGCTTACGTGGGGCAGTGCCGGAGATTATTGAGCACGGAACGACCGGCTTCGTGACCCGAAATGTCGAGGAAGCCATCCGGGCCGTTGACAACATTCCCCGGTTGAGCCGGAGGCGGTGCCGGCAAGCATTTGAAGAGCGGTTTACCGCGGCCCGAATGGCGGGGGATTATGTTGCCATTTATGAGCAGTTAATGCGTGCCCGGCCGATGTCTGAATTGAGCGACGAGGTGGTGGGATGAAAGACATCATTGAAGTCAAAGGCAATTACTATATCCGGGCCAATGCGTCGATGGCGGACGCGGGCTCCCGGGTGTTGAAGCATGCCGATACGTTCGCCATTTTTGACCGCCACGGCGACATCCGCCCGCTGGGGTTCGAAAACCAGGGCGTGTTCCACGGGGGGACGCGGTTCGTTTCACGCTGGAAACTGGCCATCAATTGGACCAGTCCGTTGCTCCTGAGTTCGAATGTGAAGGAGGACAATGATTTCCTGGTAGTCGATCTCACCAATCCCGTCCTGCATCTGGCGGATGGCCAACTTCTGCCGGATGGGGTGATCCATCTGGTTCGAAACGCTTTCCTTTGGGAAGGGGATTATTTCGAGCGCCTTGAAATCTCCAATTTTACGTCGCAACCGGTCTCTTTGGGGCTGGAGTTGGACTTTGGGGCGGATTATCTCGATGTGTTTGAGGTGCGCGGAACCGAACGCAAGCAGCGGGGTCGCCTGCTTCCTCCGGTCGTCGATCACAATCAGGTGGTTCTGGCCTACGAAGGGCTTGATGCGGTAGTGCGCCGGACCCTGATTCATTTCAGCACGCCGGCGAAGGAAATCTCCAGTGAGCGCGCTGTCTTCCAGTTGGACTTGGCGGCGCAAGAGCAGAAAGGCATCGAGATAAAAGTAAGCTGCCTGATCGAGAAAGACGGGATGGATGCAGAAACTTTCGAGGGTGCGTTCGACAAAGTCCACGCCGCCTACCAGGATTACCGCAAGGACATAACGCTGATCGAGACTTCCAACCCCCAATTCAATGACTGGATCAACCAGTCGCGCGCCGACCTGCATATGCTGCTGACCCAGACAGATTGCGGGCCCTACCCGTATGCGGGGATTCCATGGTTCAGTTGCATCTTCGGGCGCGATGGGATCGTCACCGCCTTGGAAACATTGTGGCTTAATACGGAGATCGCCCGGGGGGTTTTCTCCTATCTGGCCACCCGGCAGGCAAGTGAAATGAATCCGACCAGCGACGCGGAGCCGGGCAAAATTCTCCACGAAGAGCGCGACGGAGAAATGGCCGATCTCAAGGAAGTTCCTTTTGGCTGCTACTACGGTTCGGTGGATTCGACCCCGCTTTGGCTGATGCTGGCCGGCGCTTACTACGAGCGCACGGGCGACAAGGAATTGATTGCCCATTTCTGGCCGAACATCCAAAGGGCGCTGGCGTGGATCGACTGCTATGGCGACTGCGATGGTGATGGCTTTGTGGAATATCGCCCGAACGCAGCCGGCGGCCTGACCAACCAGGGCTGGAAGGATTCGGATGACGCCGTTTTTCACGCCGACGGAACGCTGCCGGTCCCTCCCATCGCGCTATGTGAAGTGCAGGGATATGTCTATGAGGCGAAAAGGAGCGCCGCACTGCTGGCGGAAGCCTTGGGTCACCGGGAGGAAGCCGAGGAACTGCGCCAGGCCGCGGAACGGCTCAAAACCCGGTTTCACGAGGCGTTCTGGTGCGAGGAAATTCAAACTTACGCCCTGGCGCTCGATGGCGCCAAACGGCCCTGCCGGGTCCGGAGTTCCAACGCGGGGCAATGTCTTTTCAGCGGAATCGCGCAATCCGAGGCGGCCGCCCAAATCAAAGCGGGGCTGCTCGGGGAGACCTTCTTTACGGGGTGGGGCATGCGGACGATCGGGAGTTTGGAAGCCCGATACAATCCCTTGTCCTATCACAACGGCTCGGTCTGGCCGCACGACAATGCGCTGATCGCTTCGGGATTCGCGCGTTATGGATTCAAGGACGCGGCCCTTTCCATCCTGACGGCGCTGTTCGATGCCAGCCGGTTCATGGAGCTAAACCGGCTGCCCGAACTGTATTGCGGCTTCCGTCGTCGGCGCGGAGAAGGCCCGACCCTCTACCCGGTCGCCTGCAATCCCCAGGCCTGGTCATCAGCATCGGTCTCTTTTCTTATCCAGTCCTGCCTTGGGCTGCGCATTGATGCTCCGGCCGCCCGGGTGTATTTCGATAATCCTCATCTGCCTGAGTCGATCCACAACTTGAAGATCAATAATTTGAAGGTGGCATCCGGCGTGTTGGACATTTCACTGGTCCGCTATGCCGAAAACGTGGCGGTAAACGTCCGGCGCCGGGTTGGCAAGGTCGAAGTTGTGGTCATCCATTGATGAAATTAGTTTTGTCCGCAGCAAGCGGCTTGCAGAAAGCGGCAGGTGAGAGAAGTTTGGGTGCATGGGTAAAGTATTTGAACGCGAAGCGCATATTTTGTCGGCGGATAGTGATCCGCTTTGGTACAAAAGCGCCATCATTTACGAAGTTCCCGTCCGTGCATTCTTCGACAGCAACGGCGACGGCATCGGCGACTTTCGCGGGCTGACGCAAAAGTTGGATTACATCCAGGACCTCGGTGTCACCGCCCTCTGGCTGCTGCCGTTCTATCCCTCGCCGCTCAAGGACGACGGCTATGACATTGCGGACTATTATTCCATCAACCCCATCTACGGCACGCTGGGCGATTTCAAAATGTTCCTCCGCGAAGCCAAGGAGCGCGGGCTGCGGGTGATAACCGAACTGGTCCTCAACCACACGTCCGACCAGCATCACTGGTTTCAAAGGTCCCGCCGGGCCAAACCGGGCAGCCGCGAGCGGGACTTTTATGTCTGGAGCGATTCGCCGGAAAAATACCGGGACGCCCGGATCATCTTCCAGGATTTTGAGCCATCGAACTGGGCGTGGGATCCGGTGGCGCACGCGTATTACTGGCATCGGTTTTACTCGCACCAGCCGGACCTGAATTTCGACAGTCCGGACGTGCGGCGGGAAATCCAGCGGATTTTTGAATTTTGGCTCGATCTTGGCGTGGACGGCTTTCGCCTGGACGCGGTGCCGTATCTTTACGAACGCGAAGGCACCTCATGCGAGAGCCTGCCGGAAACGCACAATTACCTGAAGCAACTTCGCGCTCATCTGGATGTGAAGTACGGCGATCGAATGCTGCTCGCCGAAGCCAACCAGTGGCCCGAGGAGGCGGTGACCTATTTCGGTTCCGGCAAGGGCGACGAATGCCACATGGCGTTTCACTTTCCGCTTATGCCGCGCCTGTTCATGGCGGCGCGCCTGGAAGACCGCATGCCAATCACGGATATTCTGGAGCAGACACCGGCGATTCCGGAGACCAGCCAGTGGGCGCTTTTTCTGCGCAACCACGATGAACTGACGCTGGAGATGGTCACGGACGAGGAACGTGATTACATGTACCGCTTTTACGCCAGCGAAGCCAAGGCGCGGCTGAACCTTGGCATCCGCCGCCGGCTGGCCCCGCTGTTGAACAACGATCGCAGGCGCATTGAACTGCTCAACATCCTGTTGCTGTCCCTGCCCGGCACGCCGGTGATCTATTATGGCGACGAAATCGGCATGGGGGACAATATTTTTCTGGGCGATCGCAACGGGGTTCGCACGCCGATGCAGTGGAGCTCGGACAAAAACGCCGGGTTTTCGCGCGCCACGCCACAGGCGCTGTATGCGCCGGTGATTCTGGACCCGGAATATCAGTATGAAGCGCTCAATGTGGAGAACCAGCTTCGCAACCAGCATTCGCTGCTCTGGTGGACCCGGCGGGCGCTGGCCTTGCGCAAACGCTGGAAAGTGTTCGGCCTGGGCACGCTGGAATTTCTCCATCCGGAAAACCGAAAAGTGCTCGCGTTCCTGCGCCGTTACGAAAACGAGGCCATCCTGGTGGTCGCGAATCTCTCGCGCTTTCCGCAGCCGGTGGAACTCGATCTGGCGGGATTTTCCGAGTATGTGCCGGTGGAATTGTTTGGTCACACGGATTTTCCTCCCATCGGCACGGTACCGTATCCCCTGACCATCAGTCCTCACTCAGCATTTTGGTTTTCGCTCGAACCGGTGGCGGCGCGGGAGCGCGCGGAGGTTTCGGCGCACCGGTGCAGGCTACTGAGCGCGAAGGAGGACTGGGAAGAGTTTGTCCTGGGCCGGGGGCGCAGCGATTTGGAGGCCTGCCTGCCGGAGTATCTGCCACTGCGGCCCTGGTTTGCAGACAGCGGACAAATCAAATCGGCGCGCATTCGTGAACTGATTCCCCTGTCCTTGGATTCGGAGAAGAATTTCCTTGCCGTGCTGCTGGTTGACTATGCGCAGAGCGAGCCCGAGGAATATCTGCTGCCGATTTCGTTCGCCTCCGGCGCTGAAGCTACCCGGATAGAGCATGAGGCGCCGCGCTTTGTCATCGCTCGCGGCCGCCTCGAGGCCTCCGGCACGGACGGGGTGCTGTACGATGCGGCGGCGGGGAAATGCTTCGCCAAAATACTCTTTGAAACCATGGCCCGCCGTCGTTCATTGAAAGGCGGCGCTGGCAGCTTGAACGGTTTCGGGGCTGCGGCGTTGCGCGGTTTCCGGAATGGCTGTGTGCTGGAGCCGAGCGCATCCAGGACCAAGGAGCGGAATACCATGATTACGTATGGTGACAAATTCATTTTAAAAATGTATCGGCGCATGGAGGCGGGCGTGCATCCTGCGCTTGAATCCGCGAAGTTTCTCGCCGAGAGGAACTTCCCGCACGTTCCGCCCTTCGCCGGGTGGCTGGAATATCAGCGCGACGACGGCACACGAACCTGTCTGGGCATGCTGAGCGGATTCATTGCCACCGCGACGGAGGGCTGGCATTACACCATGGATGCGCTTGGCCGTTATTTTGAGCGGGTCCGCACGCTGACCGCCAATGCCGACGCGGAGGTTCCGGCCACCACTCCGCTGGTCGGCCTGCCGGAGCGCGGCGTGCCGGAGGCGGTGACGGAAATCATCGGCAGTTATTCTGAATCGGCACGCCTGCTCGGCCAGCGCGCGGGCGAACTGCACCTCGCGCTGGCGTCAGATCCGGAAAACAGGGATTTCGCACCCGAGCCGTTCACGCCTTATTACCAGCGTTCACTTTACCAATCGATGCGGAATCGATTGGTAAATCATTTTGACTGGCTACAGCGGGAAATGAAAACGTTTCCCGAAACCGCGCGGCCGCTGGCCGAAAAAGTGCTCGCCGCGCAGGACGCCATTCTTGAGCGTTATCGAGCGGTGTATCAGACACCGATGGCGGCCCAGCGGATTCGTTGCCACGGCAATTTTCACCTTGGTCACGTGCTGCACACCGGGAAGGACTTCGTGATTATTGATTTTGAAGGCGATCCCGGCCGGTCATTGAGCGAGCGGCGCATCAAACGTCCGCCGTTGCGGGATGTTGCGGCGATGATCCGTTCTTTTCACTGTGTGGCACAGGCCGCACTGCGGAAGCAAATCGAAGAGGACGAGCTTCACGACCAGCAATTGCGCGCGCTGGAATCGTGGGCGCACTTCTGGGAGCAGGGCGTTAGCGCGTTGTTTTTAAATGCCTATTTTAGCGTAACGAAATCGTCGCCGCTGCTGCCAACGACAAGCCAAGGGCTCACCGCCCTGATGGAAGCGTTTCTGCTGGACCAGACCGTGATGGAAATAAGGCCGGGACCGGACCGGCAATTAGATTTCATCCACGTGCCGCTGCAAGGGATGCTCCAGATGCTGAGTTCTGCGGATAATACACCCTGACTGCCTTGGGGAAGGCTGCCGATACACTGTCATTAAAGTGTCAGTACAAAGCATGTGCGGTTGCGCTGGGGTAGGTGGGGGAGGACCAACTTTTCCTGCCAGGAGGCGAATTTCCATTAAGTTCTTATGCGGTAAGGAGAAGTTGTGGAAAAGAGAAGAAGCGAGCCGTGCGATGCGAAACGGCTTTTTGATACCCAAACAGATGAAAAGGCCGAAATCCACATACGGGTGCGATTTGCTTTTCCGGGAACCGATAAAAGCGCCGGCTGTGATTCGTGGACTCTGTGAATTTTTTTGTAAAGTTTTGGAGGGGTGGTGTGCGACTTTGCTGTTGCTAAACGGAGCGGCTCCCGATTACATACTGACACTAAAATTCAGCCACGAACGGAGTTTATGCGATTTGTATTTTCCACGGCCGAGGTAAAGCGATACCGGTTTCCGACACATATTAATGACCTGGTAGTGGACCGCGCAGACGCGCAGACATCCGAGGTGTTTGTCGTTGTATTGGAACCGGGAGAAGCGCCGCCACTGCATCAACATGATGATACGGAGCAAGTGTTCTACATTTTGGAGGGCGAAGGGGTTTTACGAACAGGCGTGGAGGAGGCGAAGCATCCGGTACGAACAGGGGACGTGGTGCGGATTCCGCCAACGATGCTGCATTCGATCCAATGCGTGGGGAAACGCGCGCTCAGATATATTGTGGTGGATTGCTTTGTGGGAGGGCGTCCGAGCAAGGAGCCGACCTGGGATGCGCACGTAAAGGTGCTTTGTCAGCAGCAGGGTTGGGATTACGAGAAGGTAACCGAGCCGAAACCGTGAAGGCGCTGAAAACGAGCGGCGCGGTTTTTTTGCTTTGCGTTTGGCCTGCAAACAGTTTTGATGATGGGGCATGATCGGCAATTTGCTAGCGCCCGAGTTGAAGGAACTGATTCGGGAGCGGAATTTTACCCAATTACGTGAGATCCTGTGCGATTTTTCGCCCCAGGAAATCGCGGAAATTTTTACCGATCTCAATGCGGATGACGAAGCGGTGCTGTTGCGCATTTTGCCGCATCAGGTGGCGGCGGAGGTGTTCGAGTATCTGAGTTTGAAGGACCAGGAGGAGACGCTGCTGGCGTTGGGGAATGAGCAGGTGGCGCAGATATTGAATGATTTGTCGCCGGATGATCGCACGGCGTTGCTGGAAGAATTGCCGGCGGCGGCGACGCAGAAGCTGTTGAATTTGCTTTCGCCTGAAGAGCGGAAGATTGCCTCCGAGTTGCTGGGGTATCCGAAGGATTCGATTGGGCGGCGCATGACGCCGGAGTATGTGGCGATCAAGCAGACCTGGACGGTGGCAGAAGTGCTGGAGCATCTGCGGCACGAGGGACGGAAGCGGGAATCGCTGAACCAGCTTTACGTGGTGGATCAGAAAGGGCGGTTGGTGGACTGGGTGCGCTTGCGAAGCGTGGTGATTGCCGACCCGACGACACCGGTGGTGGAGCTTTTGGAAAACCGCAATCTGGCGCTGCACGCGATGGACAACCAAGAGACGGCGGTGGCGGCGTTCAGGAAATATGACGTGACGATTTTGCCGGTGGTGGATTCGGAGGGGGTGCTGCTGGGGGTGCTGACGGTGGACGACGTGCTGGATTTGGCGGAACAGGCGGCGACGGAAGATATCCAGAAGTTGGGCGGTATGGAGGCGTTGGACGCGCCGTATCTCAAAATCAGCCTGATGGACATGATCCGCAAGCGCGCGCCCTGGTTGATCATTTTGTTTTTAAGCGAAATGTTGACCACCACGGCGATGGGGTTTTTTGAGGATGAAATTGCCAAGGCCGTGGTGCTGGCGTTATTCCTGCCCTTGATTATTTCAAGCGGCGGCAATTCCGGATCGCAAGCCACGACACTCATCATCCGGGCGATGGCGCTGGGTGAAGTGACGCTTGGCTTCTGGTGGAAAGTCATGCGACGCGAGGTGGTTTCGGGATTTTTGCTGGGACTAATTCTTGGCACCATTGGATTTTTGCGGATCAGCCTCTGGCATTTCGCGTTCCACGCCTACGGGCCGCACTGGTCGCTGATTGCGCTGACGATTTTCTTTTCGCTGACGGGCGTGGTGATGTGGGGCTCGCTTTCGGGTTCGATGCTGCCGTTTGTGTTGAAACGGTGCGGGCTTGATCCGGCGGCTTCATCCGCGCCGTTTGTGGCGACACTGGTGGATGTGACTGGGTTGGTGATTTATTTCATGGTGGCGTTGCAGGTATTAAGCGGCAGCCTGCTCGCGCCGCCGCCGCCGGGGGTGGTGCGGTTGGATTACAAGCCGACGCCGGATACGTTTCATCGCTTGTTGAACCTGGACGACAACTGGGAAGTTGAGGGGATTCAATTCAACACGAACACCAGCACGGTGCGGATTGATATCAAGGAGACCGATGATTTTATCAAGAATGCCAAGTCACCGGATTGTGCCGGGAAGCTGGAAGTTTACGATCACGCGCCGCCGCAATTGTGGACGTATCCCGATCTTTTTGGATTTCATACGGAGATTGAAAGCCGGCTGCCGCTGGTGAAGTGCAAAGAGGGCGGGCCGATCCATAATTTCAAGGAAGAATTGCCGTGGGAGGACAAGGCGCGGCTCGTTCATTAGAGCAGTTCCATAAATGCTGTAGCCCAGACCTGCGCTTGACGTGGGGGCTCGGGCGTTCTAGTTTGAAGCACTCAATTAACGGGGAGCCAACCAGTCCCAGGACGGGACGAAGGCTGAGAGTGCTGCGTGGGAGCGCGGCAGACCCATAGAACCTGATCCAGGTAATGCTGGCGAAGGGATGCTGAATTCAGGGGCTTCCTTCCAGGTTCTGCGGCAATGTTTTTTAATGACGAAGGAAAGACTATGATTGCAACCAAAGATTCGCTCGAACCGCAAAGCAGCGACCGCCTGCCAAACTCCACCCGCATTTATGTTCCCGGCAAGATTCATCCCGACCTGCGCGTGCCTTTCCGGGAAATCAAGCTGAGCCAGACGAAGGGTTTTGACGGCAAGGTGGAGGCCAACGAGCCAGTGCGGGTTTATGATTGCAGCGGTCCGTGGGGCGACGCGAATTACGCGGGTGACGTGACGCAGGGTTTGCCGCGGCTGCGGGAGAAGTGGGTTTTGGCGCGGGGCGACGTGGCGGAATATGGCGGTCGCGAGGTGAAGCCGATGGATAATGGGTATCTCTCGCACACGCACGCGGAGTATGCGAGCCAGTCGGAGCGCAACCGGTTGCTGGAATTTCCGGGGCTCAAGCGGAAGCCGCTGCGCGCGAGTGCGGGACATCCCGTGAGCCAGCTTTGGTATGCGCGGCAGGGGATAGTGACGCCGGAGATGGAATATATTGCGATTCGCGAGAACATGGGGCGCGAAGTGGCGATGCAATTGGTGGAGAATAAAGGGGGCGACCGCCGCGTATTGAATCAGCAGCATCCGGGGCAATCGTGGGGTGCGAGTTTGCCGAAGCATATCACGGCGGAATTTGTGCGGGATGAAGTGGCGCGCGGGCGGGCGATTATTCCGTGCAACATCAATCATCCGGAACTGGAGCCGATGATCATCGGGCGCAATTTTTTGGTGAAGATCAATGCGAACATCGGGAATTCGGCGGTGGCGTCGAGCATTGAGGAGGAAGTGGAAAAGATGCGGTGGTCCACGAAATGGGGCGCGGACACGGTGATGGATCTTTCGACGGGCAAAAACATTCATGCGACGCGGGAATGGATTTTACGCAATTCGCCGGTGCCGATCGGGACCGTGCCGATTTATCAGGCGCTGGAAAAGACCGGCGGCAAGGCCGAGGATTTGACTTGGGAGATTTATCGCGACACGCTGATTGAGCAGTGCGAGCAGGGGGTGGATTATTTCACGATTCATGCGGGGGTATTGCTGCGGTATATCCCGATGACGGCGCGGCGGGCGACGGGGATTGTGTCGCGCGGCGGGAGCATCATGGCGAAGTGGTGCCTGGCGCATCATCAGGAGAGTTTTCTTTATACGCATTGGGATGAGATTTGCGAATTGATGGCGGCGTATGACGTGAGTTTCAGCATTGGCGACGGGCTGCGGCCGGGGTCGATTGCGGATGCGAATGACGAGGCGCAATTTGCGGAACTGAAGACGCAGGGGGAATTGACGGAGCGCGCGTGGAAGCATGGCGTGCAGGTGATGAACGAGGGGCCGGGGCATGTGCCGATGCATATGATCCAGGAGAACATGACGAAACAACTGGAATGGTGCCATGAAGCGCCGTTTTACACGCTCGGGCCGCTCACGACGGATATTGCGCCGGGGTACGATCATATCACGAGCGCGATTGGCGCGGCGATGATCGGGTGGTACGGTTGCGCGATGCTGTGTTACGTGACGCCGAAGGAGCATCTGGGTTTGCCGAACAAGAAGGATGTGAAGGACGGGGTGATTGCGTACAAGATTGCGGCGCATGCGGCGGATTTGGCGAAGGGGCATCCGGGTGCGCAGTATCGCGACAATGCGTTGAGCAAGGCGCGGTTTGAGTTTCGCTGGGAGGACCAGTTTAATCTGGGGCTGGATCCGGAAACGGCGCGGGAATTTCATGATGAGACGTTGCCGCAGGAAGGGGCGAAGGCGGCGCATTTTTGCAGCATGTGCGGGCCGCATTTTTGCTCGATGAAGATCACGGAGGATGTGCGGAAATACGCGGCGGAGCAGGGAATCGCAGAGGAGGAGGCGTTGAAGCAGGGGATGGCGGAGAAGTCGAAGGAATTTGTGGAGAAGGGGGCGGAGGTTTACGCGAAGGGGTAGCATAGGCTGCCAGAATACAACAAGAGCCAAGGACCAATGTCGAAACGACTGACCGTTTTCTACTCTTGGCGGAGCGATACGCCATCAAACCTCAATCGAAATTTCATTGAGAAGGCGCTCGTTGAAGCGTTAAAGCGATTACATTCCGACGCTACGCTTGAAAACGCGTTAAGAGATACAAGCGTGGAACTGGACAAGGACACCAAGGGTGTTGCCGGTTCGCCGCCTATTGCAGAAACCATTCTGCGTAAAATCGAAGACTGTGCCGTATTTGTAGCGGACCTAACGTTTGTTGGTGAATCGTTGAAAGGATTAACCAATGCAGCAGGGCAGCCACGCCTATTTCCGAACCCAAATGCTTTGATGGAATATGGGTATGCGCTTAAATGCCATTCCCATGCTGCATTGCTAGGAATCATGAATACGGCTTATGGCAAGCCTAGTGCTGAATCTCTTCCTTTTGATCTTCGTCATTTGCGCTGGCCGATTGCTTACCACCTCTCCGATTCCTCTGTTGCAGAAAAGGAGGTTCAGTTTGAAAAACTCGTTGGAACATTGGTGGAAGCTATTCGGTTGATTCTAACAAATCTTACTCCGGTCAAAATCGCGTCTGTAGAATTTGTCCCGCATAAGCCAACGATTAACGCGGCCACATTCCATGTGTTACCTTCGGCGTTGGTTCCAGAAGACCGTTCTGGTCAGAAACCAGAACCGTTCATAGTTCCTGACAATGGTAAAGCGTATTTACGCGTATTTCCAACCGTTGGTGTAACTCCGATTACAACAGAATTGCAAGCGGTTCAGCTTGTGCGCAACGGCTGTCTGCCTCCAATGGGCGAAGTAAGTGGATGGAATACAGCTAGGAATGTGTTTGGAGCGATTGTTTATGAGCAACCAAACAGCAAGAAACTATATCATTTCACACAACTTTTTTTGAGCCGCGAAATATGGGGAGTAGACGCTAGTTGTGTAAATGCGGCCATTTGCCGCGAATATACTCAAGGTAAGAGCTTTATTGCCAGTAATGCGGTGGAAGAAGTGTTTGTGCTTGCGTTGCATAACTATTTAAAGTTTTCCAATACACACTTGCAATTGCCTCTTCCTTTGCGTCTAGAGGCAGGGTTAGTCAAGATTTTAGGTTATCAGATTGGAGTGGGGAATAGGTTGATTGGAAAGACCCTTCAAGACAATATAGAATGGCAAAGCGAGGTGACCTCTTATGAAGCGCCATCATACGAAATATTGGAGCCGTTCTTCAACTTGGTTTGGTCTAAATGTGGTGTTGAGAGGCCATCTTCTCGTCAAGCTGAACTCGCTAAGCGGTTCCAGAACATCAATTGAATCATGTTACTTTGAACGACAACTGATTGTACGAAGGAAACGACTTTTCAAAGGGAGATGCTCGCTTTGGCTCGCGCCGACAAGGTCGGCAAAGTGAGGTTGTTTTAAAACGGTTTACCCGGGGTGGCGCCCGACAGGAACGGGCTTACCCCGGGCTACTATCTGGGACCCCTTCGGGGTCGCTCAATCAGTGCTGCGCAGTCTTGAGCATTTGCTTAAGGATTATCTGCCGTTAGCCGCGCGTTGGGCTCTATGGGATAACCAGGGAAACCCTGCAAAACTTCTCGCTTCTTCCAACACCCATGATATTAATGAATTGAATAAATTGCTTGAATCATGAGCCGCATGAAAGCCACAGCGAAAATGAAGAAGCGCACGCCGAAACCGTTGTATATTACCAAAGCTGAACGGGCGTTACGCCGAGCGGGGCGCAAGGTTCGAATCGAGAGCAGTCGTCTGGGGCTGACTTTGGTCGTGTGGGAATCGGGAAAAACAAAGAAAGCGAAGATTTGAAGGGGAGAGCGGAGGTTTACGCGAAAGGGTAGATAGCCGAGAGCTAATCGCGAATTGCAAAATGATTTTCCAAAAGATGAGATGCTCGCTTTGGCTTCCGCCGCCGCCAAGGCTTTGGCGGACGGGCGCGCCGACTGGGTCGGCAAAGTGATGTTGTATTGAAACCGTTTATCCGGGGTGGCGTCCGTCAGGAACGGGATTACTCCGGGCTACTATCTGGGACTCCTTCGGGGTTGCTCGGTTAGTGCCGCGGAAGAATAGTTTTCGCAGTAATAAAATGGAAGATGATGTCCTATTTGAACCGGCTTGTTCGTCGTATTATTGAATGAATGGTGAAGGCCGGATGTGACTACTCATTAAACAGGAAAGAATACAAAACAACATATGCAAAAGATTACTCCGTTCTTATGGTTTGATGGCAAAGCCGAGGAGGCCATGAATTTTTATACCTCCATTTTCAAGAATTCAAAGGTTGGCAACGTGACGCGCTATGGCGATGCGGGGCCGGGGCCGAAGGGGTCGGTAATGTCGGCGACGTTCGAGCTCGAGGGGCAGGAGTTTTTTGCGCTAAATGGGGGGCCACATTTCAAGTTCACGCCGGCGATATCGTTCTTCGTGAAATGTGAGACGCAGAAGGAAGTGGATGAGTTTTGGGAGAAGCTCTCCGCGGGAGGGAAAACAAATCAGTGCGGGTGGTTGCAGGATAAGTATGGGTTGTCGTGGCAGATTGTGCCCAATATTTTAGGCGAGTTGTTGCAGGATGAGGATGCTGAGAAATCGACGCGGGTGATGAAGGCGATGATGAAAATGGAGAAGTTGGATATCAAGGGGTTAGGGCCTGTTAACACTAAAGCGTAAAGCTTCGACGATAAGCGCCAAGACGATAAAACCCATGAAAAGGACGTCGAGCTTGTCAAAGCGGCAAAAGACACGGCGATAGCTTTTGAGCCGTCGAA
>JAQGPA010000030.1 GCA_028293325.1 Pedosphaera sp. | reverse complement strand
TTCGACGGCTCAAAAGCTATCGCCGTGTCTTTTGCCGCTTTGACAAGCTCGACGTCCTTTTCATGGGTTTTATCGTCTTGGCGCTTATCGTCGAAGCTTTACGCTTTAGTGTTAACAGGCCCTAATCGTTTTTGACCAAAAGGTTGTTTTCTTTTCCTGACAATAATGCAGTGGCAATGGCCTCATTTACCGCGTCCGGCTGGATCTCGGATAGTTGCGTGCTGCGCGTCGGAGAGATTACCCATTCTGGATGCCCGTAAGGAATGCAACGCCCCGGTCCGCCGGGCACCATCAGCATTAACACGCGCTTCCCCATCGCCACCGCCAGATGAAGCAAGCCGGTATCGCCGCCCAACACCAGCGTGGCGCGCTCCAGCAACCACGCCACCGTGGACAGCGGCAGACCCGCGAAAACTGGAAAACCAGCGGCAACCACCGGACTCAACAATTCCTTCTCCCCGGGTCCGCCGCCAAAAATAACCTGCACTCCCTTTGCCCGACAAAAATTTGCCACTGCCAAATAATTTTCCAGCGGCCAGTTTTTTTGCGGAGAACTCGTAAACGGCTGGATAATTAATGTGGGCGCATCGGTATTCAACTTGTGTTGGGCCAGAAATTGTCGCGCTGCTTCGCGGCCTTTTTCCGGCGGCTTGAATTGGTTGCACACCGGCATGGGCTTAAGGCCGAAGTGGGTCAACAACGTCAGGTTTGCGTCCACCGGATGCACGTCGCCGGGCCGGGGCATGGAATGGGTATAGGCAAAGCGCCGCAACCGGCGCCCAATCTGATAACCCCAACGCTCGGGTGAATGCGTCAACCAACTCATCATGGCCGTCTCCGCGTAACACTGGAAATCAATCGCCAGGGAAAAGTGTCCGCGTCGCAACCGCCGAAAAAGTTCCACGGTGGCGGCGCCCATTTTCAGCGGATTGCCCTGCTTAAAGATTTTGCGGTCGACAACCAGGAGTTCATCCACTTCGGGAAATCCCGCCACGATGGGCTCGTTTTCCGATGAGGTCAGATAGGTGATTTTTGCGGTGGGAAAGTTTTGCCGGAGTAAATGAATCGCGGGCAGGGTGAAAATAACGTCACCCATGGACTTAAACTTGATAAAGAGAATGTTATCGATGTTGCGCATCAGCCAGCCTCGGTACGCCATCCAAAGCGCCGGAACCGTACTGTGCTCCGCCAGGTTTGTAAATCCTCTGTGCGGCACTGATCCGCCAGTAATCGTCCCGCTTTTAGTTGTAAATAACTATCTATAAGTATCTTATGCGTATTAATTAAACTTAAATTTGACGAAATCTTGGTTTTATCCTCACAATTGCCGGCGTATTGAAAATACATCGCTTATTTTTTGCCCGACTTGAAACGCTCCGCTCCAATTCCACCGTTAACGGTTTAGGCCGGGCGGGTGCACCATGAGCGGTTCCGGCGTTCATCGTCCACGGAATGTCGGTTGGGCTCGCGCTGCCTCCTTTCTCTACGGTGACTGGGGCACCAGCAAAGCCTACGTCATTGGTCTGGCTTTCCTGACGGTCGGTTTTTCTTCCTTCCCCATCATTCTCGCCGTCTGCTTTTTCACCGGACTGGTGGGCTATAATTACATCATCGTCTGCAAACATTTTCCGGACGGCGGCGGCGTGTATTCGGCGGCGCGTGATCAAAGTCGTGTGCTGGCTGTCCTTGGGTCGCTTCTGTTGCTGGCGGATTTTATTGTCACCGCCGCACTCAGTGGTTGGGACGCGATGCGCTATCTGCACGTGCCACAGGAATATGTCAAATTTGCCACCTTGGGCATGATCGTGCTGATCGGTTTTCTTAATTATTTCGGACCCAAACACAGCGGCAGTCTCGCGGTTTCACTGGCCATTCCCATGGTGTTCGTGGTCGTTCTGATTATCCTGTTAAGCCTGCCGCATTTGACTTTCGCCTATCTCGACCATGGGCCGAAATTGCTTACCAAGGCCAACTGGGTTGCCTTTGTCGGCGTCATTCTCGCGTTAAGCGGAGTGGAAGCCATTGCCAATCTGACGGGAGTTTTGAAACTGGACGAAGGCGCCAATATTGGGGCGCCTGTCGTGGCCAAAACCGCCCGGAAAGCCATCCTGCCTGTGATGATCGAAGTGGTGCTGGGCACTGCGCTGCTGGGCTGGGCCATGCTTTCGCTGCCGCCGGACCTTACGCCCGACATCCGGAAAAATTACGATGTCATGCTCAACTATCTGGGTGAACATTACGGCGCGCTCACCTGGGACCAGCACGCCAACCATCTCTTCGGTTGGAGCGGAGCATTCGTCGGACATAAAATCGGTTTAATCATCGGTGTCGTCGTGGGTCTGCTCCTGCTCAGCGCCGTCAATACAGCCATCAGCGCCATGATCGGGCTTATCTACATGCTCGCGCGTGACGGCGAGATGCCCAAAGGCTTTACCCGGCTTAATTCGCATGGCGTTCCCTGGATCCCTTTGGGTATTGCGGTGGGATTGCCTCTTGTTCTGACCATGTTTACGGAAGACCTCGATTCGCTGGCTGACATGTACGCCATCGGTGTCGTTGGCGCCATTGCCGTCAACCTCGGCTCCTGTTGGTATAACAAAAAACTCGGCTTGGTCTGGCATGAACGCGCCATCATGGGCGTCACTTTTCTGATGCTTTTCATCGTGGAAGTGACCATTGCCAAAACGAAACCCGCGGCTTTGTTCTTCGCAGTGAGTGTCGTGCTCATTGGTTTTGCATTGCGTGCCTACTCCATGAAGCGTGCCGGTTTGCAGACGGTAACCATCACCAAGGAACTTGCCGCTGCCGTCGCGCCGGAAAAATGGGACAGCCTCCGCATTAATATCAATGGTGATCAATCCATTCTTGTTGCCGCGCGCGGCATCACGCCGGTGCTCCGGTTCGCGCTGGAGGAAGCGCGGTTCCGCAAGGGGCCGTTATACGTGCTCTACGTCAAGGAACTTGCCGTCAATCTTCCCGGTCCGCTCGAAGCCCGTGAGCGCCCCCATTGGCAGGATGACCGCCGCGCCGCAGAAATCATGTATGGCATGTTGGAGTTGGGCCGTGAAAATAGTGTGCAGGTCATTCCCCTCTATTCGGTCAGCGACAATCCCGCCATGTCCATTCTCGACCTTTCCGCCGTGCTCGGCATCGACCTGCTGATCCTGGGCGCGCCCCATCGCCAAACACTGGCCGCCTTGCTCAAGGGCAATATCGTCACGGAAGTCGCCAAGAATCTGCCGGAGAACATCCAGTTGGTCATTCACGGTTAAACGCCGGAGTGGGAGCTACACCCCGTTGTTCAAACCCTAAATGATGGTAAGTTGCGGCGTGAATCGGAATCTGACGATTTTGATTGTGGAGGACAATTCGAATGATGTGCTTCTACTCCAGAAAGCACTGACCAAGGCTGGTATAACCAATCCTGTGCGGGTGGTGGAAGATGGAGTGGACGCCATCAATTATTTGCGCGGCGCGGATAAATTCAAAGATCGCGCGGAGTTTCCTTTTCCGAGTGTCATTTTCACCGATTTAAAAATGCCGCGCATGGGCGGTTTCGAAGTGCTGGAATGGTTGCGATCCCATCCGGAGTGTTCGGTGCTTCCGGTAATTGTGTTTACCAACTCAAGAATTGATGAGGACATTCGGCGGGCCTACCAACTGGGGGCAAATTCCTATATCGTCAAACCGCAGGAGTTTGAAAAGTTCGTCGAATTGTTACGCGTTACCTACGAGTATTGGTCGTGGTGTGAAAAGCCGTTCGTGCCGCCCAACTGCTGATTTTCAGCGGGGCTGTCCGGGATATTAATTTATCAATAAATCTTTGCCGCGCGTGAGGTAGGTTTAAGGAGGCAACCCGGCGTTGGGCCACCAGGCCGGGTGGCCGCAAAAAGGAAATCTTTATGAAAAAAATCGAAGCAATCATCAAGCCGTTCAAATTGGAGGAAGTCAAAGAGGCGCTGGCCGAAATCGGCATTCAAGGCATGACCGTCACCGAAGTCCGGGGATTTGGCCGCCAGAAAGGTCACACGGAAATTTATCGTGGATCGGAATACAAGGTGGATTTCCTGCCCAAAATTCATGTGGAACTCGTCATTGGCGACGCCTTGGCTGAGCCTGCCGTGGGTGCCATTATCAAGGCTGCTAAAACCGGCAAAATCGGGGACGGCAAGGTCTTCGTCTCGAAGGTGGATGAAGCCATTCGTATCCGCACGGAAGAGAAGGGGGAGCTTGCCGTGTAGCATTATCCCGGAGCCGCGAACAAATCCTCTTCAAGGCATTGGTTCTGAATAATAAGGAACTGATACCTTTCCTCACAACGCTGTTGAAAAAAGCTCACATTGAATAAATGCGAGCAGGTCTTTCTGCGTTCGTCTTCCTAACTTCAAAATTAATGCCGCTTTAATATATTTGCCGATAGTCATTTACAACTTTGCCGGTAGTTGTTTCTAACATGCTGGCACTAGGGCTGCTAAAGGGACTTATTACATGAGAAGTGCTTCTTTGCGGCGACACTTAATGCGTCCATTGAAGCAAGGAAGCTTCTCGTTAACCAAATCAAACAATGAAAAAAATCGAAGCCATCATCAAACCATTCAAGCTGGAGGAAGTTAAGGACGCCCTGGGCGAGATCGGGATCGAAGGGATGACCGTCACCGAGGTCAAGGGATTCGGTCGTCAGAAGGGCCACACCGAGATCTACCGGGGGAGTGAATATACCGTTGATTTCCTGCCCAAGATCAAATTGGAACTCGTCGTGGCTGACGGTCAAGTCGAGCCAGCGGTTGCTGCCATCGTCAAATCAGCCAAGACCGGCAAGATCGGCGATGGAAAAGTGTTCGTCTCCGCCGTCGAGGATGCCATCCGCATTCGCACCGAAGAAAAAGGCGAGAAAGCCGTTTAACCGAACCCACCCCTAACCACCACTTTTTAACTTAACTCAATCAATCCATGAAAAGATTATTGCTTTTAACCGGCTTGCTGACCGGCCTGCTTTTCACCGGCGCCACTCTGCGCGCGGTTGATAAGCCCGCCACCAATGCTGCGGCCGCCGTTGTCGTCGCCGCTACCAACGCGCCCGCCGCGGCACCCGCCCCCAAGGATCCCACTCTGGACCAACGGGTGGCGGACCTGGAGGCGTATGTCAACAACGCCGCCCGCCCCTCGGCCAGCGACACCAACGTGGCCTCCAAGGTGGCCGGACCTGGTCCGGGCCACAATGCCTTCCAGATGGTCTGCGCCGCCCTGGTGCTCTTCATGACCCTGCCCGGGCTGGCCCTGTTCTACGGCGGCTTGGTCCGGCGCAAGAACGTCCTCTCGGTCATGGCCCAATGTTTGGGCATTGCCGGGCTGGTCACCATCTTGTGGTGGCTGTGCGGCTACAGCATCGCCTTTCACGCCAGCACCGGCAACGGCTTCTGGGGCTCACTGGAGTGGAAGTTCCTCCAGGGGGTCGATTCCAA
>JAQGPA010000029.1 GCA_028293325.1 Pedosphaera sp. | reverse complement strand
AAACGGCAAACTCAAATGGCAACTCGTGAACGTTCGACAGCATAGAGCATCGCGCGCATTACGCAACTGCAACGCCATGATCGCCTTATGAGCGGCCCGGAACCACCGGATTATTCCGCGCCGTTTTTCAAAGGTTGGGCCAAGCCGGGGCCGCTCGCGCCGGGTGCCGCCGCCGACAGCGTCGATGTTCCCGAGGTCGAATCGCTCGATGCCATCAGCGGCCATTTTCGACTTTTTCAGCTTATAAAAGGTCACCGCTTTTCCACGGATGACGTGCTGACGGCTTGGTACGGAACTTCGTGGTGCCCCACCGCCCGCACGGCCTTGGACTTGGGCAGCGGGATTGGCTCGGTGGGCATGATTGCCGCCTGGCGTTTGCCCGGCGCGCGGTTTGTCACCATTGAAGCACAGGAGGAGAGCGTGCGGTTGGCGCAGAAATCAGCGCGGTATAATGGCCTGGAAACCCGTTATGAAATTCGCCAGGGCGATTTCCGCGACCCGGCGTTGCTCCGCGCGGAGGAGCAATTTGACCTCGTGCTAGGCAGCCCGCCCTATTTTCCCTCCGGCAGCGGGGTGGAAGGCGATCACCCGCAAAAAATCGCCTGCCGCTTCGAGTTGCGCGGCAATATTGCAGACTATTGCGACGTAGCCGCGAAACATCTCGCCCTCGGCGGATTCTTTGCCTGCGTCTTCCCAACGGAACAGTTGGAACGGGTCGCCGCCGCAGCCGAACAAGCGGAGTTGACCATCGTCCGCCGCCGTCCCATCGTATTGCGGGAAGACAATGAACCCTTGTTAACCTTGTTTGGCATGACGCGCGCCGACCAACTGCCACCATCGTTTCGCAAACAGACCTGGGTGGAACCACCCTTGGTCATCCGACAAAAGAATGGCCACGTCCATCCCGAATACGCCGCAGTAAAACTGGCAATCGGTTTTCCACCATAACTCCCTTCAGGCGTTTTTTTATGTGACTCCAGGCATCTCAAATCCGCTTGACCGCCTGCCAAAGTAGCTATTCAATCCAAGACAGTTCAGCGAGGAGGTTGGTGACACAATTGTATCCGACCCCTATTTTCGCTGAGAGAACCACTAATCAAACTATGAAAAAACTAATTCTAATCAGCCTGATATTAGCGACTGTTACTATGCTCGGAAGCGGATGTGCTTCCATTGTGGATGGCAGAGCAGATAAGAGCGTGAAATTAACCTCCAACCCTAACGGCGCGAAAGTTACAATTTATAATACCAAGGGAGAGACCGTTTGCACTGAGACAACTCCTGCAACTGTCATGTTGAAGCGGCATCAAGGCTACTTTTCCCGTGAGCAATACAAATTAATCTTTGAAGCTCCCGGCTGCTATCCTTCCGAAACCTACGTCCAATCAACCTTAAATGGATGGTATTTTGGCAACGCAATCTTTGGCGGCTTGATTGGACTCGCGTTCGTCGATCCCGCAACTGGGGCCATGTGGACTTTAAGTCCGCGCGCGATCAACCGTAATTTGGTCTCCAACGCTCTCCAGTTAACGCCTGAACAAGTTAAAGATGCGGATCACCAGGCTAATCCGATTCCCGGGAAAAAGCTCCCTCCAGCAGCTAAAGGGACAACCACAGAGTCGGGTCATTGACAGGTCTATTCTCCAAAACAAGCTCGGAATACTCTCAATTCGGATCGGAGTGGTGCCTGTTGTTCCAACCACTTGCACAAATTGCATTTTGAATTAATATATCGGTGTTCAATTCAATTAAGCTAAAAGACACATGAAAAAAATAGCACTGTTGTTACTCACCCTTTCCGTCGCGGGCCTCAGCCAGGCCGCCCTCAAGCCGGGCGATAGCCTGACTCCCTACACCATTCACAACGTCGCCACGGGCAAGGAATACTGCCAGGTGTGCGCTTACGGCGCCAAGCCGGCCAAGGTGGTCGCGTTTGGCAAACTGGGCGATCAGTCCTTCTGGGCTGATCTGAAGAAACTCCAGGCCCTGCAGACCGCCAACCCGAAGCTCGGCGTGTTCGCGCAGGTGATTGACTCCAAGGACGCCAAGGCCATTGAAGCCGCCGCCGCCAAAAATGGCATCACGTTCCCGGTGGTCGTGGCCGTGGAGAAGGATTGGGACAAAGCCTACAATGTCAAAGGTGTCAGCCGCACCATCTATTACGCGCAACAAAAGAACAATATCGTCTGGACCGCGACCGGCTTGGATGACAAGTCGGTGGCTGAATTGCAAACTCAGGTCAAAAAAGACCTCGCAGGCTAAACCCCGCAATTCAATCATTACGCCAAAGCCGGCATCCCATCGGATACCGGCTTTCTTGCGCCAGCGTGAAGAACGCTTATGTTGTGGCGGAATGGAATAATTCGTTCCTCCTTGCATCACACCTGCATAAGGTTTGATTTATGAGATATATTTATCTAATGTTTGTGTTGTTCAGCCTGGTGACAGCCGGTTGTGCGGATGAATCCAAGACTGCCATCGTCAATACCAAGCCCAATCATATGCCTGCTCCCACTCCCAAAATTCCTGAAGGCGCCGAATCCATTACGCTCGGTGCGGGTTGTTTTTGGTGCACCGAAGCCGTTTTTCAGCAGATTCCCGGCGTGCTCTCTGTCACTTCCGGCTACATGGGCGGCGCGTTGAAAAATCCCACTTACGAACAAATTTGCACTGGCAACACGGGTCACGCTGAAGTTTCACGCGTCGTATTTGATCCCAAACAAACCAGTTTGGAAAAAATCCTCGCCGTCTTCTGGGAGGCCCACGATCCCACCTCCCTTAACCGCCAGGGCATGGACACCGGCACCCAGTATCGTTCCGCGATTTTCTACAACACTGATGGGCAACGGGAGATCGCCGAGAAATCCAAGGCTGCCGCCACCAAGGAATTCACCAAACCCATCGTGACCGAGATCACCAAGGCTGCGGATTTCTATCCCGCTGAAGATTACCATCAGGATTACTACCGGCTAAACAAGAACCGGAATCCTTATTGTAGCGTGGTAATCGCACCGAAACTAAAGAAGCTCGGTTTGAAACAGTGAACGACCGCGCAGCACGAATGGCCGGGCTTGCTATTCCAGCAAAGTCAGGCCACTCTCATCCCGTAAGCCGTTAAAAGGATATGCTGCGTAATTTCAGTCTGCGGTTGATTGTGTTTGGGCTGGCGTTCCTCTCGTTCGCCTGCCTGCTCGGCCAATTCTTTGGTCTCTGGAGCATGCGGCTGTTTGGCTGCTGGGTACTGCCGCCGGCCACAGCTCTTCTTGCCATCATTGCCTATTTCCAGCGTCGCGCTCCAAACAACGCGGCCAATGCTCACACTTGGATTGTACAGGGTGCCCTCGGTGGAATCATCGCCGCAGTCGCTTACGATCTCTATCGCCTGCCATTCGTATTAAATGGCGCTCCGCTCTTTAAGCCATTCTCCAGATTTGGCCAACTGCTGCTGGGTGCCGACGGTCCGGAGTGGTTGGTCCAGCTACTCGGTTGGGCTTACCACTTTTCCAACGGCGCAGCCCTCGGCATCATGTTCCTGGCTATGGTCGTCCGTCCCAATCCACGCCTCCTCTTCTGGGGCGCGGTGGCCTGGGCCTTATTTGTCGAAATGATGCTGTTGCTGACCCCTTACGCGAGCTTTTTTGGCCTCCCGGTGAATGGCCGCTTTATTTTCCTCACGGCCAGCGCCCATCTGATATTTGGCCTCGTGCTGGGCTGGTGGTGCCGCCGACGCGTCGGCTTGCGTTATCAGCCGCAAATGGCCCGTATTCATTAAGCTTCGGCGCCGACTTGAGCCAGACCGTGCCCAACTCCATCGCAACCAAGACCAGCCGATCATGAATCCACCTGGGGACAACGTGCTTTTATTTGATGGCGTCTGCAATCTCTGCGTCGGGTCCATTCGCTTCATCATCCGGCATGACCGGCGCGCGCTATTCAAGTTTGCCTCCATTCAATCCGAGGCTGGCCAAAAGCTCTATCAAGCGCATGGGCTCGACCCGAATAACCTGCACACCATGCTGCTCATAACGAAAACGCAGGCCTACTTTAAGAGTGATGCCGCCTTGGAAGTAGCGCGGCAATTTGGCGGCTTTTGGAAACTGCTGTTGATTTTCAAACTCATACCCCGCTCCGTGCGGGACTGGGTCTATTCCACCATCGCCCGCAACCGCTATCGCTGGTTTGGCCGCCGCGACACCTGCCTGGTCCCCGAACCCGCCATCCGCGAAAGGTTCCTGGAATGAACCTAGGCAATTTCTTTGATGGATTCCTCCTTGTCCCACGCTGAAGCCATGTTACATTCCCCGCCCTTGTGGATATTAAAAGTGAAATTGCGAAGCGACGAACGTTTGCCATCATCTCCCACCCGGACGCGGGAAAGACGACGCTCACGGAGAAGTTGCTCCTCTACGGCGGCGCAGTGCAACTGGCCGGGTCGGTAACCGCCCGGAAGAACCAGCGCGCTTCCACCTCGGACTGGATGGAATTGGAACGCAAGCGCGGCATTTCCATCAGCTCAACCGTGCTCCAATTCGATTACGACGGCTACCACATCAATCTGCTCGACACTCCCGGCCACAAGGACTTTTCCGAAGACACCTATCGCGTGCTCACTGCCGTGGACGCTGTAGTGATGGTCATCGACGCCGGCAAAGGTATTGAGACCCAGACCCGCAAGCTGTTCGAGGTCTGCCGTCAGCGCGGCGTGCCGATTTTTACCTTCATGAACAAGTGCGACCGTCCCACTTTGGAACCGCTCGCGCTGCTGGATGAATTGGAGCGCGTGCTGAAAATCGGTGCGTTCCCGGTCAACTGGCCCATTGGCAACGGTGCGGATTTCAAAGGCGTATTTGATCGTCACGCACACCAGGTGCATTTGTTCGAGCGGACGGTCGGCGGGGCTTTTCGCGCACCCGTGGCGATTGGGAACCTGGCTGACCCGGTCATCCGCGAGCGTTTGGATGAAGAAACCTTTAACAAGGTCAGCGAGGAACTCCACATGCTGGAGCACGCGGGCGAATCATTCGACGCCGAAGCCGTGCTCGCCGGCAAGACCACCCCGGTATTCTTCGGGAGCGCCGCCAATAACTTCGGAGTGAAGCTGATGCTCGACGGTTTCCTCAAACATTCTTCGCCCCCCAAACCGCATCCCATCGCCAGCGGCGTCATCGCGCCGGAAGACCCGATCTTCTCCGGCTTTATTTTCAAGATTCAGGCGAACATGGACCCGAAACACCGGGACCGCATCGCGTTTTTGCGAATTTGCTCCGGCCAATTCGAGCGCGATATGCAGGTATTCCATTCGCGCACGGGCAAAAAAGTTCGCCTCTCCAGCTCCCACAAACTGTTCGCCAATGAACGTGAGACCGTGGACGAAGCCTTTGCCGGCGACATCATCGGACTGGTCGGCCATTCGGACTTCGGCATCGGCGACACCCTGACCACGGATGCCAGCATCGTGTATCGCGAAATCCCGCGCTTCACACCGGAGAGCTTTGCGCTGCTTCACAATCCCAACACGGCCAAGTACAAACAATTTCGCCAGGGCTTGGATCAATTATTGCAGGAAGGCGTCATTCAAATCCTGCATCTGAAGGATTCCGTAACCAAGGTGCCGCTGTTGGCCGCAGTCGGCCCGCTGCAATTCGAAGTCGTGCAATACCGCCTGGAAAGCGAATACGGCGCGGCGTCACGACTGGAAGCTGCGCCTTGGACAGTGGTGCGCTGGCTGCCCGCCTCGATGACCGAAGAAGACTTGGAACCCTTGCAACTGCCAACCGGAGCAAGGATCGCCTTCGATAGCGATAATAATCCGGTGCTGTTATTCACCAACGAATGGTCGATGAATTATTTCGCCCAAACCAATTCTAAAATCGAGCTCGCGGCCTTACCGCCCAATAATTTACGGGCCACTGGCTAAATAATCGGTTCCGCCGATTGGCAGGGTGAGGCAAACCTCACTCGCGCCCGCGACCCTGCCCGTAAGACTATGGCAGAGAGACTCCCGCCTAAGAATGCAGCTTGTCCGAAACCGAAATTTTGTTAGGTTAATCGCTTTGCCGGAAAGCAACAATCATGGCCAACGATTCAACAACTGCAATTCTGACTGCGACGGACCTGGAGGTCCGCTATAATGAACAGTTGGTGCTCAACAAAGCCTCGCTGACCATTTGCGAACGGGATCGCATCGGCATGGTGGGCCGTAATGGCTCCGGAAAATCAACCTTTCTCAGAATCCTGGCGGGCGAACAGCAACCCGACGCGGGCACGCAAACTCGCCGCCGCGATTTGGTGATCGGCTATCTCTCGCAGGAGTTCACCTTGGATCTGGAAAAAAACGTTTATGAAAACGTGCGCGCCGGCGCAAAGCATGTTCTTGATTTAATTCATCAATTCGAGTCCTTGCCCGCGGAATCGAAGCGGCATGACGAACTGGAAGAGCGCATCCGGCTCCTCGACGGCTGGGGCTTGGAGCATCGGCTCAAAACCGCGATGTCCCATCTTAACGTGCCGGATGGCGAGCGTCGCATCGACACTCTCTCCGGTGGTGAAAAACGGCGCGTGGCCATGTGCCGGGCAATTATTTCGCGGCCAGACCTCTTAATCCTCGATGAACCCACGAACCATCTCGACCCGGAATCCATTGAATGGGTCGGCGACTTCTTAAAGGAATTTCCCGGCGCCTTCCTGCTGGTAACGCATGATCGGTATTTTCTGGACCGTATCACCTCCACCATTGTCGAAGTTGCCAACGGCACCTTCTATTCCTACACCGGCAACTACACCGATTATCTCGTGTCCAAGGCGGAACGACAGGCCACCGAAGAGCTTGTCGAACACAAGCGGCAAATGTTTTTGCGGCGCGAATTGGATTGGGTCCGCCGCGGTCCGAAAGCCCGGACCACCAAATCCAAAAGTCGGCTGGATCGCTACTATGAGGTGGCTGGGCAGGGACCGGGAGAAATTGAATCAGATATGGAACTGGTCATTCCCCCACCCCCGCAATTGGGAAATCGCGTGGTGGAACTAAGCAACGCCGGAATGACCTTGGGCGGGAAGCGATTGTTCGGTGAGTTTGACTTCACTTTTGAAAATGGCATGCGCATCGGCGTGGCCGGCCGCAATGGACTGGGCAAGACCACCCTGCTCAAGGTCATCATCGGCGATCTGGCGCCCACGGAAGGCACGGTGAAGATCGGGCCGCTCACAAAATTTAATTACATCGATCAAGGCCGGCTGCTCTTGCGTGAGGAGCGAACGGTGTTTGAAGAAGTCGGCGACGGCACGGAGTTTGTCATCTTCGGCGAGGAGAAGCTGTCCTTACGCGCTTATCTCAAGCGTTTTCTGTTCACCGATGAACGGATTAACACCCAGGTGAAGTATTTGTCGGGCGGCGAACGCAGCCGCCTGTTGCTGGCCCGCATTCTAAAAAACGGCGGCAACTTTCTTGTCCTCGATGAACCGACCAATGATCTGGATCTCCCAACGTTGCGCATTCTTGAAGAAGCGCTGGTTGCCTTCCCCGGCTGTGTCTTGGTCGTGAGCCATGACCGTTATTTTCTCAATCGCGTCTGCACGGGCATTCTTTCCTTTGAAGGTGATGAACGGGTCAGCTACAGCGTCGGCGATTATGATTATTATCTGGAGAAAAGCGCGCGCTCGACGGCCGCAGTCAGGAACGGCAAGACCGCCAGCCTTGTCTCCACCCCACCTGCTGCCGTTAAACCAACCGGCAATGCCAGCCGCGCCCGGAAACTCTCCTTCAAGGAGACCCGCGAGCTTGAAGGTATCGAAGCGCAGATCATGGAAACAGAAGTGGAAATTGCGCGAATTGAGGCACTCTTCGCCCTGCCCAACTTTCATCAGGAACACGGCCAGCAAACGAACGAGTTGATGGCCAAAATCGCCGCCACCAAAAATCGACTTGCGCAACTGTTCGCGCGCTGGGAGGAATTGGAGAAGATTGGCAGGGGAGCTGGCTGAAATGAGCATCGAATTGGAACGCATCTCGTTGAACGGCTTGCGGACCGGAGACGGACGGCGGTCGATTCCGCTGCTCTTGGAACCGCTGCATGACCAGCCTGCTCTCAAGACCGACCTTCTCGCCTTCGATTCCGATGGCGATCCCTATGCCATCCCCCGCTACACTTTTCGCGGACCGAACAGCGGCGATCCCATCCGTATCGGCATCTTTGCCGCCATTCATGGCGATGAACCCGCTGGAGCGCTGGCGCTTGTCCGCTTTCTGCTCGACCTGACACATGAACCAGCGCTGGCGGAAAATTACATCATTTACGCCTATCCGGTCTGCAATCCCACGGGCTTTGAGGATAACACGCGCTCCTCGCGTCGCGGGCTGGACTTGAATCGGGAATTTTGGAAATCCTCCGCTGAGGCCGAAGTCCGCCTTCTGGAACACGAACTGCGCACGCTTCACTTTAACGGCATCATCCAACTTCACGCGGATGACACCAGTGACGGCATTTACGGGTTTGTGCGCGGTGCGACCCTCACGGAAAATCTCCTGCGCCCCGCCTTGGCGGAAGCTGGCCGGATTCTTCCGCGTAATCTTAATACCTTGATCGACGGCTTCGCCGCCCAGGATGGCATTATCAGCGGTCATTACGAAGGTGTGTTGGCCGCTCCCGCACAGATGCAACCCACACCGTTCGAGATTGTCTTCGAAACACCCCACCTGTCGCCCATCGACCGGCAGGTGGCTGCGCTGGATATCTTTCTGCGCACTGTGCTGGGGGAATACCGGCGGCTAATTTCCTTTGCTCAAAATATTTGACCGCAAATCTCGTCACCAAGACGGGTGGATTTGGGCCGACAACCAGCGTTCGTACCGCAATTTTACTATGTTTTAAGGGAAAGACCCCATGGAGAAGGAAATCAGGGCGGCGGATAGTTTTTCATGAAAAACTTCGGAAGTTTTCTCCCTTCAGTAATTTTAGCAACCTTGATGTCGAGTCTGCCGGAACCACGTTCGCTGGCGCAGAATTTAAATCCTGATAACAGGCTCAGCCATCAACCGCAGCAGCAAACGTTGACGCAAGACAGTCCGGGAGTCCAAGCCAGCGCTTTGCTGGGCAAACGCGTTGAAAGCACTGCCGGCAACAAACTCGGCTCGGTCAGTGACTTGATCATTGATATCCGCTCAGGGCGCGTTGCTTACGTAATCATTTCTTCCGGCGGATTCATCGGGATTGGCCGGCAGCAAAAAGTGGTGCCACCGGGTGCCATGTCACTGGCGACCACCAAGCGGAACACCGTGTCATTGGATGTGACCTTGGATCGTTGGAAAAGTGCTCCCATATTTAACCGCGCGACCATGGCCCGGTTGGGAAATCCTGCGCCTGCCCGCCAAATTTACCAATATTACCAACAATCGGCGCCGATAGCGGAGACACAATCGTCAACTTCGCCCCCCGACCGACGGAACCATTTGGAATTAGCCAGTCGCCTGCGTGGCAAAGCCGTGGTTGACCGGCAGGGCCATGAGATTGGAACCATTTCCGATTTGTTGGTGGATTTGGGTAGTCCGAAGGGAGCTTTCGCAATTCTCAAACCGGGGCCCTTTATTACCGTATCGAATAAGCAAGCCATGGATCAACTCTTTGCCGTGCCGATCAATTATTTAAACCCGGATGGCCAAAGCGATCGCGCCATCCTGGAATCGACCCCTACCCAGTTCCAGCAGGCCCAACCCCTGAAAGCCGGTGATTGGGACACACCGGTTGGAGCATCCGCCAGTGTGCCGAAAATTTATCGCTATCAGCCCGCCAATAACAATGCCTTCAACCAGGCCGCGCCTCACCATGCAGCCATAATGTTCGCCACCACCAATTTAGGATAAAAATAACCTTCAACTTATTAATCACATCCGGCAGGCCCCAAAAAAGAACAACAAAAACCAAATTCATTATTATGGAAACAATAAATTCATTGGATGCCATTTTTCTGCAAGAAATCAAAGACTTGTATAGCGCCGAAAAACAGTTAACCAAAGCCCTGCCGAAGGTGGCGAAAAAAGCCTCTTCCCCCGAGCTGAAATCCGCCATCGAGGAGCATTTGCACCAGACGGAAGGCCATGTCAACCGCTTGGAGGAAGTCTTTAGAATTCTTGGCCAGCCGCCCAAAGCCAGAACTTGCGCGGCCATGAAGGGCATCCTCGAGGAAGCCAGCGAAATTATGAGCCAAAAGGCCGACCCGTCCGTTCTGGACGCGGCTCTCGTCGGCGCAGCCCAAAAAGTGGAGCATTACGAAATCGCCAGCTACGGCACGATCGTTCAATGGGCCAAGGAGATGGGCCGTGAAGATATCAAAAACTTGCTGGGTCAAACCCTCGACGAAGAGGAAAAGGCCGATCAGAAACTCACTGAATTGGCCACAACCAGCATAAATCGCAAGGCGCTGGCAGCAGCAGATGGGGAATAAGCCCGACGACAATTGCCGTTTCGTGGATTCGTCCACGAAACAGCTTTTCCGACGCACGCAAATCTGGCTGTACGGGGTAATCCTTGCCCGGCGGAAGGTAAATACCCCATTAGCAGCCATGGGGTCTTCTGTTAGTTTGATAATGAAGTGGTTTACAGACAGGTGCGGGAGTTAAATCCTATTGGCTCAATTAACACTAAGAATCTCACTTCATACTGAGGATTTAACATGAACGATAAATTAGCAAACGATCCGGCATTGTTCGGGACCATACCCGTGATGCGGCGTATTTCGTGGGCGTCCATTTTCGCCGGCTTGGTCATTACGCTTGTGGCTGAACTGGTCTTTAGCGTGCTGGGCATCAGCATTGGTGCCACCGCGGTTAACCCGCTGACAGCCGATCAGAGTTCAGCCCAAGGCATTGGAATCGGTGCCGCCATTTGGTTTCTGGTCACCAGCCTCATCTCCCTCTTTTTAGGTGGCTGGGTGGCGGGGCGGCTCTCAGGCTTTGTCCGCGGCGCCGAAGGTGGCTTGCACGGTCTTATCACTTGGGCAACCGTCACATTATTGTCGGTTTATCTGTTTTCCAGTGCCCTGAGTGGATTATTAAGCGGCACGACCAGCATACTTAAAAGCACCGTGCCGGCGGCCCAATCTGCCATGTCTTCCTCGGGCGGCGCTCAAGGTGGAGTTGGCTCCGCGTTGCAAAGCGCGACGGGCGGAGGTTCGGATTCAACGCAACAGGAAATCCAGAACCTGTCCCAACAAAACCCGCAATTGGTTGCCTCCGCAGGCCGTCTGATGGCGGAAGGCCAAAATGCCAGGCCGGAGGACCGGCAGGCCGTGGTCTCCAGTCTTGTTTCACAAAACAACATGAGCCAGGACCAGGCCAATCAAACCGTGGATCGCTGGATCCAAAACAGTCAACAAGCCAAAGCTCAATTGGAGCAAAAGGCCCGTCAGGCAGGCAACACTGCAGCCAAGGGCGTATCTGCTGCCGGATGGTGGAGTTTTGCCATGCTCGTATTAACGGCGCTGGTTGCCGCTTGGGGTGGTTCCCGTGGCTCGCTCGCCTTTCTTCGGTCGCGTCCGCCTGTCGAAGTTGCCGCGGCTGCTTAAAGAATTAACCTGGATTGGCCATCGCAAGTTCCAATTCCTTCAATCAGGAAGGATGTTCGATAAATTTGTCTCCATCTCCCCATGTCTAATACCAATAAATCCCCGGTCCTCAACCCTGAGCAGACCGGGGAAAACTCAACGGCACCCATGGACTTCAAAAGTATCGGGGAGCAGGTCAGTGCCTCGTACGGCAACATAGCCACCAGATATCGCAGCGATGATGAAATTGAAGTCACCACCGAACATCATCGGCATCTGCGGGGCATTCTCGGCACTCTCTCTTCATCTTTCGGCCGCCCTATAACCACCTTGGACGTGGGTTGTGGCACCGGCCGCTATTTCTATTGCCTCAAAAGCGTGGCACACTTGGTGGGCATCGACATTTCTGAAGCGATGCTGAACATAGCCACGACCCCCGTGAAGCAAAACGAAATCTCGGTCAAAAAAATCGAACTGCACTGCGCCAACGCTCATCTGAAATCGTTTCCACCAGAGTCGTTTGATTTAATCTATTCCCTCGGCATGTTTGGCCACGGCTGTCCTGTCACGATCGAACTCTGTAACAAGTTTCACGACTGGCTTGCTCCCGGCGGCCGGTTATTCTTCGATGCGGTCGATATCGCAACTCTCCCGCCTTGGCATCGTGTGCGACGCCAGATTCGCCGCAGCATTTATCCTTTCCTGCCGCAACGATTAAAACATGCCCTCGACCAAAGGACCGGCAGCGTGCCGTTTTGCGGTCTTTCAAAGCGGGATTTGGAAAAAATTATGCGGGCAAGCCGGTTTACCGACTTCTCGGTTTCTTCTCACGTTTGCCAGTCCCCCCTCTGGCGCGGGTTGCACCTTGAATGCGCCGCTTCCAAGCCTTTCATGATGAAGCAGTCCCAACAACATAGCTAACGCAAATAAGCCCAATGGCGAAGGTAGCCGGCACCACTCAAAATCGACTGGCCAACTCATATTGTGGATCTCAAAGGGAAAATCGCAGTCGTAACCGGCGGGAACAGCGGTATTGGCCTGGCCATCGCAACGGCCTTGGCGCAGGCAGGTGCCAATGTGGTCATCACCGCCCGACGCCAAAAGCAAAATGAGCAAACCGCTCGGAATTTGGCAAATCAATTTGGAATCAAGACTCTCGCTCTCAAAGCCGACGTCTCTCAGGAAAAGGATTGCGACGCGCTCATCGAGAAAACCATCGCCACCTTTGGCACCATTCATTTGCTGATCAATAATGCCGGCATAGGCGGCGGAAGCACTATTGCTCGGACTTCTACCGGGGACTTTGACCGTGTTCTGAAAACCAATCTCTACGGAACTTTCTGGTGCTCGCGCGCCGCCTACCGCCAAATGCGCAAGAACAAGCCGCAAACTGACGAGCCTCGCGGTATGATTATTAATATCTCATCGGTCGCAGGAAAGCAGGCTTGGGCCGGTACCGGCGCTTATAGCGCATCCAAATTTGGCGTTATTGCGCTGACTCAGGCACTAGCCGCCGAGGGCAAGGGGGATGACATCAAAGCCACGGCAATCTGTCCGGCCATGGTCGCCACGCCCATGACCGGCAGGAGCGGCCCGGATTACCTGCAACCGGAGGATTGCGCGGAAACCGTCCTATATCTGACCCGGCTATCACCCGCCGCCTGGCCAACGGAAATCGTCTTGGAGCGCAAAGGAGCTTCGGAATAATTTTTCTTCTCCACAGTTTTGCGGCCAAACATCTCCTCCTTTTCCCATAAAAGCCGAAAATTTTTCAATGCGCTTGCGTTCACTTGGCAGGCCATTAAACTCCGCGCGCAATGTTGAACCTGAGTACTCTGAACCCGCAGCAGCGGCAGGCCGTGGAGACCATCCGTGGACCGGTCCTGATCCTCGCCGGCGCGGGCACGGGCAAAACCCGGGTCATCACTTTCCGCGTTGCGCACATGATCGAAAAGGGCGTTGCCCCCGGCAACATCCTCGGCGTGACCTTCACCAACAAGGCCGCGCGGGAAATGCAGGAGCGGGTGCGCAAGTTAATCCCCCGCCCCGCCAAACGCGCCGACGGAACTCGTCCCGACCGCCCCACCATCTGCACGTTCCACTCTCTCTGCGTTCGCATCCTGCGGCAACACATCGAACGGCTCGGCTATAAAAAGAACTTCGTCATCTACGACGAATCGGAACAAATCGGCGCAATTAAAAAAATCCTTAGCCGAATTTCAGCCAAAGGTGAGAAAACCGACCCGGCGGCCATTCTCAGCCTGCTCAGCCGCTACAAAAACGGTGGTACGCGGGCCGCAGCCTTTGCCGAACCCGGCGTCGCTGCCATGGCCGAGCACATCAAAACTCGTTACGAATCCGCCTTGCGTGCCTGCAACGCGGTCGATTTCGATGATCTTATCCTGCTGACGTTGAAGCTCTTCACCGAGCATCCTGAAGCCCTGGAGGCCTGCCGGACCAAGTATCAGTATGTCATGGTGGATGAGTATCAGGATACGAATGCCACACAGTTCAATCTGATGCACCTGTTGACCAGGGAACATCGCAACTTCTGTGTGGTGGGCGACGACGACCAAAGCATCTATGGCTGGCGCGGGGCGGAAATCACCAATCTGCTCGAAATGGAAAAGCATTACCCTGAAGTCAAAGTCGTCAAGCTGGAGCAAAATTACCGCTCCACGAACACGATTCTCCACGCCGCCAATGCCATCATTAAAAATAATCTGCGCCGCCGTGGCAAACAACTCTGGTCGCAAAACGGCCAGGGGGAAAAGATCATGCTGCACGCCTTTGAGAGTGACGAAGCGGAAGCGCGTTCAGTTGTGGAACAGATCGAGTATGCCCGGCTGGCCGGCCGCGTCCCCTGGTCTGACCAGGCGATTCTGTTTCGCACCAACCTGCAGTCGCGGGCATTGGAAATGGCGCTGCGCCAGGCGAGTGTGCGCTATCACCTGATTGGCGGCCAAAGTTACTTCGACCGGCGCGAAATAAAAGACTTTATTGCCTACCTCAAGATGTTCATCAATCCAGACGATGATATCAGCCTGCTGCGTATCGCCAACGTGCCGGCCCGCGGACTGAGCGACGTTACGATGGAGCGTTTGCTCGCGGCCAGCCACGAACGCCAATGTTCGGTGTTCAGCGCGATGAAGAATCCAACCGTAACGACCACGTTCCTGACCAAGACCCGCTCCAGCATTGAAGAATTTGTTGCCTTCGTCGAACGCACGGGTGCGTTGCTCCTGGACGGCCAGACTTTGTCCCTGCAGGTTTGGGCTGACCGCTTTTTGGAGGAGACGGGCTATATAACCGAATTGCGCCGTTCCGAAAAAACCCCGGAAGCCTCGGAAAATCGGGTGCGCAATCTGAAGGACCTGGTTGCGACATTGGACGGTGGCCAACCCGCAACGCCGAAACCCACTGAACGCCTGCAAACTTTTCTCGAAGAGCTCACCTTGGACAGCGACCGCGAAGAGGAAAAAGAAGCTCAGGGCGACGCCGTAACCCTGATCACCATGCACAGTTGCAAAGGGCTGGAGTTTCCCCATGTTTACGTCGTCGGCTTGGAAGACGGATTGTTGCCCCATACCCGCTCCAAAGTGGAAGGCACGATGGATGAGGAACGGCGGCTCTTTTATGTGGCAGTCACCCGCGCCATGCGAAGCCTCAGCATCAGTCATTGCGCCGGTCGTAAAAAATATGGCCAGATGATGCCCTGCCATCCCTCGCCCTTTCTCAAGGAACTGCCCCCGGAATTGGTGGAGTTGGCGGATGAAAAGGCCAAACAACCTGTCACAGTAGATTCCGGAAAAGGCCGCTTCGACGCCATGCGTTCGGCCTTGGAATGACTTTATTGCCCCTGCTCTAGTCTCCCCTGCAAAAACTCAATCGATCGCGTTAAATTTTCCCGCGCTATCACTTCGTATTTCTCACGAAAATAGACTTTGCAATTGCTGAACAAATCTCTTTTCACAACTCATTTGCTGCCGATTTCGCCGCGGCGGTCACATCGGAATTGTCTAAAGATTAGGGCCTGTTAACACTAAAGCGTAAAGCTTCGACGATAAGCGCCAAGACGATAAAACCCATGAAAAGGACGTCGAGCTTGTCAAAGCGGCAAAAGACACGGCGATAGCTTTTGAGCCGTCGAA
>JAQGPA010000026.1 GCA_028293325.1 Pedosphaera sp. | reverse complement strand
GATGGTCAACTTGACCGGCGGATAACCAAAACGCGGGTGCCCGTTCCACAACCAATCGTTGGGGTAGCAGAAAAATGAAGTCAGGTCCCGGTTGACCAACAGCATGTCATGAAAATTGTTCACTTCCGGCGGATTGGCCACGTCCTTCATTGGCAGCCAGCGGCCAGCCATCTCATCGAGAAGCGGCACGCCAGCCGGCGATGCGCTCCTGCCGTGACAAAGCATGGCCGGCAACCAGACTAAAGCGCAGCTGATAAAAATTATTTTCCGAAGCAATGCGGTTTCCATTTTCTGCAATGGTATTGGTTAAGGCCTCAAACTCAAGCAATACGCACTTTGTAGCAAAATTCCACGCGGGAATAAGGTGTATTTCTTTTTCATAACCAGATTATCTGTTTTCGATATTCCAGGCCCATAGCAACGGAAGTTGTAAACGCGCGTTGTGGCAAAGTTTCAGCAAGTTCTGGCCAGTCGTGGCGAATTGTTTGACCATCCGCCCCGTTACTGACAGTTTTGCTGACAGTGGACGTTCATCTGTCGAGCAAACCCTAATAAACAAAGGGTTTTGTTAAACCCACCACGGATGGACACGGATTTTTACCGCGCGGAGGTGGAACCGGATGAAACAAGGTGCATTTTTTATTTTAACGTGAACTCAGGGGCAAGAGTATTGGAGGGTTGGTCGGTAGGCTGTGCGCACGGGTGGTGTTGGTGCCTGCATTCAGTCCTTGAGTTGAAGCGGAATAAATTCCGCGCTCCTATGAATCCGGAGGACTTGTCCGGGTTTTGGGTTGGGTGGGTTTGTTTCTGCGGGTGCTTCCGCACGGGGCACCAGGGGCGGGACGCCTGACGCCACGCCGGAGGGGTGCTTCCGCTTACACCGCGCTATTGCTGTTGATGATCCAAGAATTTTCCTGATGCTTGGAGAAGGGCACACCGTACCAGCGGACGTAGGTTGCCAGTCCTAAAATTAGAACGAGCCACCATAGGGCCAGCGCGGTGCGCATCCATGGTTTGTAATTCGTGAAGCGGAGTTTGGGCGGCAGTAGTTTTGTGCCGGCGACGAGGAGGATGTAGCAGGCGAACAACTCGGCCACCATTCCCAACGCGCCGTGTGCGGTGGCGAGCGCAAAGTAGGAGCGGCCCAGTCGGCCCGGAAGTTCCGGGAGTACCTGGGTGCGAAATGATGGCGCCATGACAAGTCCGATCACCAGCAGATTGAGCAGCACAACGATCGACTGAGTCCATGCGTGCGCACGGTAGCGTCGCCGCCGGGCAAACCACGTGCCCACCAGCAGCGCCAAGCCCATCCCGAGTTCAATCACCAGGGTGAGATCGGCGGTCCGTGGAGCATTCGTTCCTAGAAACCCCGGGCCCATTGTTTGTCGCCTCCGTTATTTCACGATCACTGTGCCGGTCATTCGGGGATGGATGGAACAGAAGTAATCATACTTGCCCGCTTCTTTAAAGGTGAAAGAGTACTTTTGGTCCGTATCCAGAGCAGCTGAAGAAAACTTCTTATCCACACTCACCACCTTGTGCGGCACGTCGTCCTTGTTGATCCAGGTGACTGTGTCTCCAGGGTGAACCGTCACGGTTTTGGGCGTGAAGGTGAAGTTGTCAATATGTACCTCCGGATCAGTCATCGTATCGGCGGGAGTTCCGGCCAGTGTCAAATCAATGACGGCCAACTCATGCTTGCCTTGAACGTAGTTGACCGTGGCATAACCGAGCATGCTCCGCAGTTTATCCGGTGGCACATTTTTCATCGGCCCGGGCCCCGATGCCTTGCCGGGTCGCGGTTGCGGAAATGCGGTCGCCAGTGCCGTGTGAAAGGTGACGTTTCCTTCCACCTTCTGCATGACTTGATGAATATGGCCGTTCAAGACCGAAACTGAGCCGAAGCGTTTGAGCAGAGAGATCGCCTGGGCGCCATCATCGGTGCCCCAACCCCAATCGGGATAAACCGCCCAGAGCGGGATATGCGCGAACACCACAATGGGCGTGCTGGTGGGCAGGTCAGCGACATCCTTCTTCAACCAGTCAAGCTGGTCCGTCCCGAGCAAGCCGAGGCCACCGGCCTTCAGGTTTAGCACGTTGACCAGCCCGATAAAATGGACGCCCTTGTGATCAAAGCTGTACCACCCATCGCCCTTGGTGTTTTTGCCGTAGCGAGTAAGAAAATCCTTGGTGTCGGTCAGCACATCATGCTCTCCCGGCACGTAGAAAATTTCACCCGCCTTGGCGCCTTTCAGCACCTGGTCAACTGTGTCAAATTCGGTGGGCTTCGATAAATGGCTGAGGTCACCAGTGTGGATGATAAAATCCGGCGGTTGCGGCATGGCATTGATCTTCGTGATCGCCTCCTGGAAAGTGGCCGTGACATCCTTGTTGGGTTCCCGGCTGAATCCAATATGGCTGTCGCTGACCTGGACGAAGGTAAAATCCGACGCCTGTCCGGCAGCATTCGGCGTGGTCGCCTGGCCAATGACTTGGGAGTGGAGGATTCCGCCGCTGAAACCGTAAACAACGCCTGTGCCCACCCAAGCCATGCATTCGAGGAATCCGCGACGGTCAATGCCGCCTTTATCTTTATTGTGATCGTTAGAGCTACGCCTTTTCATGAGATTTCTTTCTCTTGGTAATCCAAGTTCAAGGGGGAGCGGATCCGGGTACTGGCACTGTCGTTTCCGCTGAGATGGTTGGGCTCTTCCAATATGGCCGGCTGTAATGCATGTCTCTGCTCCACTCCTTTGTGACATATATATATTTATGCCACTTGCATTAACCAGTCCCACGGATTGACTAATTGTCAAGCAACCCAAGTGCGGAATTGGACGACCGACCGGAGGCGAAACGCCACGCTTTCAAGTGTCCTTCCGGACGGGGCACCATGGGGAAAGGGATTTTTTACCGCAGATGGGAGGGAATGGGCGCAGATGGGGAATGGGAAATGGAGTCAAACGGACGCAGGGCTTTACCGCAGAGTCGCGGAGGTGCTTCCGCATGCACACTGGGGATTTGGGGATGGGACAAGCTAAAGCTTGAACTCCGTACGCGGAAGGTGCTTGGTGTTGGCGCACGGGTCACTTCTCCAGGAATTCAGGCTCGACGCCCCAGTTTGTGGACGTAGTCGGGCCTTTTGATGCAAACCTATTACTTTCCAATAGCATGGCATCGAGATATACGGTTTTTTGCGGGTTCGCCGCATCCAGCAGTGTCGCTGTCACGTAAACGCCGCCCCAGTTTCCGTTGTTTTGCATCAATCGCTCGATGCGCAAGCGAGTGCCAACCGGCAGCACAGTAATAATCTGCATGTCGTGCGCAGGCGTGTAATCAGGATGTGTGGGATCGAAATACTTGGGAACGAGAAGCCTGAGGTCATGCTTGCCCGTGTATTGCTTTAAGTCAGCGAGTGCCATCCTGGTCTTTGTTTTCCAAACCGTTCCGGCAAATGATGAAAAGTTGTATTCGGGGGATGATGTGACATCGGTGTCTGGCCGAAACACCACCATCGTAACCGTACGCAGAAAATGCATAGAAATGCTGACCATCGCAATCAGCGCGATAATCGCAAAAATGATGACTAGATATTTACGCATGATTTGGTGGCTTAGCGTAGATGGTTTGGGTAGTGGCCTTTGATAATGGGTTAGGATACGGGGGAAAGAGGGAGGAGACAAAGTTTAAATCGAACCTGAAGGAAGTTTAACCACGGATAAATCAGGTCTGTACAGATTATTGGTGAAGACTTAAAACTCGACTGCGTCACCAATCTCATCGTGCATAACTGCTCCGACCTGCTCGGCCACGCAAGTTCCATTCATGAATGACCCATGACCTACTACACAATATCAAACCCGCAGCAACTTCTTCCCAACCACCAGCTTCTCAGAGCACCTGCGGGCCGCTGATTGATTCACAGCCATCCTTGGTCATAACTATTGCTCAAAAGCCCGATAAAAACGGGCAGGGAAGTTCGTGGCCGTCAGGTCGGAAAATTGAAAGGAGCCAAGCACTGGCGGATTAGTATAAATTGCCGTCCAATTTACCAGATCGGTTGAGGCTTCAACAATGATGTTGCCGTGGCCGGACAACTGGTTCAATTGCAGGCTAAAACTTCCATTAGTAAATGGGATGGCAGGCGTTGCTGATGAAAACTGCGGGGTTTGTCGCAGTACGGCAAGTCCGGCGGGCGAACTGGTGGTAATACCAAAGGCGTTACTCGCGATACATTGATAATTGCCCGCACTGGCGAGTGGGACGTTGGTCATCGTGAGCGAGGATCCGGTCGCACCAGAAATGTTTGTCCCGTTGCACTGCCATTGATAATTCATGGGCAAGTATCCACTGGCAAGAAAGCTAAAAGTCACATTTGCACCGGCGAGGATGCTTTGGCCATGGGGAGCAATGGACTCACCGGGTTGCTTGGTCAGTACCGCGCTATTATTGGGGCCTGCGGCAATAAAAACCACGTTGGAGAGAGTGGATGGCACGTTGCATTGGCCGTAGGTATTGTCCCCCCATGCGACGACGGTCCCATTGCTCTTCAGGGCCAGATTGTGAAAATCCCCAGCTGAGATGGCCATAACACCCGAAAGTCCCGCTGGTACATTTATCTGGCCTTTGCTGTTGTCTCCCCAAGCGACCACAGTTCCATCCCGCTTCAGAGCCAAACTGTGATATGCACCAGCCGCAATTGCCGCAACATTGTTGAGACCAGGTGGCACAGTGCTTTCCCCATTACCATTAATGCCCAAACCGACGACGGTGGCGTTACTTTTTAGAAGGAGGCAGTGAGAACCAGCCATCGCAATGTCGATGACATTCGACTGGGTTGAGAGTAGGTTAATAATTCCACCGGGGTCTGTTGGAACCCAACCAGGAGGAATATTCCAACCAATCACTGTGCCGTCAGTCAACAGAGCCAACCGGGGATTGCCAATCGCTATTGCCATGGCGTTGGTCACGGTAGGTGGGACATCAGTATCGCCCGTAAGATAGGTCAGCCCAAAACCAACAGGGATACCAGTGGTTGATAGATAAAGTCCGTAAGATTCACTTGTTTCAACAGCGGCGGCACGTAAGCCGCTATAGCTGGCGCGGCTGAGCACTTCACTACCAAAGTCTCCCATAGTTCCATCCTGGCGCAGAAAGATGGTTGAGATTCGACCTGCAGCCAGCGCCACCACGTTTGTCTCCCCAGCGGGCGGGTTTGTCTGGCCGAATGAATTATCGCCCCAAGCCACAATGGTAGATGGCAGGGGATAGATTTTCACTGTTAAGGTAGCGGTTCGGCTATTGGTATATCCAAGGGCATTCGTTATAAAGATGCTGTATCGTCCAGAGTTGGTCGGTTGGATACTATTGAAAACCAAAGTGGCGTTGGTGGCCCCGGGAATATTCGAGCCATTCAAGCGCCACTGATAATTAATCGGCGTGGTTCCATAGACCGGTGTTGCCAAAGTCACCATAGTTTGTGAGATGACAACGCGATCAGTGAGGTCAGGACTAATGAGGGGGGCAATATCGTTGACAGCCAGATATGCGGGATCGCTCGTAACCGCAGCAAGGAAGTTGCTCGTCACGACAGTGTAATTACCGACGTTTGCCGCCTGCACATTAGTCAGAGTGAGGCTGCTATTTGTCGCTCCGATAATGTCAACACTGTTGAATTGCCACTGGTAGGTTGGCTGGGGGCCGCCAGTCGCAACGACGGTTAACGTCACATTAGTGCCGGCGATTACCGTCTGGCTAACGGGTGGCGCACTGATGATTGGGGATTGTTGCACAATCAGCGTTACCAGGTCGCTTATTTCGTACCATACTGAATTGTACACATAGACGCTATAAGTACCGGCATCCGACAATTGCACGTTGGTCAGAGTTAAGCTGTCCCCGTTTCCACTTAAATGGTATTGGGAATTGTGTCCCCAAATGTAATGCAAAGGAGGACTGCCGTCGGCAGTCACCTGGAATGTCACATTCGTGCCGGCCATTACGGTTTGGCCAACCGGCTGGAGGGTAATGTGCGGATCCGGGTCTGCGAATAAGGCGGGACACCACTGACCAAGCAGGAGGGTTAAAAACAGAATTAGAAAGCCGGATCGAAAAGTTATATGGCCAGTCATGGTTAAGCATTTCCAGAAGATGCAAGTCGACTGAGCCTCGTTGTGCCCGGCAAGCTTACGCTTAATTTCAGTTTTTATGGCATTTATCACCCCGAAATATCAGCACAACGCATGCCAAAACTACAGAGGTCGTCGTAATATTGAGATGGTCATGAGGAAAGACGATGATTACACGAAACACTGTGGGGAGCGCGAGGGAGGAGATGGGGGAAGGACCAATAAAGTGCGGAGTGCGGAATTCGGAGTGTGGAATCGTGGAAATTTCAAAATACAGGGGGAGTAATCCATCAAAAGGCTGTAAACAAAGGGGATGGTTGGGGTTTTCATCGAAAAAAGCTGAGCGACAGGAGCGACACGAGCGACATCCGCGATTTGGGGATTGTGATTAAATCGCCAAGATGAAAGTAAAAGAAGTTCGGAATGCGGAGTGCGGAATGCGGAATTTTAGGAACCCTCACCCCATTCCCTCTCCCATCGGATGGGCGAGGGCGGGGATTGCGTTGGGCTTATGCGCACGGCCACATTATGGACAAAAATTAAGGGGGAATTAAGGCGATTTAAGGTGATTTAAGAATGGTTTTTTATGGTCCTGGCGGAGTCCTTCCGGACGGGTGTCCTAGCGGACAGCCACGATGAGGAAGGTATGAATAGTATGAGCAGTATTCGTAAAGGTTGTGTCGCCCTGGCTGGGGCTTGGGATGGTCGGGTGCCAATCCGATGGCTTGCGCCATGGGCTGCTAACTTCTGGCGTGCCTCCGGTACTCGGAGGTGCTGCCACACCCGGCACTTTGTGGACAAGGCAAGTCAAGGTGCTTGCGTGTCCTTCCGGACGGGTCATTATGAAGACAAACACAATGTTAAGAGTTCAGGGTTCAGCCGCCAAGGAGTTCAGGGGTGGGGAGATACTCGCATGGCTCGCCGCGCGTGGCGCGGAAATGTTGGGTGGGTTATGGATTGGTTCCGGAGGTATCGCTGCGCTCAACCTCCGGCTACTATCTGGCAATCCTTCAGATTGCGCGTGTCCTTCCGGACGGGGCACTGTGAAGACGGGGCACAATGTTCATCTCAGGATTCCGGGTTTGAGGTTGGTGAGGATGATTGAAGAATTTGTGGGCCGTGGTTACTATTGGGTTATGCGCGTTTTGATTGTGGGTTGTGGTTATGTGGGGGTGGCTCTGGGGGCGGAGCTGGTCAAACAGGGGCATGAGGTGTTGGGCATGCGGCGGAGCGCGGAGGGGGAGACGGAGTTGTCGGCGGTGGGCATCAAGCCGGTGGTGGCGGATGTGACGAAGCCGGAGGAGTTGGCGCAGTTGCCGGGGCCGTTTGATTGGGTGGTGAATTGTGTGTCGTCCACCAAGGGCGGGGTGGAGGAGTATCGGGCGGTGTATTTGCAGGGGACGCGAAATCTGGTGGAGTGGCTGGCGGCATCGCCAACGCCGCCGAAGAAGTTTGTCTATACGAGCAGCACGAGTGTTTATGGGCAGACGGATGGGTCGCCGGTGAAGGAGTCGAGCCCGACGGAGCCGGCCAGTGAGACGAGCCGGGTGTTGGTGGAGACGGAACGGGTGCTGGTGGAGGCGGCGCAGCAGCGGAAGTTTCCGGCGGTGATTTTGCGGGTGGCGGGGATTTATGGGCCAGAGCGGGGGCATTTGTTTTTGCAATATTTGAAGAATGAGGCGAAAATTGAGGGACAGGGGGAACGGATCATTAATATGGTGCATCGGGATGATTTGGTGACGGCGATCGTGACGGCGTTGAAGAGCGGCCGGGCGGGGGAAGTTTACAATGTGGTTGATGATGAGCCGATTGCGCAGATACATTTTCTGCGGTGGCTATCGGAAACGCTGGGTAAATGGATGCCGCCGTTTGCGGCTGAGGGGGAAGGCACGGGTCGGAAGCGGGGAATAACGAATAAAAAGGTGCAAAATCGCAAGTTGAAGATGGAAATGGGCTGCCAATTCAAATATCCTAACTTTCGTAAGGGCTACACGGCTGAAATCCAACGGTTGGATCAGGCCGGCAAGTTGGACTTCAAACCGGAGCCGAGAGAATGAGCTTTGTAGGAAAATATGTTTACTTTAAACTTGCATTATCGAACTACCCCTGTAGTTATTCACTTGCCTAGCAACCATTGATCTATGTCACGAGCATCAGCGATATCAGCGGCGGAGTGGAAGGTCATGAAGGTGTTATGGGCGGAGTCGCCCAAAACGGCTTCAGAAATTGTTCAGGTGCTGGCACCGACAGAAGATTGGCATCCGAACACGGTGAAAACCTTGTTGAGCCGGCTGCACCGCAAGGGAGCGTTGAAGGTGGAGAAGCAGAAGAACATGTTTCTGTATCGACCGGCGGTGTCGCAAGCGGATTGCGTGCAGACGGAGAGCGAGTCGTTTTTGAAGCGGGTATTTGGCGGGGCGGTGAAGCCGCTGCTGGTGCACTTTGTGGAAAAGCAGAAGCTTTCCGCGAGTGAGGTGGACGAGTTAAAAAAGATTTTGCAGCGAAAGAAAAAATAAAGACCGCCACAGCGCGTGTCTGAAGGCTTTTTGGATACGCCAAGGTGGTGAAAAAGTCGGGGGGGGAGGAAATCGTTGGGGTCAGGCGATGACGCAGAAGACTGACTCCGACGATTCCTCTCGCGGCGTGTCGGGAACCGCGGTGAAGGATTGTTTGGGGTACGCAGGTTATGAGAGCTGCATTAATGGAATGTGCTGGCGGTGAACGAAGGCGATGAACCATTTTTCCTCTCATACGTTTTTGACCTGGCTGCTGCACACTTCCTGGCAGGCATCGATTCTCGTTATCCTGGTGGCGCTCATTCATTGGGTATTCCGCAATCAGGTTTCGTCCCGGTGGCGGCATGTCCTTTGGCTCGTGGTATTGATCCGGTTGCTGTTGCCCAGTTCGCCTTCGAGCCCGTTTAGCGTCTTCAACTATTTTCATCCCAAGTTGAGCACAGTTTTTGCCTCCCATTCTGGCGTTGCCGCGTCAGGAAATTCCATGACTCCGGCCCGGAATTCCGGCCGGGCGTCTGCGCCGACAAAGCCGGAGGAGCCACCGATCCGACGGTCGTGGTCGGCAGCCGTGAGCCCGGCCCGTGGCTCGCAGAATATTATTCCCGGGGTGTTGATAATTATTTGGCTCACTGGCGTCATCGCATTAGCCATTCGCATTCTGATGCAGGATTTGCGTTTTGCCGCGCGGCTGGGGCGGACGCGCATGGTGACCAATTCCGAGGTGCTGAAGATTTTGGAAGACTGCCGGCGGTCGTTGCAAATTCCGTTTCCCGTGCCGCTGCTGGAAACGAGCGAGGTCACCGCGCCGGCATTGTATGGAGCGGTTCGTCCGCGGCTGCTGATTCCGGAAGGTTTGGCGGCGGCATTTGACGCGCGGGAATTGCGGCACATTTTTCTGCATGAACTGGCCCACGTGAAACGGCACGACATGATCGTGCACTGGTTGATGACCGCCACGCAGGTGCTGCACTGGTTCAATCCGCTGGTCTGGGCGGCGATGGCCCGGATGCGATTGGAGCGCGAACTGGCCTGTGATGCGCTGGCGCTTTCCCATGAGGAGAATGAAGAGAATGAATCCTATGGGCAGACGATCATCAAACTGCTGGACGGATTTGTGCGGCCGATGCCGACACCCGGAGTGGTGGGAATTCTGGAAAAGCAGGGGCCGATCAAGGAGCGCATTGTGATGATTGCAAGGTTCAAGAAGGCCCCCCAATGGTCCGCCTTCGCCATCGTGCTAATTCTTGGCCTGGTGTTGACTGGTCTGACCGATGCCCGCCCGTTGCCGGCGGAAGCGCCAGACATGATGGCTTGGTGGCCCGCCGACGGAGACAGCCGGGATGTGGTGACTGGAAATAATGCCGTGCTGCTCAATGGCGTTGGCTTTGCGGATGGAAGAGTGGGGCAGGCGTTCGCTTTTGAAGGTTCGGGAGCGAATCAGGTCGTGCAGGTGACCGATGCGCCCAACCTGAATCCAAGCAATGCGTTTACCCTGGAAGTGTGGCTTTATCTAACCCGATACTCCATTAATGATACCGTAGCCGTAATTGAGAAGGGAGGGGTGTACGATTCTCTTCGCCAGTATGAAATTGGCCTGGTGGATATCAATGGCCGGTGGTTTATCCGACCTCACCTGTGGCTGCCCGGCGGCCTTGCCATCCTGGCTGGAGCCACGCCAGTGGAGGTCAACACCTGGTATCATGTGGCCATGACCTATGATGGAAAGATCATGAAGCTTTATGTGAACGGGAATGTGGATGGCAGCATGCCGGCCAGCGGCCCAATCACGGTAACTGCCAATCCGTTGTTAATTGGAGGCGATGGTTTCGGAGGCTGGGACTTTGCAGGCCTGGTGGATGAGTTGAGTCTGTATAACCGTGCTTTGTCCGCGGAGGAAATACAGTCCATTTACGAAGCGGGCAGCGCGGGCAAGAGCGAGCTGTGACGGCGGGGCAGAGCGGCGAGTGATACGAGGGAGGTCAGCCGACGCGGAAGGAGATGCGGGCGATTAAATCACGGCCGAAGCTGTGGTGGAGGCGGTCGAGGATTTCCTTGCGACGATAGCGGACGATTTCATCGAGCCAGACACTGCTGTCCACCGTGACGAACAAAGTGCCTTTGTGCAGGCCGGTGGGTTGGGCATGGGCGACGAGGGTGGGATCGATCAGGTTGTTCCAAACCTTGAGCACCTCGGCTTCCGAGCGGCGGCGGTCGATGCGCAATTCCTTGAGCACGCCGGGCATGAGATCGCCCGCGGTGCGGACATGGAGGGCGCGGGCCTTCTCGATGGGGGTGAGGTCGATGCCGCGCCATTGGGCGAGCACCTTTTGGCGGGAATCCGCCCGCGGCGCGCCCAGTTTAAACTTGCGATACGGTTTAGGAATGATGGCCATGATTAAAACGCAAGCTGCACGGCCCGATATTACAATCAGGGCGCGAAAAAAGACGAGCAGATTTCTATTCCTTGCTGGGGTGATCGTCGAGCACCAGGACACCATGCGGGGGCAGGTCGTAATTGCCCGCGACGTTGGAGCCGGAGAGGAAATCGTGCATCGGCTTGTAGAACTGGATGCGCACGGGGGAGTTTTGGTGGTTGAGGAGGAAGTAAATGCGGGTGCCTTCCTTTTCGCGCATGCTGACCTCCACAGTGTCCGGCACTTTCAAGAGCGGCATCAAGTTGCATATTTGGCGGAGCCAGACCGTAAGGTCGTCGTAGAAGTGCTGGTGGCTGACGGTGCCGATGTAGATGGCGCGACCGAGACCGAAATTATTCATGGTCATGGCCGGCCGGCCAGAATAGAAATCCTTGGCGTAGGTGGCCAGAATCTGGCAGCCCTTGGGTTCGATGATGTCGCACCAGAGCTTGGCGGGATGGAGGTGGCTGGTCGGGAAGGCGCCTTTGAAAGTGATGTGATTCTCCTCGCCGGGCGGGAGCGGATCAAACTCGAGCACTTCCATGCCGAACATGTCGGTGAGGTCATGCGGGTAGCCGCAGTCCGGCGCCATGTGATGTTCATCGACGAGTCCGGTATTGCAGGTGGCGACGAGCGTGCCGCCGTTTTGGACGTAGAGCTTGAGCAAATCGGCTTCACCACCCGCCATGAGGTGGAGCGAGGGGGCGATTACGAGTTTGTATTTCGACAAGTCCTCGGTGGGACGCGCAAAATCGACGGCCATGTTGCGGTGATGGAGGCCGTTGTAGAAAAGCTGGATGTGTTCCCGCAGCTTGAAATATTTGTTGGGTTGCATGGGCTGCTGCATGGCCCAATCATTGTCGTGGCTATACAGGATGCAGACATCCGCGGAGACCTTGGTGCCGGCGAGGGCGGGCGCGAGGAGTTTGATTTCGTCGCCGAGCTGGCTGATTTCCTTGTAAGTGCGGCTGTCCTTTCGGCCATTATGCGGCAGCACCGCGCCGTAGAATTTTTCAGTGCCGATGCGCGGTTGCCGCCAGCAGAAATACAACACGCCGCAAGCGCCGCGCGAGATGAGTTGGTAGGTGAACAAGCGGACCACCTGCGGGCGGACGAGCGAGTTGACATCCTGCCAGTTGACCTGCCCGGCTTTTTGCTCAATGACCCAGAAGCCCGGGTCGCCGTTGGGCGTGCGGATGCCGGTCTTTTTCAAGGAGCGCATCATGTCGAGGTCGCAAGCCAGCTCCGAGCATTTGGACTTGATGGCGGCATTGCTGTCCACGGCGACAAAGTCGAGCGCTTCGGCGACATCGAAATGGTCGAACCGGCGGGTGAGCGCGCGGAGATTGGAGGTGACGGGACAGTTGGGGGTGAGTTCGTGGAGCAGGTCCGCCTGCATTTTGACAAAGGCGAGGATGGTATCGCTGCTGAAACGCATCCAATCCAGGGCGAGGCCGGGATTATGGAGCGTGGGAGCCTGCATGGGCATGGGCACCTCTTCCCAAGTGCTGACGATTTGCGACCAATGGCGCAGGCCCATCATGTCATTGAGCCGGTCGATATTTTCGTATTTGGACTTGAGCCAGGAATGCCAGTCGCGGCGGGTCTGTTCGTTGAAGGAGGATTCGGAGAGGTGGGCGCCGAGGCCGTTATCGATTTGCCAGGCGATAAGCTGCGGATGTTTGCCCAAGGCGGTGGCCATGGCGCGGACGATGCGCTGGGAGAAATCCCAATAGACATTGCTGTTGAGACAGCAGGCGCGGCGGGTGCCTTCACGCAACGGTAGGCCGCGCTCATCCAGGGGGAGGATTTCCGGGTATTTCCGGGCGAGCCAGACGGGAGGCGCGGCAGTGGGAGTGCCGAGGACAACCTGGATGCCGGCCTTACCCATGACGTCCATGGCGCGCCGGAGCCATTCAAAATCGTATTTTCCCTCCTCGCGTTCACATAAGCCCCAGCTGAATTCAGCCATGCGGACCACATTTACGCCAGCGGCGACCATCAACTCAGCGTCCCGCTCCCAGCCGGACTCAGGTTGCTCGGCGGTGCCTGCGTAAGGGAAGACCCAATGCTCAGGATAGTAATCAACTCCGAAATACATAGTTTGTATGGGTTGGAGGTTGACGGATTTACCCTGACTATAATCCTCCATTTCATTTCGGCAATCTTAAACTGAGAAAATCCGCCGTTTATGGGAGGTGCGCATGGGGTTAAGTGCGCAATTTTTGCAGGGTGATTCTGTAGGTGCCGAAAGGAAGAAGCAGTAGATCGGGGCTGATTTTCAAGGGGGTAGGTAATTCACCCAGTTGCGAGTGCTCGCCATGGACGTTTTGTTTTATTCAAGAACTGAAAAATAAAACCAACTGATATCATATGAAATACATCAAATATCTGATCGGGATTGTTGCGTTGCTTTTCCTCGTCGGCTGCGAAACGGATCATGATGGGCGGGGTGGATATGGCGACCGGGGAGGGTATGGATATGGGAACAGAGAGAGCGGTTATTACGGGGCAGAGAGAATTCATCCGGATTACCCAGGGAGCTACCCAGGGAGCTATGAATATTGGGACCGCGACCGCGGCCGGGGACCCTATTGAGCGATACTGCCAGCCGCCGGGCAAACTTCCTCTGGGAACCGATAATTAACGCAGCGTCCTTGCGCTGAATTCAGCGCAAGGGCGGCGTTTTCAACCGGTCGCAGGGATTTATTTGAGATTTCCATTATGGTGCGGACCCACCGTTGACCATTATTGGCCGTCAGCCTCCAACTTCTTCGCCACAAGACACACTCCAGGCAACGTTTTGGAGAATTTGTGACAATCTCCGGCGTCACATGAATTGTGGCTCGACTGAAAACGTCAATTCCTGCTAAAATAATGCTATGCGACACCTTTTAATGCAAATCGTCGGCGGCCGCAACCGTCGCGCGCCGGGCAAATTGGCAATCCTCAATACCGTGCGAGTTCTGCTGGCGCTGGCCTTGGCGGCGGGCATTGTGTGCGGGCCTGGGTTGCATGCGGCGGAGGCCAAGAAGGGGCAGGCGGAGGATCTCGACCAGAATTTCCCATTTCAGACCGCTTGTATCGGAACCCAATTTCCAGCGGGGAATGTGGCGTACAAGGGCATTGCCATCAAACTGGGAAACGATGCTTACATGTGCTTTGACACCGACTTGCTGCGCATGGCGGCGGGTTGGACGGGCGATTATTTGAAATTTGACGGCGTCGCTTTCAGTGGCGCGCATGGCACGCATCCGTCGATTGCCGGCGACCAAAAGTTTGGCACCAAACAGTTGCCGGGCGTGGCCGACGCCAGCGGTTCGTTCACGGATCCTCGACCGGAACCATTTGGGCCCATTCCCGCCGCGACGGGGCGCTGGGACGGGTTGTATCCTTACGGCAACAAGGTGGTGCTGGCGTATACGGTGGGCGGCACGAAAGTTCTGGAAATGCCTGGCAGCACGGTGGCAGACGGTTTGACTGCATTCGTGCGGAATTTTAAAACGGAGAAAACCAAAAGCGCGTTCGCGTTGATGATTTGCGGGGTGGAAGGCGCGACCGGCGAATTGAACGGCAATACCGCGGTGTTGAGCGGCAGCGGCAACAATTCCGTGACGCTCGTCGGACTGGCCGGCGCACCGAGGGGCGTCAAACTGGAAATTGCTGATGGGAATCAGGTGGTTTTGAAAGTCCCGCAGGACGCCGCCGCCGCCACGTTTAAAGTAGTGATCTGGAACGGCACGCCGGAGGAGAAGTCCAAATTCGCCGGTTTGCTGGCGGGGGACGCAGAAGTGGCGGATGTGAAACATCCCGGCCCCAATCACTGGCCGGAAACTGTGGTGACCCAGGGTGTGCTGGACGCCAACAGTGCGCCGGACGGTTCCTATACGGTCGATCAACTGCCGCCGCCGGTGGATAATCCGTGGCACCGCCGGATCCGGTTCAGCGGGTTCGATTTTTTTGCCGACGGCAAGCGCGCGGCGGTTTGCACGTGGGACGGCGACATCTGGATCGTTTCCGGCATCGACGACACCTTGCAGAACCTGACCTGGAAACGTTTTGCCTCCGGCCAATATGAGACCTTGGGGCTGAAGATTGTGAACGATGTCATTTACACTTCCGGCCGCGATCAAATCACGCGCTACCATGATTTCAACAACGATGGCGAGGCGGATTATTACGAGAACTTCAACAATCAGGTTACCTCCTCGGATGGTTTCCATGAATTTGTCTTTGATTTGCAAACAGATCCGGACGGGAATTTCTGGTTTGCGAAGGCCGGTCCGGTGCGGCCGGGCGGGCGCGGTTTTGCCGGTCCCAACGCCGGGACCATTTCCGCGGATGCCGGCAGCATGCTGAAGTTATCCAAGGACGGCAGCAAATTGGAAGTGTATGCGACCGGATTTCGCGCGCCGAACGGGATTGGGGTGGGTCCGCATGGTGAAATTACCTCAGGAGATAACGAAGGCTCCTGGGTGGTGCAATGCCCGATCAATTGGGTGCGCAAAGGCGGGTTCTATGGCGTGAAGGACACGGCGCATTTGAACCCGATTCCGCAGCGCGACCCGCCGCTGTGCTGGCTGGACTGGACGGAGACTGATAATTCCAGCGGCGGCCAGGTTTGGGTGACCAGCGATAAGTGGGGGCCTTACAAAGGGGAAATGCTGCATCTTTCCTATGGAAAATGCGCGCTGTACCTCGTCTTGAAGGAAGAGGTGGGTGGTGTGATGCAAGGCGGTGTGGTGCGCATCCCGGCAACCTTCACCTCCTCGGCCATGCGCGGGCGGTTTAATGCCAAGGACGGGCAACTTTATATTGTGGGATTGCAAGGCTGGCAGACCACCGCCGTGAAGCTCGCCGGGTTTGACCGCGTTCGTTACACGGGCAAGCCGGTGCATTCCGTAAAGGGACTCCATATCACGAAGGAGAGCATTCAGCTTACCTTCACGGAACCGTTGGACCCGAGCTCGGCCAATGACGTGGAGAATTACAGTTCCAAACGCTGGAACTATGTGGCCAAAGGGGATAATTATGGCGCGAACGAAATCTCGGTAGTCAGCCCCACGAAAAGGGGCCGCGACGTGGTGAATATCACTGCCGCTTCCCTGTCGCCAGATGGCCGGACGGTGACGTTGAAAATCGAAGATTTGAAACCGGTGCAACAAATGTCCATCAAATACACGCTCAAAGCGAAAGACGGGGTGGAAATGTCGCAGGACGTTCAATTTACGATTAACAAATTGCCGTGAAAGCTGCCGGCCAATGCAATTTTTGGACTTCGTCAAAGTCATGTTGAAGTCGTTCGTGCTGCCGCGTGCCAACAAATTAATTCTGCTGTTGAGCCTGGGCTTTGGCTGGGGCGCGACCGGGTTTGCGCAAACCAATATTCCCGCCAAAACCGAACCTGGCTTGGTAGTTACTTTCACGACACCCGAGGGTGGCCAGGCCAAAGCGGCTGATGTGGTCACCGCGCCAAATGTCTGGCTGTACGTTCCCGCTGGCAAACCGGCGACGCCATTTCTGCCAGGCGGAAAATTTGAGGCGACATGGGAAGGTTTCATCAACGCGGAGCGGCGGGCGGATTATCAATTTCAGGCGGAGTTAAGCGGCGGGTTGAAACTGGAAATTAACGGCGCGGTGGCGTTGGCAGCAACCGGCAACGGCGCGGCCACGGAGTTGGGCAAGCCGGTGCGATTGAATCGCGGCTTGAATGTGTTTAAAGCCAGCTTCACGAGTCCCACCAATGGCGACGCGTTCGTGCGTTTGGAATGGAAGCCGAAGGATAGTTTTGTCCAGCTCATACCGACGGATGCATTGGCGCGAGCGGCGGAGGCGCCGAATTTGGCGCAGGCGGAAAAGCTGCATCAGGGTCGCGCGTTGTTTGTCGATTACCGTTGCGTGAAATGTCATGCGGGTCCCGCGCCGGAATCCGGCATGCTCGAATTGACGATGGATGCGCCGGCGTTTGCAGGCATTGGCACGCGGCGCAATTACGAATGGCTGGCGCGTTGGATTGCGGACCCGAAAGCCTTGCGGCCGACCGCGCACATGCCGCAGGTGCTGCACGGGCCCAAGGCGAAGGCAGAGGCCGAGGCGATTGCGGCGTATCTGGCGTCGCTGGAATTGAAAAGCGCGAAGGGAGCGGCTGGCACTCTGCTCAATGTCGAGTATGAAGGGTCGTCGGGACCGGCCAATACGACGCTGGCGGAAAATTCCTCGCTCGCGGCGGGCGGCCGGGAATTGGCGGAGACACTGCATTGCGCGGCGTGCCATAACCTGCCGGGCGCGACGGAAATGGATGCGGCCAAAATTCCGCTGCTGCACGTGCGCGAGAAATTTGCGGATGGGGCGTTGATTGGTTTTTTAATGAAGCCGGATGCCCACTATGCGTGGATTCGGATGCCGAATTTCAAACTCAGCGAAGACGAAGCGAACCGTTTGGCGGCGTATCTGCTCGCTGCCGCAGACAAGCCAAAAAGCGCGAGCGCAACGCAGGATGTGGCGGTGCTGGAACGGGGGAAAAAGCTGGTGCAAACCTCCGGCTGCTTGAATTGCCACGTGCTGAAGCTCGAGAACCAATTTGCCACGAAAAGGCTGGCGGATTTGACCGGCGCAAATTGGAAGCAGGGTTGCCTGGCCGCCGCGCATGGGGAAACGAGCAAAGCGCCGAACTTCAATTTTACCGCGGAAGAACGGGAAGCGTTGGCGGCGTTCGGGGCCACGGACCGGGCCTCGTTGATGCGCCAGGTGCCGGCGGAGTTTGCGGAACGGCAAACGCACGAACTGAATTGCCGCGAGTGCCATGGGAAGTTTGATGGATTTCCCTCCTTCGATATTTTGGGCGGCAAGCTGCGACCGGAATGGTCGCGGGCATTCATTGATGGAGAAATTAAATGGAAGCCGCGCCCGTGGCTGGAGGCGCGGATGCCGGCCTTTGCTTTGCCGCAGCGGGCGGAAGGAATTGCGCAAGGGCTGGCGATGAGCCATGGGTATCCGCCGCAAACGCCGGTGGAGCCGGCGATCGACGCAGAAGCGGCGAAGGTGGGACAGAAATTGATTTCAATGGTGGGCGGTTTCTCCTGCGTTTCGTGCCATGCGGTGGGCGAGTTTGGGGCGACGCAGGTTTTTGATTCCGCCGGGATAAATTTTGCGCGCACGGGGTCGCGATTGATGAAGCCGTATGTGGAGCGGTGGGTGCGCAATCCGCAATCGGTGGATCCCACGACGAAGATGCCGGTGTATTTTGACGAGACGGGGAAGAGTCCGCTGGGGGATGTTTATGGGGGCGATGGCGCGAAGCAGATTGACGCGATTTGGGAATATATCCGGCTCGGTGATAAAATGCCGCCGCCGCCGACACCATAGAGAACGCTCCGCGACGATTGGAAAAAGAAAGTCCCCCGCCCGGAGAGCGGCCTGGCGCCGAAGCGCACAACGCTTTTCCAGACAGAGGACTTATCATTTAGCTGGCTTCCCGGCACCGCCGAAACGGAGACGGACCCGCCTGTCTTCCTGTCAGTGTCAGTACCAACAAACTCCCGAGGAACCGAAATTTAACTGCGCGCGGACCGTTAACTCGGGTTGGTCCACGGCGAGCCGTCTTCCTCATCGCCCGCTTTGGCGGCGACATGGAAACCGGTTTGATCTTGATAGCCGAGCGGCGCCTTCAGCACCGAGTACAGTTCCATGATGATTCCAGTGACCAGCATCATCCCGGCAATGACCACGAAAACTGTTGCAATCATACCCGCTTGAGAGCATCAGCAGTGCCAATCAAAATTGCCAAAACCCATGGGGAGAAAGGTAAGGAGATGTCCATATTCCGCGGATTTTGCCTCCCAGCGGGACAAAATGGGCGGGCTAATACCCTTTCCGCTTTGTTATTGCACTAAAAGCTCAGGAACTTGAACGTGGGTGGTGGAAAACCGGTACGGATCTGGGTGGCCGATGAGCACCGCTACGGCGCGTCGGGTTCACGCCCAAGCACAGAGATGGGCAAAGTTTTGATCCTATTCGTTCGCCGAGTCGTTCAAGCATTCGATCGGTTGCTTGCCGTTGTCCGCCACCAGCAGGGTGGGGCTATTCTTCAGCGTGCCTTCAACTTGCTGGGCAGTGTGAAGTAAAAAGTGGCGCCGCGGTCAATCTCGCCCTCGGCCCACACCTGGCCACCGTGCCGGTGAATGACCCGCTGGACGGTGGCGAGGCCAACGCCCGTGCCGGGGAACTCAGCCGTGCTGTGGAGCCGCTGAAACGCGCCAAAAAGTTTATTGGCGTAAGCCATGTCAAACCCGGCGCCGTTGTCGCGTACGAAATAAGCCGCAACGCCGTTGTGGCTCGACCTGCCGAATTCGATCCTGGCATTGCATTTTTGGCTGGTGAATTTCCAGGCATTGCCGAACAGGTTCTGCAGCACGATCCGCATCAGACGCGCGTCGGCCTGCGTCATCAGGTCCGGTTCAATGAGCAGTTCCACGCAGCGTTCTGGATTCGCCTTCCTGAGTTCGTCCGCCACGCTGCGGGCCAGCGCGCTTAAGTCCACAGGCGCGCGGCGCACTTCGCTGCGCGTGATGCGCGATAGTTGCAACAGATCATCAATCAGTTCACTCATCTGCTGGCTGGCCGAAATGACGGCCAGCAAGCTCTCCTTGCCCTCGGTTCCGAGCTTGTCGGTGCAACCTTCCAGCAGGATGCTGCTTAAACCGTTGATAATGCGCAACGGAGCGCGCAAATCGTGTGAAACGGAGTAACTGAACGTTTCCAGTTCTTTGTTGGCTTCCACAAGGGCCTGTGCGCGGGCCTTGAGCTGCTCGTTCAGATGCTGGATTTGTATCTCGGCGCGTTGACGCTCGGTGATATCCAGCACACTCACCAGCACGTCGCCCGAGCCCGATCCCCGGGGCGGGAAGGACGTGGCCAGCAGCCCGTGCATGGTATCTCCCTTGACCGTGTTCAGGTTCATCTCCGTATGGTAAACCGTCTGTCCTTGCGCCAGGGCGGTTAGTTCTCCAACAAAGCCGGGTAACTTGTCTGGTGTGGCGAAGACCGGTCCGAGCGATGCCAGCATCTCGGCTTTGTCCCTGGCGGCGAACGTGCCGAGGGTCCACTGGTTGACGTCCCGGACCTTCACAGCCTTGAGTGCGCGGGCGACAAATTCGGGATGCTCGCGGAAATAGGTGGGGAAGTCGGTCACGCCCCGGATTTGAAGGTCTTCAATGGATTCAATGACTTCGGTCCAGTCTTCCTGCCAGATGGATACCGGTGCTGTGTCATAGATGGTCCGGAAACGCTTTTCGCTCTCGGCCAATTCCTGCGTGCGTTCTTTAACCCGCAGTTCCAGGCCGGCGTTGAGCGCTTGGATTTCTTCCTCGGCCCGCTGGCGCTCGGCAATCTCGCTTTGCAAGGACTCATTGGTGGCCCGCAGTTCCGTTGTGCGTCCTTTCACCTTTGCTTCCAGTTCAACGTTGAATTTGCGAATTCGCCCCAGCAAGAGGGAAACCGGAATCAAGAGAGCCGAGGCGGCACTCAGGTAGGCAATCAAGATGCTGCGCATCCTGAGTAGACTTGAAAGATGCGGTCGATAATAGACTGCCTCCTCATGAGCCAATATCTCCGAAATCTTATCTATTTTCGGGCCACTCTCCCGGGCCAGGCGCCGGGCATCGGCCAGGAGTCCGGCATCCAATGGTTCACCATGTTGGATCAAGGTCTGGATTTTATCCCTGAGAGGGAACCACGTCGCCTGCAGGTCCTTGGCGGCTGCCATGCCTTTTTCCGTAGCCACCGGGCGCAGCGGCGTAACGTGACCGGTGATGGCCTTTACTTCACCGCCAGAGATAAAAGCTTGAAAAAGTACCGTCGCCCGGTCTGCAGTCCCGGAGAGCTCCTGCAGAGCGTCGGCTGCAGGGAGTCGATCTCGTCGCGCAATTTCCAGGGCGGACAACTGGGCATTAATGCGGGTTTCCAGGATGCGGATGCGCGCGGTTGCATAGGTCACTTCGCCAAGATACACACCCTCATCGTTGATCTGAGTGCTATAATGAAAAATGCCATAAACAGAGCCGATAAAACTTGCCAGCAGAAGCATCCAACCCAGCAATTTCAGGGCCTTGAGGATTGGCGAATTGGCGGTCGGCTCTTTTCCAGCAATATGATTGGAATTCTGAGTGCTCATTTTTCGCTTCGGATCGGGCTCGTGGGGTGGAAGCAATACGCTGTGATATAGCCATGGGAGTACATGAGCAGAAAATCGACTCCCGCCCAAGTGGCCTCTCCCTGATGGTGGCCTTCGTGAACAGGAATTCAATGAGGTGCCGGGTTTCAGACTACAACTCGTACATAAATAATCCACCCCCAGACCCTTTATTAATAATATCGCACTTTATTTGATGCTGGGAAGGGCCTGCCAAACCACCAACTTGTCCAATGGCTAGCTGGGTGATGGCAGGGAGGGGAGCGGAATGAATTGGTAACGTCCCAAAGTTTGGAGGGAAAGGATCGACGACGAGGACGATTGGGAAAGATTGAGGTGTTCTAGGGCCTGTTAACACTAAAGCGTAAAGCTTCGACGATAAGCGCCAAGACGATAAAACCCATGAAAAGGACGTCGAGCTTGTCAAAGCGGCAAAAGACACGGCGATAGCTTTTGAGCCGTCGAA
>JAQGPA010000023.1 GCA_028293325.1 Pedosphaera sp. | reverse complement strand
TTTTGACTTTTGGCTTCGTTTCGGCTCGGTCACAGGCCACCTTGGGCATGCTCCCTCGCCAAAGCCTCGCCCAAAGTCAAAAATCCTCGCTCCGCCGCGCTACATCATTTCTGTCAATGCTCTAACGCAAGCACTTTTGAGCGGGCAGATTATCAGACAAGAAATGAAGAGGGGAAAGGGGTGGGGAGGCAGGGTATTTCCCCCATCTAGCAAGGAGAGCGGAGGAGCCTCAAGGTACGATAGGAGTTCAGCACGATAACCTGAGATGTATTAATGAGGTCAATGAGAGTTGTGGGTGCCAGGAGGAAGCAGGGGATTTCGCACGAAAGGAGAGTTATGAAATTCGCGATTATGGTTGTGATGGCAATTGGAGTGATGATGTTGTCGGAGCAGCGAGGAGGAGCGGAGGTCGTGGCGGGTGTGATGCAAGCGCAATATGACATGTATGCGCCGGATGCTGCGCAGGGTTACGGGTATTATCCCAATCCGGATTCGGGCTTTGGGTATTTGCCACAGGGTGGCTGGCCGTACAGTGATTCAAATATCTGCCGGACGGTGAGGAGGCAGTTGGTATTGGACACGTTCCTGGTGGATGCGGTGCAGATCAAGGTCGGGGTGCAGGATGCGGTGGTGACGTTGACGGGGTGCGTGAAGACGTGGGACAATCGTTCCCGGGCGGAAAATGATGCTTATGGGTGTGGCGCGCGCTCTGTGGTCAACCTGCTGCAAGTGAGGCCATGGTGAGGGTTTAATGATGCTGGGCGCAGGAATTGGCTTGAAGCGGGGGCGGACGCGACGCATGTTAAGGCAACGCCTTGGCTATGAACAATACTTACGAAATAGTCCGCGGCACAATCATCCTGGTGCTGGGGATTGCCGCAGTTGGGTGGATCATGTGGCGGTGGTTAAAGGGGAGTCGCGATCCGGGCGGGTTGATTTTCCGATGGGTGGTGACCGCAGTGGTGATTATTCTTTTCATCCTTTTTGGCGGACGGGCGATGGTGGCGGGCGGTTATACGGCGATGGCGGGAGTTTTGGCAGCGGCGGTATGCGGGATTGTGCTGGCGATTCTCTGGGTGCCGAGCATTGTCGATGTGGTGGGCAGAAAGTTTGGTAGTTTATTTGACGGAGGTGACGAGGAGGTGGACCCGAAGCCGTATTATTCCATTTTCCATGCGCAACGGAGCAAGGGGAATTATCAGGGAGCGCTGGCCGAAGTCCGCAAGCAACTGGAAAAATTCCCAATGGATTTTGAAGGTCAGATGCTGCTGGCGGCATTGCAGGCGGAGAATTTGAACGATTTGCCGGGGGCGGAAATCACGGTGCAGCGATTTTGCAACCAGCCGGGCCACGCGCCGCTGAATATTTCCTATGCGTTGAACCGGCTGGCGGATTGGCAATTGCAATTGGCCAGGGACCGGGAAGCGGCGCGGCAGGCGCTGGAGCAGATCGTGACGTTGCTGCCCGACACGGAAATGGCTTTGCAGGCGGCACAGCGCATCGGGCGGTTGGCGGGGACGGAAGTTCTGCTTGAGCCGCACACCCGCCGGCGGATGACCTTGGAGAAGGGGGCGGAGAATATCGGGCTGAGGCGGGAACAGGACTCCTTGAAGCAGCGCGAGGTGGATCCGGCAGAGACGGCGGCGGAGTATGTGAAACATCTCGAACAACATCCGTTGGACGGTCACATTCGCGAGAGCCTGGCCGTGTTATACGCCAATCATTACCAGCGCCTGGACATGGCGACGGACCAGTTGGAGCAGCTCATTCAACAACCAAATCAGCCGGGAAAAGAAGTGGTGCGGTGGTTGAATCTGCTGGCGGATTTACAGGTGCAGCAGGGCGCGGAGGTGGAGTTGGTGCGGGGGACGCTGGAACGGATTGTGGAGGGTTACCCGGATGGGGCCGCGGCGGAAAACGCGCGGCGGCGGCTGGATATTTTAGGCCTGGAGATGAGGGCCAAACAAAACAAGAGCCAAGCGGTGCCGCTTGGCTCGTATGAGCAAAATATTGGCTTAAAGCGGCGCGCTTAGCGCACCAGTTTCAGCGCGATCTGTTTTTCGATTTCGTGCGCGAGATCAACGTCGGTGGTGCCGCCTTTGGCGCGGACCTGGACGGTGACGCTGGTCACGGGCTTGGCGGGATCGACGGCCTCGACCCGAACAAAGACGGAGGACTGGTTGACCTTGGCTTCGAGGGAATTATTAATGGTGTTCTCGCCGACGAGGGTACCATTATAAGCGAGCACCTGTTTGGCGGCTTCAAAGACCTGCGGAACGGAGCGTTCATAGCGGCCTTCCACTTTGTCCTTCACGAACGGGAGGCCGGGTTGGGAGCGGCCATCGACGGTGCTAACGCAGCCGGTTACCACACCGGCGAGACCCACGATTACCAATAATGCGAAAAATTTTGTTTTCATCAGGCGCTATGCAATCACAACCACGGAGTTCGTCAAGCACGAAGCACAAATGAAGATTGGATTCAGGCGGGCGAACTGCTATAGGGTTTTGGCTGACTTGGAATCATGATTATTTTTGTAACATTGGTTTTGGCTGCCGGAATGCTGGCCTTCGACATCGTAACGCCTTTGGGTGTCGGGGAGTGGGGCATGTATATCGTCCCGTTGCTGTTTACCATTCGAGCCCGGCAGCGGTGGTATCCCTACGTTTTTGCAGGCATTTGCACGGTAATGGTCATTTTGGGGGTTTTCTGTTCCGCTCCCGGGATTAATTCAACAGTGGCGATGCTCAACCGAGGCGTAGGCATCGCCGTGCTTTGGATCACCGCAGTGCTGTTGGTGAAGCGCAGGCAGGTGGAGGAGGCATTGCAAAGCAGTGAAGGGCGGTTACGCGCCATTTTGGATCATTCGCCGGTGGGTATTTTCGCCAAGGACCTCGCGGGCCGGTATGTAGAATTTAACCGGCAGTGCGAAAAATTTAACAAAAAGACACGGGAAAGCGTGCTGGGCAAAACGGACCACGAATTCTTTCCCAAGGAACTGGCTGATATTTTCACCCAGACGGACAAAGAAGTGCTGGAGGGGGGCAAGGTGGTCCGGCGCGAAAATCATTTTTTATTTGAAGGCGAGGAGCGCATCCGCCTGGCGATTAAATTTCCAATTTTAGACAAGCGCGGGAAATACACGGCGATTTGCGGATTTTCGACGGACATCACCGATTTGAAACGGGCGGAACAGGCGTTGCGACAGAACCAGGAGAGGTTGGATCTGGCGCAGGAAGCCGGACGGATCGGCACCTTTGATTGGAACGTGGCCACCGGCGAGGCGTTCCGGTCGCCAACGATGGACAAATTGTATGGCTTGCCACCCGGGCAGTTCGAGCCGACTTATGAGGCCTGGCGGGAGCGAACCCATCCGGAAGATCGCCTGCGAATCGAGATGGAAATCCAAAAAGCCATCACGGAGCGCCAGCCACTGGATCATGAATTTCGGATTATCTGGCCGGATGGATCGGTGCATTGGTTGCGGAACGTGGGCCGGATATTTTGCAATGAAGCGGGGGAAGCGCAACGGATGATCGGGGTGAATATTGACATCACGGAACCGAAGCGGATTGAGCAGGAATTAAAGCAAAGCGAAGAACGGTTCCGGGTCATCAGCGATCAAGCACTGATGGGCATTTATATCATCCAAGCGGAAAGGTTTTCCTATGTGAACCCGAAGTTTGCCGAGATGTTTGGCTATACGCAGGCTGAGATGGTTGCGTTGCCATCCATGCTGAACATTGTCACCGAAGAAGACCGTGACCGGGCGGGCGCAAATCTGCGACGCCGATTGTCCGGAGAAATCAAACCGGTGCCCTATCAGTTCCATGGCCGGAAAAAGGATGGGGAGATGATCATGGTGGAGGTCCATGGGATACCGACGCAACTGAATGGCAAGGCGATCGTGATCGGGACAATTCAGGACGTCACCGAGCGGGAGCGGAGCGAGGCGGCCCTGAAGCAGACGACGGAACAGCTACAGACACTTTCCCGGCGGTTATTGGAATTACAGGAGGCCGAGCGGCGGCACATCGCCCGCGAGTTGCACGATGAAATCGGGCAGGCGCTGACAGCCTTGAAGATCAACCTGCAGGCGGTGCAACGGCTCTCGGGCATGGCGACACTGGCGCCGCGGCTGACGGACAGCATCAGCATCGTGGACCGGACGCTCCGGCAGGTGCGGAATCTCTCCCTTGATCTGCGGCCGTCGATGCTGGACGATTTGGGCCTGTGCTCGGCATTGCGTTGGTACGCGGACCAGCAGGCGCAACGGGCCGGACTGAGCATTCAATTTATGGCGGGGGAGCTGGGGGCACGGTTGGAACCGGCGTTGGAAACCGCCTGTTTCCGGGTGGCGCAGGAGGCATTGACCAACATCGTAAGGCATGCGCAGGCGACGACGGTGCGGGTGCATTTGGAAAGCGATGGTGATAGCCTGCACCTAACCGTACACGATGATGGAATTGGCTTTGACCCGGAGCATTTGGAGCAGCAAACTGAACGCGGCAGAAGCCTGGGACTATTGGGCATGAAAGAGCGCGCGTCCTTGATAGGCGGCCGGGTGGAATTGAAATCGGCACCACGGGCCGGGACAGAGGTTCATGCGTGGTTCCCGATAACCAATGCCCGGATGGAGTCGAGCGCGGAAACCGAGTTGGTTGAGCAATGAAAAACATTCGCATCCTGCTGGCGGACGACCACACGCTCCTGCGTGCGGGAATTCATTCCCTGCTCGAGAAGATGCCGGGGGTGGAGGTGGTGGGCGAGGCGGCGGATGGCCGCGAGGCAATGAGCATGGTCAAGGCCCTTTTGCCGAACATGGTATTGATGGATATAGCCATGGCGGGATTGAACGGCCTGGAGGCGACGGCGCGGATCATCAAGGAGTTTCCGCAGGTGCGGATCATCATACTTTCCATGCACGCCAACGAGGAATATGTTTTGCAGACGCTGCGCGCCGGAGCGGCGGGTTATTTGCTGAAGGATGCCGCGACCGCGGAATTGGAACTGGCGATTCAGGCAGTGGCAAAGGGTGACACCTATTTGAGCCCCGCCATTTCCAAGCGGGTGATTGAAGATTATGTCGGACGGACCAGCGGCCAAAAGGGACCAGCCGAGCAATTGACACCTCGCCAGCGGGAAATCCTGCAAATGGTGGCCGAAGGCAAGAGCACCAAAGAAATCGCCTTCCTGCTCAATTTAAGCGTCAAGACGGTTGAGACTCATCGCGCACAGTTGATGGATCGGTTGGACATTCATGACGTGCCCGGCTTGGTACGCCATGCGATGCGCACCGGATTGGTTCCTCCCTGAAAGCCGCCGACGGCATGACCCGCCGTGGCTTTTTTTTCCGCTCCCGCCCCAAGTTCTGAAATCATTGCTCTAGGGCCTGTTAACACTAAAGCGTAAAGCTTCGACGATAAGCGCCAAGACGATAAAACCCATGAAAAGGACGTCGAGCTTGTCAAAGCGGCAAAAGACACGGCGATAGCTTTTGAGCCGTCGAA
>JAQGPA010000022.1 GCA_028293325.1 Pedosphaera sp. | reverse complement strand
CAAAACGCTTGGCCGTGGCGAGGCCCATACCGCTGTTGCCGCCGGTGATAATGGCGACCTTTCCATTCAACTTGCCCTCACTCGCTCCTGTTAATTTTTGCATAATTTTCTCCATGTTAAGACTCATTGTGTTTACGATAGAATCGTTTGTTTCAGTTAACAACTAAGTTCCATTATTCAGTATTATGGAACTAGTGGACTATCCTGTCAAGTTGTGATAGCATTCTTTTATGCGGCCGCTTTATCATCCGTCTCTGAAAGAAATAACCGTGCAGGGCATTCTGTATGCCCTCTCAGACCCTGTCCGGGTTTGCATCTACGCAGAACTGGCTCAGGCTGACAGCGCCATGAACTGCTCCGCCTTTTTGTCCAATGGCAACCTGAAACTTCCCAAGTCCACGTTGTCGCAACATTTCAAGATTCTTCGGGAAGCCGGCCTGATTCGTAGCGAACGCAAAGGCGTTGAACTTAAGAACTCGACGCGATGCCAGGAGTTGAAGAAAAAATTTGGCCCCATGGTTGTGGGGATTCTTCAAGCTTACCAAAACGAGCCCAACGAATCCAAACACTAACGTCCGCGCAGTGAAGCACACCGTGCTGGCGGACGCTTTTTAAGCACAATGTCCATAGTGTTTGCACAGTCACAAGCCTCCCTTCTGAAACGTTAGTTCTGACCGTGAGAAGAGATGGGAAGTTCACGACGCTCGCGGATTGGATGGGCATTGTCGAAACCGAGCTTTTTGCCACTTCCGGGTCCGTGGTCATCAAATACGTCCGTGCGATTTGCAGATTAAGCACCAGCTGACGGTGGGCTTCGTCCTTGGAATGAAGGATGGTCAACGCTTCCGCCTCGTCCTCCTCGTCGTTCGTGCGCTGGCCGTGCTGTTTGCCCGTCTTGGTGTCCTCGCTGTAATAGACACCCGCTCGCTTAAACAGGATGAATCTCGATTTCATAGGCGATCCTCTGAATCGAAAAACCAGTCCGGTTTCATCCGCGTTTAAGAACGCGAGTTTTGGCGAGCTTCAGCGAATACTGGCAAGTTCTGGCGAATAGTGGTTTCACTCGCCAGTTTACTGACAGTAGCCCTTCCGACCAACTTAACTCCTTGCTGCGCAAGCAACAAAACTTGGCGGCGAGGGTCGGCATCGAACCATGGCCTGAGAAAAGTTTAAGTTAAACCTTAAGGCACTTCCAATTTCCGCTTCTCTTGCAATGACTGCTGCGAGACAAATAACTTGAAAACCCAAGTGTCGGTGAAACTGTCAGTGAGCCAATTTTACTCTGTTAAGTTGTGATCCAAAAAGATTGGCAACCGGCATTGAAACATTCACCACGAGCTTCCGATAAAATCTCAAACCGTCAAATCTACTGGTATTTTGTGAACAGGTTGAACAATTTTGCTCAGTCGCGAACCGTGTTTTGCCTGCCGCAAGATTTTCTTGGATTTTTTTTATGACATCCTTCGTGTTCCAAAAGCGCCGTTTTGAGGTCTGAAAACATGGGTAAATTACGCCGCTCGAATCTTTCATTATGGCGCGCGACCTCTTCCATCGCGTTTGGCATGTCCTATGCTCAACTAGTTTTGAATGACGACGTGCCAATCTAAGACTGCCTCCCACCGGTTGGACGATCGTTGTCTCTTCGAGTGGCAGACCCTCATCGTAATTTGCTGCGGCCCTCCGGATCGGAATTGATTTCTCATCTCCATCGCCTCTCTGCGCCTTGTGGCACGAGTGGTCATCTCGGTAAAAAATTAATCTGTCCGCATTCCGTACTTATTTTGTTATGGGCTTTGGTCATTCGCATTCAAAAAAACGTAAACTCGTCCGCCGCGTCCGCTCCGCCAGTTCTGCGGCCCAACATGATCTCGCACACACCGAGGGCAAGGATCATCATGAGGCCGCCGGTCATCAATTCCAACCCGGCCGGCATCATCACGCCGAACATGGTCAGCCGTTTCCCGACCTGCCTTCGTCTCACCACCCGCATCCCGATCATCCGATGGGCTACCCGTGGAAGCCGGTGGAGCATCCCGAGCACGACAAATCTGGCAAGGCCCCCGCTGGACATCCTCATCCCGAGGTGTTCGACCCCGCGATTCGCCAGGGTGCCTGGGCCAAATATCGCGAGGAGGAACTCGGCTCCAAAGGCTGGCAGAACGAAGTGGACCGTTGCATTGCCCATGGCCTCGAAGCCGCCCCGTCTATAAAAGACCGCTCGATCTCCTGTTTCGCGCGCGGCGAACTTCCCCACTTTGCCGGCATCAATACCTTCATCAAGTCCCATTATCTCGAGGACGTCCATAAAGTCTCGCAATACGAAGCCGCCGTCATCGGTGTGCCTTTTGACATCGGCACGACCTACCGGAGTGGCACGCGTTTCGGGCCGCAGGGCATCCGGCGCATTTCGGCGCTCTATGGCACCTACAATTATGAAATGGGCGTTGACCTGCGCGAATCACTCAAGATCTGCGACGTCGGCGATGTCTTCGCTATTGCCAACATCGAAAAAGGCTTCGACCAAATCTCCAAGGCCGTCGCGCATGTCCGTTCCAGTGGCGTCTTTCCCATCATGCTCGGCGGCGATCACTCCATTGGTTATCCCAACGTTCGCGGCATTGCCCCTTATATCGATGGCCCCGTCGGCATCATTCACATTGACCGCCACGTGGACACGCAGGAAACCGACATGGACGAGCGGATGCACACCACTCCGTGGTTCCACGCCACGAACATCCCCAACGCCCCGGCCGTCAACCTGGTGCAACTCGGCATTGGCGGCTGGCAGGCGCCCCGGCCGGGCGTAAAGGTCGGCCGTTCCCGCGGCACGACGGTGCTGACCATTGACGATATCGAAAACATCGGCGTGGAAAAGGCCGCGGAAATCGCGCTCGACGTGGCTTGGAAGGGTGCCAAGGCGGTTTATCTCAGCTTCGACGTCGATTCGCTTGATTCCGGGTTTGTGCCCGGCACCGGCTGGCCGGAACCGGGCGGATTTTTGCCGCGCGAAGTGCTCAAGTTGTTGAAGCTTGTCGCCCGCGAAGGACTCTGCGGCATGGAGGTCGTGGAGGTTGCTCCCTCTTACGATCCGAGTGACATGACCGCGCTCGTCGCCACCCGCGCCATCATGGACGTGGTCGCCACGCTGGTGAACGAAGGCAAGCTCGGTCATAAACCCCCAACCAAACTCCCGCCGCCGCCTTATTGGCCGAAACGCAAGCCCGGCAAGCGGTCCAAAAAATAACGGAATGCACGCGCTCGAACAGAGACCGCTGCTTTGGCAAACCTTGACCTGGGAAGAAATCGCTTCCCTGCGCCGCTCCGGTGTCGAGTTGTGTCTCCTGCCGGTCGGCGCGACGGAACAGCACGGCCCACACCTGGGCGTGGGCATGGACACCTGCAACGCCGCGAAGTTATGCGAGGCGGTCTCCTGCGCCACCGGCGTGCCGGTGCTGCCGTCCCTGCCCTACGGCTGTTCGCTCGGCCATTCGCGGCGCTGGCCGGGCACCCTCGCGTTGCAACCGCAAACACTCATGGCCACCGTGACGGAAATCTACGATTGGCTCCACCATGCCGGATTCAGGCGCTTGCTGCTGGTCAATGGTCATGTGGGCAATGCCGCGCCATTGCGTTGCGCCCTGGAAACCCTCCGCAGCCGCTTCGACGACGCGCTGGTCCGCGTTTGCAACATCGCCGAACTCAGCCCGCGGGTGCGCGCCGAGTTTTTTGCCGACGCGCAAGACTGGCACGCCAATGCCGCCGAAACGTCCCTGATGCTGGCCTGCGCGCCGGGATTAGTCCGAGCCGATCGCATTGCCACCGCGGATGATGAGGACCGGACCGGCGATCTGGTCTTTTCGCATCCGGTCAATCGCAGCAGCAAAAACGGCGTGACCGGTTTCCCGAGCCGCGCCAGCCGCAAACAGGGCGAAAAATTATTCCGCTTCATGACTGAAGATCTCACGGCGCTCGTTCGCCGCGCGCTGACGGAACAGCCGCCATTGAACCAAAGCTATTTTTCCACTCTCACATGAAATCCACCCGGCAGCTCAAATCACCAGCACGGTCCGCGAATGGACACAATGGCCATCCTCGGCTCGCCGGCGCTACCGCCGCAAAATTGGCTCCGCCCCCTCAACCCAACGGGTCCGCGGGTGTCAAGGCCATCAAGCGACAACTGATAAAAAAAGGTGTAAAATATTGTCTGGGCGCTTACGTGGACATTCACGGCGTGCCCAAGGGCAAGTTCGTTCCCATCGAACATTTTGAGCACTTCGCCCACGGCTCCGAGCTCTACACCGGTTATGCCCTCGACGGCCTAGGCCAAGCTCCCAATGACGATGAAATTTCCTCCGTGCCGGACCTCCGGAACATCATTCAGCTTCCTTGGCAAAAGGAAGTGGCATGGCTGCCAGCGGATAATTATTTTCATGGACGTCCCTACCCGCTGAACACGCGCGTGCTGCTGCAAAACCAGCTCGCCGAGGCGGCGCGGCTGGGGTTTACCTTCAACCTCGGCATCGAATGCGAAATTTACGTACTCAAGCAGGACGAGCGCGGACGCCTCCTCGTGCCAAACAGCGATGACAATCTCGAGAAGAGTTGTTACGACGTGAAGCGCTTTCTCGACGTCTTCCCCTGGCTGGATGAAATGGCTTCCACCATGAACGGGCTCGGCTGGGACGTGTATTCCTTCGACCATGAAGATGGCAATTCACAGTTTGAGTTCGATTTCAATTACGCCGACGCGCTCACCATGGCCGACCGCTACATCTTTTTCCGCTACATGGCCAAGAGCATCGCCGCGAAACACGGACTGCTGGCCACGTTCATGCCCAAGCCGTTCGCCGACAAAACCGGCAACGGCGCGCACTTTAACATGTCGCTGGCGGACAAAAAGACCGGGCGTAATCTCTTTGCCACGGAGCCGGGGCGCGACCCGCGCGGGCTGGGCCTGACCCCGCTCGGTTATTCATTTATCGCGGGCGTCCTGCGGCATGGCCGGGCGCTCTGCGCGGTGCTGGCGCCGACGGTGAATAGCTACAAGCGGCTCATCCGTCGCGGCGCGATGAGCTACTACTCCTGGGCGCCCGTCTTCAATTCCTTCGGCACCAATAACCGCACCAACTCTGTGCGGATTCCAATGGGTGGCGGCCGTTGTGAAAGCCGCAACGCCGATTCCTCCTGCAATCCCTACCTCGCCGCCGCGTTGGTGCTCGCCGCCGGGCTGGAAGGCGTGCGCGAGAAATTGAATCCCGGCGATCCACACCATGAAAATCTTTACGAACTTTCGCCCGCCGAACTGGATCTGGCCGGGGTGCAGGAACTCCCGCGCACCCTCGGCGAAGCGGTCGATGCCTTTGCCGCCGACCCCTTTGTCGAAAAAATTCTCGGTACGGATTTGCGGAATGAATTCATCACCTACAAACGCGCCGAATGGCAGGATTATCACCAGAGCATCAGCCAATGGGAGATTGACCGCTATGCCCGGCTGTTTTGAAATGATTTTAGGAGTCTAACGAACAACCCACCCCCAAGAAAAAAATGAAACTGAAAACACTGATCGCAATTGCAATTGTTGGCCTGGCCGGAATGGCCGGGGTCATGGCCGAAACCATTAAAATCGGTTACAGCGACTGGCCCGGCTACACAGTCCTCGAAGTCGCCAAGCAGAAAGGCTGGTTCAAGGATGCCGGCCTGGATGTCGAACTCGCCTGGTTCGAATACCTGCCCTCCATTGACGCTTTTTCCGCCAACAAGGTGGACGCCGTGCTCGTCGTCGCGACGGATGCGATGGTCACCGGTTCCACCGGCGGCAAGAGCAAGATCGTCGCCCTGCTCGATTACAGTGAAGGCAGCGACATGATCGTGGGCGCGCCCGGCATAAATTCGATCAAGGACTTGAAGGGAAAAAATGTCGGCATCGAGGAAACGCTGGTGGAACATTTGCTGCTCTTGAAGGCACTTGAAGTGAACGGCATGAAGCAGGAGGACGTGAACTTGGTGAACACCGCCACTGACAAAACACCCGAGACACTCGCCTCGGGCAAGGTCGCCGCCATCGGCGCATGGTATCCCATCTCCGGACAGGCGCTCAAACAAGTGGCCGGCTCAAAGAAACTTTTCACCAGCGCCGAATCGAAGGGCCTTATCTACGACGTGATGGCGGTCAACCCCACCAGCTTCGCGAAGCACAAGGAAGATTGGACCAAAATCACGCAGATCTATTACAAGTGCGTGGATTATCTGAAGGACCCCGCCACCGCGGATGACGCGGTAAAAATTATGTCCGCAAAAGTCGGTGCGGACCCGGTGGATTACGCGAAGAATATTCCGGGCACGCATTTCCTGACGCTGGCGGAGGCAAAAACCGCATTCAATAAAGGCCCCGGCCTCGACTCCATTTACGGTTCGATGGAAATTGGCAATAACTTCAATCTCGATAACCACGTCTATAAAATCTCGCAGAAGCCGGCGAACTACCTTGTGCCCGGCGTCGTCAAGGGATTGAAATAACGAACGCGTTAGCGCGCCTCCAGATTCCCAGGCTGCAATGAAAAGCTATGATTGGCTGGGTTTGAAGTTGGAACTGTCGTCCCGGCGGCGGTTCCAACTTACCCTCTTCTCGTTTCTCCTGCCGCTCATTATCTGGAGCGCGGTGAGCTATGTGCCTTGGCTTTGGCATCCGTTGATCCATGTGACCGTCCCGGGCGGCGTTGATTATTTTACCGACGACATGGATGTCCCGCGCGCGGACTTTGCCCGGGAACTGGAAAAGGCCCGTGCCGCGGGCTTGGAACTGCCTCAAGGCTACCGCGTCAACCCCGTCTATTTGCCCGCGCCGCATAAGGTGGCGCGGGCATTTTATACCGCGTTCAAAACACCGCCGCGACTCCCAAACGAGCCGTGGCTGCACCAAAGCCTTGGCCACAGCATCCGCACGATCTTCCTCGCCTTCCTCGTTTCGTCCATCCTGGGCCTGCCGCTCGGCATTTTATGCGGCACCTATCGCTTCTTTGCAAAGTTGCAGGAGCCGTTCATCGAATTCTTCCGTTACCTGCCCGCCCCCGCATTCGGCGCGCTCTGCGTCGCCGTGCTGGGCATTGATGATCCACCCAAGATCGCCATCATTTTCATCGGTACTTTTTTTCAACAGGTGCTGGTGATTGCCAACACAGTCCGCAAAGTGGACCCCGCCCTGCTCGAAGCCTCGCAAACACTCGGTGCATCCGGTTGGAAGCTCGTCCGCCGCGTCATCATCCCGGCCTCCATCACTGATGTTTATACCGATATGCGCATCCTGCTCGGCTGGGCCTGGACTTACCTCATCGTCGCGGAAGTCGTCGGCACCATGTCGGGCATCACCTATTTCATCAACCAGCAGGCGCGCTACCGGAATTTTGACAACGTGTACGCCGCCATTGCCATGATTGGCATCATCGGCTTTTCCACCGACCTCTTCCTTGCCTGGCTTGGCACCGTGCTCTTTCCGTGGAAACGCAAGTCGCGTTCCAGCTTCAGCCCATTAGCATGGCTCACCGGCCTTTGGCCCAAGGCCGTGGCCCCGGCGGTGGTCCCGCAAACAGTCAAACCCGCCGCCGATAAACCGGACGTCACACCCCATGTCGCTCAGTGAACTAAAACTGCCCGATTACCGTGAGCAATCGCTCGCGGTTGCCCAACGTTTCCAGCGCATCCGCGAACGCCCCGTGGTTCTGAGTGTTCGGAATTTGCAAAAGGCTTTCGGTTCCAATGGCAGCCAGCACGTTGCCTTTGACCATGTTTCCCTGGATATTCATCGGCGTGAATTTATCTGCGTGGTGGGACCCTCGGGCTGCGGCAAATCCACGCTCGCGCGCATCGTGGCCGGACTGGACGAAGCCACCGGCGGCGAAATCCTGCTCAACGGCGAGGCCTTTGCCGGCCCCTGCCCGGAGCGCGGCATGGTGTTTCAAGGCTACACGCTGTTTCCGTGGCTGACCGTAAAGCGCAACGTGATGTTCGGCCTGCAAATGCAAGGGAAAGCCCCGGTTACCGCCGAGCAGGAGGCGCGCCAGTGGCTCGACATGGTCGGTCTCAGCAAATTCGAGAATCTCTATCCACACGAACTTTCCGGCGGCATGAAACAGCGCGTCGCCATCGCCCGCGCGCTCGCGAACGGCCCGCGCATCCTCATCATGGATGAACCGTTCGCCGCGCTTGACGCCCAGACTCGCTGCCAGATGCAGGCGTACCTCCTGCAAATCTGGAAAAAGGTGAATGTCACCATCCTGTTTATCACGCATGATCTTGATGAGGCGGCGTATCTCGCCGACCGCATCCTCGTCATGAGCGCAAATCCCGGCCGCGTCGCGGAATTAATCGAAAACCCTGTCCCCCGCCCGCGCCACTCCGACCAGTTCCTCTCCCCGGAATTTCTCGCGCTCAAGAAACGGCTGGAAGAGCATATCCATCCGCCCGCGGAAGTGCCGGAGAAACTGCCCATGATCAAACTGACAGATGCCGGCGATGAAGTCGAATAATACCACACCCTCCGCCAACCGCTTCCTGCCGCCACCGCGCTTCGTCTGGCCGGAGGGTCATCGTTGCGCGGCCATGCTCTGCTTTGACGTGGACGGCGAAACCACCGCGCTGTCGGAAGACCCCACGCTGGCGCGACGGCGCACGCTGATGTCGCAATGCGAATACGGCCCGCGCATCGGCGTGCCGCGCTTGCTTGGATTGCTCGCCCACCTGGAAGTGCCCGCCACATTTTTCGTTCCCGGTTACATCGCAGAAAATCACCCGCGCATGCTGGAAGCCATCGTCGCCGGCGGCCATGAAATTGGCCTGCACGGTTATCTGCACGAAAAACTCGCATATCTGAATGAGGCCGGGGAGGAAGCCGTTTTGCTGAAAAGCATTGATATTTTAACGCGACTGACCGGCACGCGGCCTGTTGGCTTTCGCGCACCCTGGTTTGAAATCAACCCATGGACGCCGGCGTTGCTCGCGCGCCATGAAATTACTTATTGCGCCAGCGAGATGGGCGATGACGTGCCGTACCGGCACGACAACGGTCTGATTGAAATTCCCGGCCAGTGGCTGCTCGAAGACTGGGAACAGTTTGCCTTCAATGCCGATCCCGCGTGGGGCTTTGTGCCAGAAAACTGCGCCAAGGTGTTCGACCTTTGGTGGCGCGAGTTTGAGGCGATGCACGATTTCAGCTGTTGCTTCGTGCTGACCTTGCATCCGTGGCTCAGCGGCCGCCCGTCCCGCGTGCGATTGCTCGAAGATCTGGTCGGCGCGATGCGCGAGAAGGGTGGCGTCTGGTTTGCGCGCGGACGCGAGATCGCGGATTATTTTCGCGCCCATCCCCAGGCCCGCCGGGAATTGGATTTCGATGCGCAGGAAACCGCCGATTGCCTCAAGCCATGAGTTCTACCCCCGCCCAATGGAAATCCACCTTCGAGCCGCTCGCCTTTGCGCGCCAGCTCAGCACCCGCACCGCGCAGCCGCCACTGCCGCTCGCGGACATTCAACGCGGCATCTGCGAAGCCGCCACCCGCCCGCTCAACCGCGCCACCACCCTCCCCGCACAGGCCTACACCAGCGAAGAGTTTTTTGCCTGGGAAGTGACCCATGTGCTGCGCGCCGGCTGGCAATGTGTCGCGCACATTTCCCAAGTTCCCTCGCCCGGCGATTTCTTGAACCTCGATTTGCTCGGCGAACCGTTGATCGTCGTCCATGGCAAGGATGCCGCCATCCGCGTACTGTCGCGCGTTTGCCCGCATCGTTCCATGGACATCATGCCGGAGGGTTTCGGCTATGACGGCCATACCCTTGCGGAAGCCCGCAACGGCCGGCCGGATTGCGGTCACACGCGGCTTTTTCTCTGCCCGTATCATGCTTGGACTTTTGAACTCGATGGCCACCTCAAAGCGTGTCCGGAAATGCACCAGGCCGAGGACTTTTGCCGGGACAATTTTTCCCTGAAAACATTCCGCTGCGAAATGTGGCTGGGCTTCATCTTTGTGAATCTCGACGGCAGCGCCCCGCCGCTGGCCGAGGGCCTCACGGACATGGCGGCGGATCTGGCCGCATTCCAGTTGGACAAGATGAAGCTGGTCATCGCGCGCGAGTGGGATTGCCCGTTCAACTGGAAGGTACTCGCGGAAAATTTCATGGAGAGCTACCACCACCTCGGCATTCATCATAAAACACTCCAGCCAATGATGCCCGCGCGCGACACCTGGACCGAGCAGGAGCGCCGCCATTACGTTCGCGCGCATTTGCCGTACAAAGATACCGTGCGCGACGCCTACCGCGCCTTTGAGGAAAAAGGCGATTTCTCCGCGGCATTGCCGCCGGTGTTGGGATTGAGCGACCGGCAAAAATCCGAGTGGGGCCTGTTTCTCATTCACCCGACCTTTCTGCTCGCGACCGCGCCGGACCGCGTCATCTGGTATCGCCTGCAACCGCTCGGCCCCGACCGGCTCAAGTTGCTGACCACGACGCTGCTGGCGCCCGAGGCGCTGGAATTGCCCAACTTCGAACAACTGCACGCCTTGACCACGGAGCAACTCACCCAGTTTCACCTTGAAGACATGGAGGTTTGCACCGCTGTGCAACGCGGGCTTTACGCGAGCGGTTGGCAGCCGGGCCGTTTGAGCCATCTCGAAATGCCCGTCTGGTTGTTTCATCGCTACCTCGCCGCGCGCATCCGCAGCATGTGGCCCACCGATGATTATGCGGCGGCTCCCAGCCAACGCGCCTGAACTTTAATGCAACCATGTTTCCGCTTGCGAAAAAGGCAGCCATCGTCACCGGCGGCGCGGCTGGCATCGGCCTGGCCATCACGCAACGCTTCATAGCAGCCGGAGCCGTGGTGATGATTGCTGATCGACGGGCGGAGGGCGCGGAAATCGCGCGCGCGGCCAATGCCGAATTTTTCAAGGTGGATGTCTCGGAGGAAGCCAACGTGGCTATGATGTTCGATATGGCCCTGGAACGTTTCGGCCGCGTGGATATTTTGGTGAATAACGCCGGCATCCAGCCCTTAGGTGTCGGCTTTGCCGGTCTTACGGACGAATTGCTCCGGCGGACGCTCGATGTCAACGTCAACAGTGTCGCCTTTGGCATCAAACACGCCCAGCGCGCGCTGGTGGACGCCGGGCGCGTCATCAACATCGCCTCTTTTGTAGGACTGACGGCCACCCCGGGCGGCGCGGCTTACTCGACCTCGAAAGCAGCGGTCATTCACCTCACCAAACTTGGGGCGATTGAACTGGCTCCGCGCCGCATTACCGTAAATGCAATCAGCCCCGGCACAATTTTGACCCCAGCCGTCACCGGCATCGCGGACAATCCTGAGATTCCGTTCATTCAACGCCGTACACCTTTGGGTCGGCTTGGCCAGCCAGAAGAAGTCGCCGCGCTCGCTCATTTCTTGGCGTCGGATGAGGCTGCATACATCACCGGGCAGAACATCGCCATTGATGGCGGGTTGACCGCCGGCTGGACGGAATATGAACTGGCCCCGCCAGCCAATGTTCAAGGTGGGAGGTGGGTAGATGACTTGTGAGACTCTCACGCCCGAGCGTCAATCCGTTGGCCACGTGTGGCGCGACTTTGAGGGGACGCCGCTCATGGTCGAACTGTCCGCGGGCGAATTCCGAATGGGCGAAAACGACGGTGATAAATTTGCCAATGACACCGAGCGTCCCGCGCATCTGGTGTACTTTGCGGCGGGACTTTCGCTCGGGCGCTTTCCCGTGACGGTGGGCGAATTTCGCCAATTTCGTCCCGGCCATGCGCCGGATGACGCTGATGGGTTGCCCGTGGCATGCGTAAGCTGGCACGATGCGTTGGCTTATTGCCATTGGCTGACTGAAAAAACGAAACGCATCTATCGCCTGCCGAGCGAAGCAGAATGGGAATTTGCCTGCCGCTCCGGTTCGCGCGGGTTGTTTGCGTGTGGCGACGACATCACATCGGCGGCGGCTAATTTTCTCTTTGACGAAAACGGGGCGCGCATCGGACCCGGTCGTCGCGTGCCGGTTGGAAGTTATCCACCCAATGCGTTCGGCCTTCATGATCTGCACGGCAACGTTTGCGAGTGGGTTGCGGACACTTGGCATCCGAATTACCTTGGCGCACCGGAAGGTGGCCGGGCGTGGATGGAGACCGGCGACGCGCGGCATGTGGTGCGCGGCGGAGCATGGGATTACCTGCCGCGCCTGCTCCGCAGTGCGTGGCGGGACTGGCGTCCGGCGGATGAACGCGCCGACAACGTCGGGTTCCGCGTGGCCACCAGTGATTCAACCAACCCCGCTATAACTTGACCATGGAACTTCACCTTTTCAAAACGCTCTGGGGTCATGCGGGAAGTTTGGATGATGCCATCCTGGCATGTCGTGAACACGGCTTCAACGGCATTGAAGGGCCGCCGCCTGCGGTCGCGACCGAGCGCGAGTCATTTCGGGCCAAACTGAATGATACAGGATTGGAATTTATCGCGGAGATTTGCACGGCGGGCAGTTATGTGCCCGACCGGCAGGCATCGCCCGCCGCGCATCTGGACTCCGTGCGCCAGCTGGGAGAATCGGCCATTGAGTGCCGACCGTTGTTTTTGACCATCATCGCTGGGTGCGATGCTTGGAGCGTTGGACAAAGCGTGGATTTCTTTGGCGCGGCCATGACGCTGGGTGGCGCGTTGGGCGTCATGGTGAGTTTTGAGACACACCGCAGCCGGTCATTTTTCAATCCTTGGACGACGCGCGATATTTTACGGCAGCTTCCGGGGCTCAAGCTGACGTGTGATTTTTCTCATTGGTGCGTCGTGTGCGAACGGTTGATTGACACTGAGCCGGACATTCTGACGCTGTGCGCCGAACGGGCACATCATGTGCATGCGCGGGTTGGCTATGATCAAGGCCCGCAAGTGCCCCACCCCGCCGCGCCGGAACATTACACCGCACTTGCCGCGCATGAGCGTTGGTGGACCCAGATCTGGCGCAGCCAGCTTGCGCGCGGAATGTCCGTGAGCACGATGACGCCGGAGTTCGGGCCGGACGGCTACCTGCACACGCAGCCGTTCACGAATGAGCCGGTTGCGGACTTGGGGCAGATCAACACCTGGATGGCGCAACGGCAGCGGCAACGTTTCGCGGAATTTCACGCCGGAACCCAACTTAATTCGATGACCCTAAATCGAACATGACAACCACAGTCCGCTGGCTCAGTGCCCTTTTATTTATCTCCGCCCTAGGTGCCCTCACGACGCTCTTGCTTTCCGACACGTTGAACCATCTGCGCCTCACCCCCATTCATCAACAAGCCAGCGCGTTGTCCCTCATGTTGATTGGCTCCTCTTATATTGGTTTGCAGTTGCTTTCCCGCCAACGCTGGCAGGAAAGGCTCAAGGCGGTTCTGCTGGGCTTCGCGTTTGTGCTGTGGGGCGGCGAACAATTCCTCCCCACCTGCCCATGGGTCACGGCCATGGATAGCCTGGTGATCCTGATCTTCGTGGCGGACTTAAGCTGGATCATTGTGGAGCGGCTGAAACGAACCGAAAGCAAAGGGGACCAGTAAGTCCCCAATTAAGCTTGGCGACATCGGTAGAGTGGCTGACTTTTTGTGAACAGTTTGGTTAATATCAACCAGCCTCGACGCGCTGCTTGGTTGCTCGTACAAAATATTTTTCGCCAACCGCGCGGCTTCTTTTCATCAAAACCCCTTCACAATCCCTGAATTGCAATGCCCGGAATAAATTACCCGCTCCTTTGCCCGGCAGATGGTTTTCTTGGCACACCCTATGCTGAAAGTTGCGCCAGCATGACGACTTGCCTTTCTTGTTTAGCGACACAACGGTTTGACGACCGTTGTCTCTTCAAATGGCAGACGCTCATCGTGATTTGCTGCGGTCCGCCGGCACTCCACTAATTTCTTCCTTCCCTTGCCGTTGCGCGCTCCGTTGGGGCGGTGATGGCGGTTACGTAAAATTTTATTCCTGATTCCGTTCTCCAGCTATGGACTTTGGTTGTTCACATTCAAATCATAAACGTAAATTGCTCCGCCGGGAGGCTGTCCTTCCAGCAAAACCGTTATGTTAATCATCATCGGCGGACTGATTGCGGGCCTGATCCATGTTTTATCCGGTCCCGACCATCTCGCGGCCATCGCCCCGTTGGTGATGAAGCAGCGCCAGCGCGCCTGGCTGACTGGATTGCGCTGGGGTGCCGGACATGCTTCCGGGGTCGTGGTGGTTGGCATTCTGTCTTTGCTTTTGCGCGGCATCCTTCCTGTGGACATCATCTCCAGGTGGAGCGACCGGCTGGTGGGAGCGTTGCTGATCGGCATCGGCTTGTGGGCACTCCGCAAAGGGCTGCAAATCCATACCCATGCGCATGAGCATCGCGGCGAGGCCCATGAACATATTCACCTGCATGGTCAAGCCCGTAAAAAAGTGGAGCTACATGTTCACACGCACGCCGCCTTCGGCATCGGCACGCTGCACGGGCTGGCCGGCAGTTCACATTTTTTGGCGATCATTCCCTCGCTGGCCATGCCTTCCAACGCGCTCGCCATCACCTATCTGGTCGCTTATGGCGCGGGCACGGTGTTGGCCATGATGGCTTTTGCCTCCGTCATCGGCTCTTTGACCGTCCGTTTTGCCGGCGCGGCAAAAGTTTATCGCGGCATGATGTTTGCCTGCTCCGCGGTGGCCATCGTTGTGGGCTGCTGCTGGGTTTTTGGCTTCAGCTTTTGATTCGTCATGCATGCACCAGACACTTTCAAAGCCAGGCAAGCCAGGCGGCGGGCATCCGGATTCAACCGGCGCGACCGCCACGCATCGAACCGTTTATTTGAACGTGCGCAAATAACCGGCTCCTAAATTAAAACGCATTAATACCTAACCAACTCGAACAATAAAAAATGAAAACCAGCAAGTTTAGCAAACGAACCTTGGGCTTGGTCGCGGTGGGCGCGGTCAGCCTTGCCGCCATGGCACAGGCGGAAGAAACTCCCAGCTCGGTCATGACCGCCCTCTCCTCCACCACCCTGAGTGGTTTCGTGGATACCTCGGCCCAATGGAACCCCGGCACCGGCAACGCCAACAATCCCGCCTATCTCTTCGGCGGCGCCAACAAAGCCGACGGATTCAACCTCAACGTGGTCAAACTCATGTTGGAGAAGGATCCCCAACCTTCAGACGGCTGGGGCGCCGGCTACAAGGTTGACCTGCTATTCGGCCCCGATGCCAACACCTATGGCACGCAATCCACCGGCACCTTCGCGGACTTCGCCGTCAAGCAGGCCTACGTGGACCTCAAGGTCCCGATAGCCAACGGTCTGGATTTCAAGATCGGCGTCTGGGACACCATTCTGGGTTACGAAGTTTTTGAAAACAGCGTCAATGCCAACTTCACCCGCTCGTATGGTTACACTATTGAGCCGGCCACTTTCACCGGCGTCCTCGGCTCCTATAATATCACCGAACTCATCGGCGTGGCCGCCGGCGTGGCGAACGTAACCTCGTCCACCATCAATGGCCGTGCCTTTCCCACCCGGGCGGAATCCTACAAGGCCTACATGGGCGACATCTCATTGACCGCTCCCACCTCTTGGAAATGGGCGGCGGGCTCCACGCTGTACGTGGGCGTGGTGAACGGGTTCAGCGCCTTGCCCGGTTCGACGGGATTTACTCATCCAGCAGACCAGTTCAGCCTTTATGTGGGCACCACGATCAGCACTCCGATAAAGGCGCTGAAGCTGGGCGCTTCATACGATTACGAGGGCGCAGGCAAACAGGCCATCAGTGGCTCCGGTTATGCCAATGCTGTCAGTCTCTACACCACCTACCAAATCACTGAAAAAATGAGTCTGAACACCCGTGGTGAATGGTTCACCCAGTCCAAGGGCAATGTTGGGATCGGCTATCCGTCCAAGGTGCTTGCCCTGACCGGCACACTCCAATATGACTTGTGGAAGAATGTCATCAGCCGCCTGGAACTCCGTTGGGACCACTCAGCGGACGGAACTCTCGCTTACGGCGGCACGACCGCCGGCACTCCCACTCGCAAGAATGCCTACGAGCTGATTGCCAATGTCGTTTACAAATTCTGAGTTTGTTAGTTAGTTTGAATCCGGTTCCCCCGGCAGGGCTTGCTCTGCCGGGGTCTTTTTTGTGTGAAATGCAAATTCGTTGGATTCAAGGCAAGCGCATTAAATGGAATTGGCGCACTCTCCCTTACGCATTTGCCAATGCCGTTTATTTCGATGAAAAACCCTTGCTGCCAACCTACTGGCATCCCTTTGGGGGCTTGCTGTTATCTAAAGCCTGTTGTGAACTTTGGTTAAGACAGCCAAAACTGGCGGCAGCATGAGGGAAATAAAAGTGAGGAAATAAGAAATGAGGTTTGAAAAAATAAAAATGTTCTGCGCTTTCTCCGGGCATTGTGCCCAATTCTCATTGACCCTCCGTTCGATCAAAATAATCCGTCAATAAATAGACCCGCGCGTTCACCGATTTCATCGCGTCCATCAAAGCCGAATAGGGCTCGTAGCGAAAGGTGACTATGCCCTTGTTCGAATCGCGGTTGGACGGGTCGGTGTTCGGTTCAGAAGGGTCGTTGTCGCTGTACTTGAACCAATGCCAGCCCACGCAGACTTTTGATTCGAGCAGCGCCAGCGTGAAGTTCTGGTAGAACAGGCCACGATCTCGCTGTGATTTCACAATCCAGCCAGCCCCACTGTTATTGGGCATTCCGGAGTCCGCTCCTTTGACATACCACTCCGTGATCAGTATCGGCCGACCCGCTTCGCGTGACCACATCACAAGTTTCTCCTGCGACGGTGTCCAGGTGCGGTAATAGTTGACCGCCATGACATCCACATAAGCTCCCGCAGCTTTGAAAACTTCGGGATAGTTCAGTTCGCCGCCGTGAAAGCGCGAACCCAGGAAGAGATGATTCGGGTCATGTTTTTTTATCGCGGTCGAAACAATGCGGTAGTAACGATCCGTGATGACAGCTAGAAAATCCTTTTGATCCTGATCCGTGATGTCCTTGACCGTCGCCCGCTGCCCGTGGCGGGCATGCAACCAAGCCAGCGCGGCTTGATATCCCGCATCTTGTTCGGGCAATTGCAGATAGTTGATTATCGCATCGCGTCTGAAGGGCATTTCGTTGTCTGAGAAATGACCAAGGAGCCACGGATCATCCTTGGTCTTGATCAACTGCCGTGCGTAGCTGTCGCAGAATTTCTCAAACTCCGGATCGAAAACGAAAATACAATCCTTCGGGTAGCCGATATGACCTGACTGCTGATAAGTCCCGCCACGTTTGCGACCGTAACTGCTCATAAAATCCCAGATGCGCGTGTAAACCAGCGGTTGCGAGGCTTGCCGCAGCCGCTCGGTGTCGGACCAGGCGCCGAGACCGTTGAAGCTCAGCGAATGCAACAGGCCGGACGTGCCGGCCACCCAGTTGGAATCGCTGCCGAATTTCGCCTTGAACGCAGCCTCCGCGTTCGGACCACCCATCGGTGACACTGCGACGATTCCCTTGTGCAGAAACAAGCAGCCTTGTGGGTCAACCAGCCACCAGCGGTCGCCCATCTTGGTCGGGTAAAAAAATCCCGTGGCTTTTACTTTCCGGGCCAGCCATCCGCCATATTGATCCAAATCCGAATCCACTTCGTTTGTCCCGGACACGGGCAAGGCTGTCAGCGTGCGCGTCGGATAATTCGTCCAGCTTTTGCCGGGAGCTACCTGGACCTCAACTGTGACAATTCCTGATTCGGCTTGCGCAAACCCGGCAACCACAACTAATGAGAGTGCCAATACAAATTTCTTAAACAGAGTTTTCATGTAGTTTCAATCGGTCATCCCAAAAAACTGTCAGTCAACAGTTCGTTTCCCATTATTGTCGCATTAGGAACGGTTTTCTGTTTAATCATTTTGTAATTTTGCGCCTGCAAAACTCAGAAGCTTAGCTCATTTTTTTGGATTTAGGTTCGCCAGCTTGCCTGCCTCCGCTCGTTTCTGGTAATACTCCTGCAGGACGAAAAACGCCTTTTTCCTCGCACCTTCGCTGGAGATGAGTCCCTTGCGATTGAACCCGTCTTGAATGCCCGGCAGCACGCGGCGCGGGGAGCGGAAGTCCAACAGTAACCATGGCGAAAAGCCGACAAGACCATCAATCTTATCGAGCATCGGGATAGTCTGGCGATAAAGGTCCTCTTGGTATTCTTCGGTCCAACGCTGGTCTTTGCTGCCGTGGAGACCTTGGCGTGCGTCACCGCCGAATTCACTGATGAAGACGGGTTTGTTGTAAGAAACCTCCCACGACACTTTGCCGCACATTTCCGGCAAGCCATCATACCAGCCGACGTATTGGTTGAAGGCGACGACATCCACAATGTCCGCGAGTGGATCCTGCACAACGTTTATGTTTTCCGCACCCGGCTTGGCGTGCTTCTCCATCGCCGCACTCAACAGCCGCGTCTGATCCAGTGAACGCGCCTGCATGGCGAGCTTGGAGAGAAATTTTGTGCGCGCTTCGCCCACCGGCGTCTCGTTAGCCAGCGACCAAATGATGATGCTGGCGCGGTTGGCGTCGCGCTCGATGTTGTCAGAGAGCTGGTTTTGCGCGTTCTGATATGTCTCTGCGTTTGTCCAATCAATCGTCCAATATACCGGCACCTCCGACCAGACCAGCAGGCCGAGTTCGTCGGCAAGGCGCGTCATCGCTTCGTTATGCGGATAGTGCGCGAGCCGGACGAAGTTGCAGTTCAAATCCTTGGCCCAGAGCAAAAGCTGCTTCGCCTTGTCGGCAGTGTTCACGCGTCCACCACCATTGAGTGGAAACTCTTCATGAATACAAATGCCGCGCAAGAAAACCGGTTTGCCGTTTAAGAGAATCTGTTTGCCCTGCGTGCGCACGGTGCGAAAGCCGATGGGTTCCACCACCGTGTCGCCACCGTGCGCGATGCTCACCTCATACAATTTCGGTGTTTCCGGACTCCAGAGTCGCAACCTGGCTGGAGTAAACCGAAAAGCCGCGCGACCTGAAGCATCGGTTTTTACAAATAGCTTTTCGCCAAGTTCGGGAATGGAAAGCTGCACCGACTCGCCTTCACCCGCGCCATTGATCTGCACCCAACCGGAAATCACATGCGTATTCTCAGATTCCAGCGCGAACCGGTGGTCGGCAATAAATTTCTTCGGCACGGTGACGAGTTTTACCTCCCGCGTAATGCCGCCGTAATTCCACCAATCAGTGCTCAACGTGGGCACACCATCTTTGGCGCGCGTATTATCCACTTTGACCACCAGCGAGTTCGCGCCCTGCTTGAGCAGTTGGGTCGCCTCGAAAGTGAATGGCGTGAAGCCGCCGATGTGCGTGCCGAGCTTTTTTCCATTAAGATAAACGTCCGCGCGATAGTTCACCGCCCCGAAGCGCACGAACACACGCTGGCCGGCGGTCAATCCGGCGAAGTCAAATTTCCGGCGATACCATAAGCTGCCTTCGTAATACAATAATTCGGGCCTTTGCGTGTTCCAGTCGCCCGGCACGATGAGTGATGGTGACGTGTCAAAATCAAATTCAACCCGCTCGCCAGGACCCGTTGGTTTGGCATCCAGAAAAAAAGTCTCCGCGCGTGATGGATTACTGTTCAAGTCGCGTTGTTCCCGGCGGTAGTCGTAGAAGCCGGTTTCGTAGGGATCAACGATGCACTTCCACTCGCCGTTCAACGAAACGCCATCATGGAGAAACAGGTCAGGTATGTTTTCGGCACGCAATAGCGTGGCGGACAGGGCCACCAAACAACTCAACCATGTTATTCGCAGTCTCAACTTCATGCCAGATCGTCATCGGTAACACGCGATTTCGTGGAAACCGTCGTGGAATACCTGATTATTTTAGGCGGCACAAATAAAACCTCCACCCCACAAAACAGTGGGGTGAAGCCGGATGTAACTCGTCGAACCAGTGCCGCCCAACTAGGAAGATGACTGGCGGGACGAGGATTGGCGTAATTTGTTGACTGCTTGCACGCGGCTCCGCACATGCAGTTTCTTGTATATCTCGTTCAGATACCAGCACACCGTGCTCAAGGTGATCGACAGCTTATCAGCGATCTCCTTGTTGGCGTAACCGTTCGCCACCAATTCGAGAATTTCTCTTTCGCGCGGGGCCAGCATCTCTGCGGGCGCGGGTGCGGGTTTTGGCTCGTGAAAAGCAGCGATGACTTTCCGCGCGATTTCGCTGGTCATGGGCGCTCCACCACGATGAGCCTCGGCGACGGCTGCGAGAATCTCGCTGGCCGTCGCCTGTTTGAGCAGGTAGCCACCGGCGCCTGCCCGCAAGGCTTTGAAGATATGTTCGGCGTCGTTATAGACCGTGAGCACTACTACGCTGATGTCGGGCAGTTGGGCCTTGAGGCGCGCGGTCACTTCCGCGCCGGAAAAATCCGGCAGGTTGAGATCCATGATCACCACCTCCGGAAGATCGCGCGAAATACGCTCAATCGCTTCCGCGCCCGTGCCATATTCGGCCACACAAGTAAGGCCGTGTTTGGACTCGATTACACGGCGCAAGCTTTGGCGAAACCTGACGTCATCCTCAACAATCGCAACTTTGATCGTCTTCATATTTCTGGTTGAACTGGGATAATAAATAACACCGTCGTTCCATTGCCAGCGCTGCCGGTTATTTCGCAACGTCCACCCAGACGGAGCAACCGCTCACGCATTCCGGCCAGGCCGTGGTGCCCACCCTTGCCCGCCGTATCCTCCAAGCCGCAGCCATTATCAGCGATGTGAATCAGCAGACTGCCTTCCTCCGCCGACATGTTGACCTGCGCCTGGGTGGCACCAGAGTGGCGAATGATATTATTCAAGGCTTCCTTGTAAGCATGAAAAAATTCATGCCGGTCTTCCGCCCTCAAACTGCCCTTGGGCAACGGTTCGATCACTTCCAACCGGCAACGGATCCCCGCGCTGCCCAGCAATTTTTGCGCATACGGAAAGAAATAATCCACCAACGATTGCGACGTGTCGTTGGCCGGGTTGATGGCCCAGACGATTTCATCCAGTGAGGCGGCAAGCGTCCGGGCCCGTCCGGTGATCTCCTGCAGCCGTTCCCGGCTGGGCGGCGGCAACTCACTGCTCGTACCAGCCAGATCACCGAGCAGGCCGATTTCGGTCAGGCCCACGCCCAAGTCATCGTGCAAATCACGCGCGATGCGGTTCCGTTCAAGTTCCAAGGCACGCTGATGCTCCAGGCGCTCAACCACCAACCGGTGACGGCGACGTAGCCCCAGCACCACGGCTCCGAACAGGACGGCGAAGCTGATCAAAGTCATCGTGAGCTTGAACCAAAGCGTTTCCCAAAAGTAAGGCTCAAAAGTGACGGGAAGTGTGTCACCGATGCTGTTCCAGATGCCATCATTGTTGCAAGCGATGACCTTGAAGCGATAGCGGCCCGGAGGCGGATGGGTGTAGCTGGCCACGCGGCGCGTGCCGGCGTCCACCCAGTTCTTGTCCAAACCCTCTAACTGATAACGAAACTGCACGTTTTCCGGAGCGATAAAACTCAACGCCGTAAATTCAAACTGCACCTGCGCCAATCCTGGCGGCAGTCGAAGTCCGCTTTTGTCATTGGAAATTTTAAGCCTGTTGGGCGCAGTGCCATTGGTGGCTGATGCCAGGTTCATATCCTGATAAACGGCCAGCGTCCGTTCGCCGGTAGTGACGCGTTCGATGAACACGCCGGGCAGCCGATAATTAAGCTGGGCGTAATCAAGCCGCACCTCGGCCAATCCTGAAAGCATGGAGAAATACAGCCGGTCATCCGAGGAACGCAATGAGTCCGGACAAAAATCAAAGCTGGCCTGCAATCCTGGCAATCCTTCGCTTCGTCCATAGACCACCGGCCAGACCCGTGTGGCCAGGCCATTGGCCACGTCATCGAAATCCCGTTCGCGCACCTGGAAAATTCCCTGATTGCCTGCGAACCATACACTGCCACGCTTATCCGTCAGGATTTGGGCAACATAATCATTTGGCAGTCCCTGATCCGTGCTGAACCGGGTGATGCTCCCGTTCCGAAGCCGCCCGACCCCGGCACCGGCATAGCCAATCCATAAGTCACCGTTCGCTTCTCCATGCAAGCAGCGGATAGAAAACGAAGATGACTTGGCTGTCTCATCCACTAATGCGTCGCCTGTCACGCGCACCAGCAAGCCGTCCGACGCCCCGGCCCAAAAATTTCCCATCGCATCCTCCGCCATCGCGCGGATAAACCGATGGCCGGGCGGCAAGGCGAACGTCTGTAATTTTTCCCCGCGCAGCCGGAATAAGATATCCGGTGAATCAGCTCCGATCCACAGGTCGCCATTGCGCATCACCAGTAACGAGCGCGGCGACTTTTGGTGCAGACTCGCTTGAAGGCCTAGATCCTTGAATTGGCCGTCGGACCATTGATACAACCCTCCACCCCATGTTCCAACCCAGACGGAACCGTTGGTGTCGGCGGCGGCGCACGTTACATGCGTTTGAACCAGGCCACCGGATGGCGATTGAACGGTCCAATTAGTTCCCTGGCCGCGAACCAACACCCCGCTTTCGCCCACCAACCAAAGTGCGCCCGTCGCATCCTGACAAACTGACTGCACCCCTTGAAACGGCAAACCGTCCGCCGGCTTGATGATGGAGGTCAAGCGCCGATGCGCCCGGTTCAAACCGCCGCGCGTTCCCACCCACAGGTTGCCTTCCCGATCCTCGGCCAGACTGAGAATGGCCGGATTGGAAACACTGACCTTTACGACCGCATTGCTGTCGCAGCGAAACAAGCCCGCGGCAACTGTGCCCACCCATACCGCACCCTCGCGGTCTTCGAGTAACACGGACGGCTCGAAACTTGAACGACCACTGGCATTGTCAGGAATAATTTCCCCCAGCTTTACTATTTCAACACCTTCATCGAATTTCAGGATCTGTTGTTTTGCACAAATCCACAGGCCACCGGAACGCGCGGCGGCAATTCGCAACGGCGACGAACCAAAGTTTTCCAAAACATTGAAGCGCCCGGCGCGGAACACTCCTACCTGACTCCCCTTGGCAAACCACAATGTTCCATCCCGACCACTTGCCAGCCAACAAATATCATCCCCCTTGGGCAAGCCATCTTTGACTGTGAAGGCACCTATTTTGCCGTCTTGGCTATAACGGATGACTTTGCCAGTGCTGTAAGCGACCCAGAGATCGCCTTTGCCATCGACCGCCAGCGAGCGTTGTGTCTCGTTATTCGGGAAACCCTGATCGGCCGTCACCATTCGCACCTGTGCCCCATCAAAGCAAAATAATGTCCCGGCTTCCTCCTTCGCCAGCCAGATCCGCCCCCTCCGATCCAATATCAGGGCTCGCATCGTGCCCGCGATGAGATCGGGGTAACGGGCGAGGCTGACTCGTTGGAACCGGACCCCGTCGAAACGAACGAGGCCGCCTTGCGTGGCGACCCACAAATATCCGTCCGAAGTCTGGGCTAAACCCACAACGCGATTGTCGGGCAGGCCGTCTTCTGCCAACCATATCCGCGAGAAATAGGGGTTTTCGTCTTCCGCCAGCACTGGCGAAACCAAGGCAAACAGGACAGTATTGAATAAAATGAAAAACAATGACTTCACGTGCATGATTCCAAAATCATAACTTGGAAAGCTTTCCCTTTTCAACCTTGCGGCGGACTTTTTGACAACGCTTTTACCAGCCGGACAGGACAACAAAAATTGGTTTTCCCACCGAGATGATTGGAGTTTTCCTCATCTTAAAAGAGAACCCCGGCTGCTTCATCAGCAGCCGGGGCGTCGTCATTTATGCGATAATTGCCACAGCTTACTGAACGCTGATGCGAAAGAACTGCTGCGGGTTGCCGAGGGTGATTGGAATCGTGAAACTCAACGTCCCGCCAGTTCCGGCGTTGGTCTGGACGCCCGTCCAAGCAGTAGGCGCGAGCGTGGGAGTCGCCTGTAGCACATAATTGAACCCAGACTGTGAAGCAGTCACTTGCAGCGTAAAATTCGTCCCGCTGACTAAAGGCGAGGTAATGGTCGGCACTGATGCCGTGTTGGCGGCAACCTTGATGGTGCCGTTGTTGAGCAGCGAGGTGTCCCAATACAAATTTGTCGAGGACAACGCCGGCAGGTTCGTCACGGCAAACGTGCTGCTGATCGTTCCATTGAACAGAATAAACGTGTCGCCCGCCTGCAGTGGATCACCGATGTTATTCACGGTCAGCGTGCCACCATAGGCCACGGAAGCAGCCACGACGAGATCGGCATTTTGCGCATTGGTGCGGTTGATTTCCATTGTCGCCGTGCCGGAGAGCGCAAGGCTGTTGCTAATGGTGAGCGTGCCAATGCCGGAAGTGCCGGGAGCCAGGTTGCCGCCACTCTGCACCGTCACGGGACCCAAAATGGTTCCCAGTCCGCCGAGAATGGCGGTACTATTGACACTCACAGAGACTGTGTCCAACAGCCCGTTAACCAGCAGTGTGCCGGCGTTGACAATGGTGTTGCCGCAAAGATTGCTGCTGCCCGCAAGCACAACAACGCCCAGCCCATCCGCAGTCAAGGATCCGGCACTGCCAAGCGAAAGGGTGTTTTGGAAAGTCATTACCGTGTTGGTATCGGTTGTGGTGGTCGCGTTTCCAGCCGTGCATTCCAGTGCCACATTGGTCCCGAGGACCGTGTTGGCAAAATTCATCAACACATTCGGATTGACCGCCCGAATCCGCGAATCGCTTCCAATCGTGACCGGACCAGCCCATGTCACATTGTTGCCGGTGGTGTTGACATAAAGGGCGCCTGGCGCCCCGGCGATGCCAGTGCCGTTGATCAGCAGCGGCTCCGCAACCGTCATCGTGCCCACGAATGTAGTGACTCCAAGCCTGCCGTTGGCCAGAACCGTTGTTCCGACATTGGTGGAACCCAATGCGGAACTTGTTGAAACACTAAGTTGGCAGCCATCGCCGATGGTCGTCGGGCCCGTATAGGAATTACTGCCACCCACAACTACAGCAGCCCCACCTCCAGTAATTTGAAGGGAGCCTGTTCCGCTAATTGGCGCATTAAGTGCCACCCCGTTAGCGGTGAGGTTTACCTGCAATATGCCGTTGTTCGTAATTGGGCCGGTTCCCAAACTGCCGAAACTTCCGCCCACACCAATGGACAGTATGCCGGACTGAATGATAATCGGCCCGCTGAAATTGTTGCCGGAGCTGGTAAAATCAAGTTCGTTGGTCCCCATTTTGGTGAGGGTTCCAGTTGTCACAATTCCTGTGGCGCTGGTGGCGCCGTTGAAAACATATTGCCCGGTCGTATTGCTGACCGTCATTGAACTGGGGAAAAGGGACGAGCTGGCAATGGTGATGCTCGGCACGGACGATCCGGAATCAGTGAATGTCACATTGTTTCCCGCGGAAAAAACAGTGGCATCTCCAGTCCAATTCGCGGTGGTCGTGTCCCAGTTGTTTGCGGAGCCGTCTCCCACCCAGGTCAAGTTGAGCAGGGAACCTGTGACAATCAAATTAACTTGTCCGGGTGTGGACGTGTCCAACGCGAAAGCTTCGTTGCTGCCAACCGGTGGAACCAAGGTAAACGAACCGCCACCTTGAATGGTCCCGGTATAATTGATCAATCGATAAGCGCCGCTGGGCTTAAATCCAGCCAGAGCAAGATTAAGGTTTGGATTGCCGTTGAGCGTGAGCGTGCCAGTCACGTTCAAGATGTCGTTTGTGGTTGAACTTAAATTGAAGTTGAGGGCATTGGTCGTTGGAACAAGCAGATTTCCAATCACCTTGCCGTTGCAATTCATGCTTTGGTTGGCGCCCAATGTCAATCCACCAGCCAGACTTGCGTCCAAAGTGCCGCCCCCCAAGGTAATTGCGGAGGCATTGGTAAATGAAGAGCTGGCGCCAAGTTGGATCACACCATTGGTAATTCGCACCGAGCCGGTAAAGGTATTGTTCCCGTTTATGATGACTGTGTTGGTGTTCAACTTGACCATGAAACCCGGTCCGGAAATCGGGTTATTGATCACAAAATTGTTCGTTGAATTGAAAATCAGCGCGGTTGTGCCGTTGCCAGTCAATGTGACCGCGCCGGAGCCGAGCGCGTTGGTGGTGCCGCTCCCGATTGTAATGAAACCACTGGTGTTCGTCCAGTTGCCGCTAAAGGCGGTGTTTGTGCCGGAAAGGATCAAGGCATTGGTGACAGTGGTCATGTTCACGGTCATGTTACCAGTGCCACTCATGGTCGATTGTATCCAGATGTCTCTGGTGGCAGTTCCCTGATCCGAAGTTACAGTTGAGGTTGGTTTTATAGGATCGGTCAGCACTTGCAGCGTTCCCCCGATTGGCACATTGGTGCCGCCAGGCCCGCCGTGGTAAGTGATCGTTCCGGCGCTCAACACCACATTTGCATTCGCCACGCCGTTGTTGTGTTTCAGAAAATAGATACTATTGGTAATCATCAGACTATTGCCGGCAAATGCGGCGGGCGTGGTGTTGTTGGGTGTGCGGACAGCAAAGGTGGCGGGTGTTACGTAGTCATTGGCGCCCGTGGCCACGGCTGCAGGTGTGCCCCAGATTGCCGAAGCCCAACCATTGGCATCAGCCCCGGTCTGATTCACGGTTTGAGCGATGACGGCGGCAGACGCGGTCGTGCCAGCAAATAGAATCATCCCGAGGATGGTTGCACCCAGAAGCACGGCTTGCGTTCGTATGTTTGTTTTCATTTGGATATGGAGTTTGGAGCGGCGTAATTGGGAATTATTTGGGACAGGATTTCATCGGGGCAAAACGGAGCAATCTCTGACCCATAAAGCCAACCGGCCTGTTTGATAATGCTTTTGTTTCATTTTTCGCTGCCCCGGCTCCAGGACACGTGTCAAGTGCAGTGATGGATCCGGGTTCAATGGGTATCATCCTTGCATAAGCAGGAGATACGTCCACCCCACAAAAATGTGGGATGAGACTGGATCAAGGCCCCAGGCGAATCCGATAAAACTTCTGCGGCGTTGACACGATATCTGTTACTCCGAACGTGAACAAACCGGGTGAACCGTTCGTCATAAACAAATCATCCCAATTCAAAAGATTTGTGGAAATCAGCACGGTGTAATCCGGCCCGCCGTCGCCGGCAACATTCATGGAGAAGACTCCGTTGGTAAATTGCATCCCCGAAAACACCGGTCGTTGCGGCGCCGAAACGGTTACCCAGAAACTTTGCGTTGTGCTCAAGCTCGGCGCATTGGTATAGAGCAGATACAACTGTGGAACCAGGGCCGCGCCTGCTTCCTTGGACGCATAGTTCACCAGGCCGTCGGCCGTCGAGTTGGTGGCATAAATGCGCAACGACAGCAATCCATTGGCCGCCAAGTCTTGTTGAATCGCGCTCGTGATGGAGACTTGCACCGGCAGGTTCGTTTGCGGCAGCCAGGTCGCCAGGGGCAAACCGGAAACCGGCTTGGTATTCCAGGTCAAAGTGGCTTCATCCCAGACATCATTCGTCACCAACGCAACCGCCTGGGTGCCGGGCAAACTGACATAAACGGGCTGCAACAAAAGTTGCGCATCGGCGAGTGTGCCCGGAAACCACGGCAGCACAAAGCGCAGAAAGCTTTCCCGCGTGAAATCGGTGGTGCTTTGCTTCACCGTCAGAATTGTGTCAGCGCCATAATTTGAATTCGCGTAGCTCCCGTCGCGCACGTAGGCATCCGCCAACGGCATAACATTCGTGAACCAACCGGCTTCGGTCACCATCACCTTAAAAAGATTGCTCGTTCCCGATTGCGCGATGGTGGGTCGCCAGGTTATCAAACCGTTGGTTGGGTTGATGGCCGTGCCCGGCGGAGCACTCAGCAAGCTGTAAATCAAAGTCTGCGCCGGCACATCTGGGTCGCTGGCGTTTGGGGAAATGGCGAGCGGAACGCCCGCGATGAGTTGAGCATTGGAAATACCGGCCAGCACCGGCGGTTGATTCGTGAACTGCAACGTCACGCTTACGGTGTTGCTGCGGCTCAATCCGCCCAATTGCGCGACAGTGCGGCCCCCGGCGAGAGTGGTGATCTCCACGGGCGTCAGCAACGCTCGATAAAGGGCGATGTCGTCCAGATTACCATTGAGCCAACGCGCCTCATTGCCTTTTTTGACGCCGCCAAAAACCAGCTCAGCACCTTGATTCAGCGACCAATTGACGGGCGTCGAGGTTCCCACCTGCACGCCGTCGAGGTAAAGCATGAGCAGGCCGGCGTTGTTGTTCGTGCGATCAAACACCACGGCGGTATGATGCCATTCTCCTGTGGGAATGATCCCGCTGGCAATGCTCACGTCCTGGGCGTTGGCGGTATCGTAGTGCCGCAGTTGAAGTTGACCACCAGTGACCAAATCCAAATCGAGTTCGTCACCATCTCCGCTATAACCGTCACCAGTACCGATGTGAAAAATATAATCATCGTTGGTCGCAGTGGTGCGACGGAACCAGGCGACCATCGTCCAATCAGAATTTTGCAAGCTGTAGGTATTGCTGGAAAGTAATGTCTCCAACCGTGCCCCATTGCCGGACCCCGACTCCGTCAACGACAATGAGTGGGTGCTGAACGGCGCGAGGGATGCAGGCACATTCGTATCATACACGCTCAAACCGTTACCATATTCCTCCAGCGTGCCCGTGAGCGCACCGGCAGAATTGTCGGTGACGCTCTTGTCATCAGCAGCATCGAGCGGCTCGAAATTGTAATGCAACAACCAGCGCGCATCCGGCCCGGTGTCAGTTGCGGTGTAGCGAAACGAAGCCGCACCGAGGTAATTGGTCGCAGCTGTGAACCGCGCCGTGTGTCCGTCGAGGAGCAACGTAACGGTGCCGCCCACGGCCGCGCTCACGTCATAGCGCATTGCCGTGGCAGGCGTTTCAACATCCGAGACAAGCGGCAACAGGTTCACGTCCACTGAAGTGTTAGGTGGCAATGTTAAATTGGTGGCGAGCACATTCGGCGGCGTGTTGACCGCCGTGACATTGAGCGTGAATGTTTCGGGCGTCTGATTGGTGCCATCACTCACCAGCAACAAAATGGTGGCGGTGCCAAAATGGTTGGTTGCCGGCGTGAGTGTCACGGTGCGGCTGGCCCCACTGCCGCCGAGCAATATGTTCGCCGTGGGCAATAAATTTGTGTTGAGAGAAACCGCCTGCATGGTTAGTGCCGCCGCTGAAGTTTGCGCATCGCCAATTGTAAAAGCGAACGGTCCCGTCAACGTGTTTTCAGGGGCGCTCTTGTCGGTGATGGTGGAAATTGTGGGCGGGGTATTCGCATTGGTGCCGGCGGGCGTGATGCGGATGTAATCGATCGTGATGTTGTAGGCTGATGCGCTCGCGTTCCTGCCTGTGACGGTGAAACGAAACTGCCAGTTGCCCGCGCTGGAAAAATTATTCGTGCCGAGATCCGTCACACCCGCGCCGATCGTCGCACCGTAGGCATCCACGACCCCGCCGATGCTGGTGAAACTGCCGCCACCCACCGGCGCGACGGCTAGTTGAAATTTTCCCGAGGCGCCACTCTGCCGGTAGCCAACTTTTACATCCCACGGCCCAGCGTAAGGTATGGGGACCGCAAGCGTCATGTAATCGTTCGCGCCATTGGCCAGCAGTTGCAATCCCGCGCCGGCGCTCAGTGTGCCCTGGCTGAAAATATTAGTGGTGTCACCGCTTGTGAAATCAAGGACGGGAAGCTTCTCGGCCTGATTCGCCAGCGCATTCCAAATCGCCCAGTAAGCGGGCTTTCGTTGGTAATTGCTATCGAATGGCAGCGCTGCGCCGTAGCCTGGAAAAAAACCCGGGATCCAGGAATATTTGTCGGTGAAGCCCCACGTTTGAAACACCGTGAAGTGTGGCTGGCCCAGTGCCACGCCCAATACGTTCCAATAAACTTCCGCCTGTGCGTTCAAGTCCGCTTGCGTCGCCACACCATTCGTATCCACCGGGATGCGCACATCCATCTCGGTGATATGCAAGTCCAATCCAAGGCCGTTGAAGCGTTGAAAGTTGGTCCGCAGACTGGTGTAGTCAATGCTGCTGATGTGCATTTGAAAACCGATTCCGTTCAGTGGCACGCCACGGTTCAAAAAGTCCTGTGCCATTGCGTAGAGGGCGTCGGATTTCGCGTTGACTGTCTCGATATTATAGTCGTTGTAAATGAGTTCCTTGCCCGGATCTGCCACGTTCGCTCGCTTGAAGGCCTCCTCGATATAACGGGTTCCATCGGCCGCATATCCAATGCCCGGTTGGTTATACCAAAAACTGGTCCGCAACGTGCCATTGTCATTAAACGCCTCGTTCACCACGTCCCAGCTCAAAGTGTTGCCGCGATACCGGCCCGCCACTGTGTCAATGTGATGAAACAAAAGATCGCGGGCTTGATCCGTGGTGAAGCCGCCGTTCGTCACCCAAGCCGGGATGGATTGATGCCAGACCAGCGTATGCCCTCGCACCCGCCGTCCCGCTGCGACGGCAAAGCCCGCGATAGTATCGGCATCCGCCCAGTTATATGAGTATTCATCCGGACGCAAGGCTCCCCATTTGAGCGCGTTTTCCGGAGACGGCAACTGATAATGTAAACGAAGGGTATTAGCATAAGCCACATCACTGCCGGTGAGGATGGACGGATTAACAGCCGTGCCGAGCCGCAGCGATGGAAATTGCGCCGCCGCATCCTTCAGTGTTTCTGTGTGCGCAACACTAACACAGGCCAGCAACAAAAAAGCAAATAGCCGGCGAATAAGTTTCATACACGATGGCATTTCATCAGCCGGATAATAATCGCCATCAGGACTAAGGCTTAAACTTTAAATAGGGGAGATCCGCAGGATTGATCTGGCCAAGGTCGTCTTGATAAAAATAAAAGAGCCGTGAGCTGGTATCAAAGGTGGTAATTTGCAACAGCTTTTCAGATTTGATCCAGCTGACAGAATCATCCACGGCCAAATGGTTGGCGCCGTCCGGATATTGGGCGTTCGCGCGTTGGTGGGCTACCAGTTTAACTCCGCTGGCTGTCGCCCACGGATTTCCTGAGGCAGTATTGTCTTTGCAGACCAAATCCGCTGCCAGCACCCATGAAGGTCTGGCATTGCTCAATTTTACCGGACTGCTCGAGGCAACACCAGATGAATTCGCCACATTATACCACCAATAAATACCTCCCATGTACTGATACCCAACATTCCATTGCGGCGGGGTCGTAGTGGCATTGTAAAGTACACTGCCAACACCAAGAGATGGACAGCCCCATACTGAAGCGCTGTTAGTCTGCGTTGCGTCCAAGGAAATATCTTTGGACAGGGTGGCCTGCGGCTGGTTTATGGCATGTTGATTATATTTGTCTTTTACGGTGGAACTGCCAGTGCCATTGATCGAACGCGCCTCAATCACAAGGTCATTGTTGTCGGCGGCATAGATGGTCATGCCAATGCCAATCTGCCGGAGATTATTCACGCAAGAAATCCTTTTAGCCCGCTCCTTGGCGCGAGCCAAAGCCGGCAACAACATCGACGCCAGAATCGCGATAATGGCAATGACCACCAGCAGTTCAATCAAAGTAAAACCTCTGGCCTGGCGACTCTGCTGAACAGTAAGCGACGCGGAATCAATTTCGGTCTTTAATCGCAAATTCATTTTTTTCATGATCACATCGGGATGCTGAGTGTGGCTTGCCATGGTTGCTTTGATAATAATATTACTACCTATTGCGGATAGCTCTACCCCACAAAAACGTGGGGGAAATGTAAAAACATTAGCGTTACCTTGATGCCCGGTGCGACGGACAAGATCGGATTTTGACAACAGCGTCACCCGAAATGCAGGCAGGGATGGACTGCACATCCTGCGCATTGCTCGCGTCCACGCAATCATTGATGATCTGCCAGGACGGCTTTGAAATCTTCACTCGTCTGTCCTCTATCATCTTTACCATACCTTCACTAGGGCCTGTTAACACTAAAGCGTAAAGCTTCGACGATAAGCGCCAAGACGATAAAACCCATGAAAAGGACGTCGAGCTTGTCAAAGCGGCAAAAGACACGGCGATAGCTTTTGAGCCGTCGAA
>JAQGPA010000052.1 GCA_028293325.1 Pedosphaera sp. | reverse complement strand
AAATCCTCGCGCCCGACGAACTCGCTCCCGGCACTTACGGCGACCTGCGCCTGGTCGATGCCGAAACCGGCGGCATTCAGGAAGTGAGCTTTGGCAAGTACCGCATGGCCGCCTACCAGCAAATGGTTCAGAACTATTGCCAACGCATGCGCGAATTCTGCCAGAGTCGCGGCGTCCACTTTTTCAGCGTCAGTTCCAACACCGTCCTCGAACATCTGTTGTTAAAACAACTCCGCCAGGCGGAGGTTTGGGGCTAGAAAATAAGCATGAATTTTTTAGCGCCCGCATCATTTCTCTTCGCGCTCACCATTCCGGTGGTCGTTGTGTTTTACCTGCTGAAACGCAAACGCGTCGTAAAACTCGTTTCGAGCACTTTGCTGTGGCAGAAATTCCTCGCAGAAACCCAGGCGAGCGCGCCTTTCCAAAAACTGCGCCGCAACTGGCTCCTCATTCTTCAGATCATTATGCTCATCCTTGCGGTGCTGGCATTGTCGCGTCCCTATTTCGCGACCCACGCCAAAAGCAGCCAGCTGCGCGTCTTGATCCTGGATGCCTCCGCTTCCATGCAAAGCACGGACGTTTCCCCGTCCCGCTTTGAAAAAGCCCGGGCGGAGGCGCTGACCTGGGTGGACAGCTTGCGCGATGAAGACAAGATGGTGGTGTTGCAGGTCGCTGCCAACACCGAGGTCAAGCAATCCGAGACCAGCGAAAAGTCAGCCTTGCGCCGCGCCATCAAATCCTGCCAGGCCGTCGATTCCCCCACGCACCTGATTCCCGCCCTCAAAATGGCCGAGTCCCTCATCCGCGATCACGGCAAGGAGAGCAACCCGGAAATCCATCTTTTCAGCGACGGCGCGGTGCCGGACTTGAAGGAGTTCGAGAACAAGGCGCTGCCGCTGATCTATCATCGCATCGGCCAAAGCGATAATAATATGGGCATCATCACGCTGGATGTCCGCGCCAATCCCGATGATGCCTCGCAACGAGCCATTTACACCAGCGTAGCCAACTTCTCGACCAACGCGCAGCAAACGGAACTGGAATTGAGCCTCGACGGCAAATTGATCGAGACGCGTCCGCTGAGCATCGGCGCCAGCCAGACGGTGGCGCAGGCCTTCATTGCCGCGCAGGACCATGACGGCGTGTTCACGATGCATCTCACCGCGCAGGACGACCTCGCGGCGGACAACCAGGCCTCCATCGTCAGTCTGTTGCCGCATCCGGTGAAAATCCTGCTCGTCACGCGCGGCAATCACCTTTTGGAACGCGCCCTCCGCGCCGCGCCCAATGTGCAACTGACCGTGACCGGTGATTCCACCGATGATGCCGCCGGTTTTGATTTCGTCACGCTCGATGATGTCACCCCCACTGTCTGGCCAAAGGGCAACGTGCTCGCCATTCATGTCGCCGCCACGAACTGGTTTGACAAGCTGACCGAGGTCGATGGCCCGACCATTGTGGATTGGCGCTCCACGCATCCCATTCTCCGCTACGTTGGCTTTGACAACGTGCAAATCGCAAAAAGTTCGGTGGTCAAAGCGCCCAGTTGGGCCGTCTCACTCGTGGATGCCCCGCAAGCCTCGCTCATCCTCGCCGGCGAATTGGGCCGGCAGCGGATTATCTGGATTGGCTTCGACACGCTGGAAAGCTATTGGCCCTTGCGCGTCTCCTTCCCCATTTTCATGGCCAACGCGGTCGATTGGCTGAATCCGGCGAATGCCCGCAGCAGCCAGCTTCTGGTCCGCGCCAGCGACCCTTTCCGGCTGGCTCTCGCAGAATCGGAAACCAGCGCGCAAGTCACCCTGCCGGATGGGACGGTCAACAAAATGAAGATTGACCCCAAGGCGACCGAAATCGTTTTCGGCGACACCTTCCGCCAGGGCACCTATCACCTCCGCGCCGGGACCAATGACACCACCTTCTGCGTGGACCTGCTGGACGGGGCGGAAAGCAATATCAAGCCGCGGGACGAATTGGCCTTGGGCCAATACAGCAAAGTCTCCGCCACCACCTTGCATCGGGCAAACATGGAACTGTGGCGCACCATCGCCGCTATCGCACTGCTCGTGCTCCTCTTCGAGTGGTGGTACTACCATCGGAGGACCGCATGAGCCCGGATCCAAACAAGCCCAACGCCAACCCGGACAATGGCAAGCCGAAGCAAAAACCATTGGACTATTTTCTCTGGTGTGAAATTACCCCCCGCACTGGTTGGCTGGTGCTATTCGCCTGCCTGATTTGTGGGATCCTATTGCCCACTATTTCGCAGGTCCGTGCCAAATCTCCCTCCGTGGTTATTTACACCTCCCAAGACGAAGAATACGCCGACCCCATCTTCAAAGATTTTGAAAAGCAAACCGGCATCCAGGTCCGCGCGGTGTATGACAGCGAAGCGGTAAAAACCGTTGGACTCGCCAATCGCCTGCTGGCCGAGCGCAATCATCCGCAGTGCGATGTCTTTTGGAACAACGAGGAACTCCGCACACGATTGCTCGCCGCCCAGGGAATTTTCCGCGAGACCAACGGCTGGAGCACGATGGGCTATCGCACGCGCCGGCTCGTGGTGAACACCAATTTATTGTCGCTCGCCCGTGCGCCGCACAGTTTCAGCGAAGCCACCAATGAAATGTGGCGCGGCAAAGTGGCCTTGGCCTACCCATTATTCGGCACTACAGCGGCTCACTTCCAGGCGCTGCGTCAGCAATGGGGCGACGAACGCTGGCAAAATTGGTGTCGCGCATTGGCGGCCAACAAACCGATGATCGTCGATGGCAATTCCGTGGTCGTCAAACTCGTCGGCGCCGGCGAAGCCTCGTTCGGCTTCACCGATTCCGACGACATTGCCGGAGCCCAGCGCGAAGGCTTGCCCGTGGCGGCCTTGCCCTTGAACGACGAATCCTTGCTCATTCATAATACCGTCGGCGTCTTGCGTGGCGCGCCGCATCCCTCGGCAGCGCAACAACTCTTCGAATATCTCCAAAGCAAACCGGTGATGGACCGCATGCTCACCGAACACGCGCTGGAATCAACCGTCTCGGACGAATCCACCACCCAGCCCGGGCTCAAAGTAAATTGGGAAGCTTTGTTACACGATCTGGACTCCGGAACCGCAGAAGCGAAAGGAATTTTCCTGCGATGAGCCTTGAAGGAACAAAATTAAGAACCGTGCAGGAACCCTCCGCCAAGTTCGGAGTTCAAGCTTTAGCTTGTCCCCGCACCGCCAACCCACCCACATCAATAATAATCGCCACGCGCTCGCCAAACCCAAACGCATCCCTCACCCTCGCCCATCCGATGGGAGAGGGCCGGGGTGAGGGTTTCCAATCTCTGGTCTTGTTCGATTTATTTGCTAAATGAACTGGCCCCTCCTCCAAAACAGTTTGTTGGTCGGCACACTGGCGACGCTGCTGGCAGTGACGCTTGGCTTCATCGCCGCCTTGTGGCTGGCGGGCCTGGAGCCGCGCTGGCGCGCACGCTGGCTGGCGCTGGCCGTCGTGGCCCTGTGTCTCCCGCCATTTCTCGTGACCAATTGCTGGATCTATTATCTCGGTAACGGCGGCATCTGGCATCGCTGGCTCTCCTGGAATATTTATTCCTTCAGCGGCACGGTCTGGATTCTCGCCTTGCTCACCTGGCCGATCACCCTCCTCGCCACCCTGGGCGCCTGGCAAAAACTCGAAGCCGCCCAACTCGAAAGCGATGTGGTGGTCACCGGCTTCACACTGGTGCGCGGTTTGTTGCTGCCACTGGCCCGGAATGCCATCGTTCAGGCGGCGGTGCTCACCTTTGTGCTGGCGCTCAACAATTTTGCGGTACCCGCCATTCTACAGGTAAAGGTTTTCCCGGCGGAAGTATGGGTCAGCTTCAACACCACTTTCGATTCCCTGGGCGCTCTGCGCACGAGCTGGCCGATGATTCTCATCCCCTTGCTGGTGCTCGCCTGGTTCCACCGCCAGGAAGTCATCTGGCCACGCACCGCAGGGACGGCCTCGGCAAAGTTATTTCGCCGCCAACTCGGCGCGGGCTGGTTCCGGTTTTGCGGCCTCTGCACCGTGCTGCTCATCGCGCTGGCGGTCGCTCTGCCATTGCTGCAGCTCGTTTTCACCAGGCGCACCTGGCTGGAACTGCCCGGTGCGCTGGCAGCGGGACAGGCGGCGATTGGACGTTCCCTGCTCTTTGCCGCAGCCTCAGCCACCTTATGCATCGTTCTGGGCCTGCTCGGTTGGCGGTTGCCGCTGGGTTGGGCGCTCTGGCTGCCATTTTTAATTCCGGGCGTGCTCTTGGGCATCGGTTTAATCGCCGTGTTTAACCGCCCCATCTTCGCGGCATTTTATCAAAGCGCGGGCATTGTCATCCTCGCTTTCGGCATCCGCTATCTGGCGCTCGGCTGGAACGGCGTTGCCCATGCCATGCGGACCGTGGATCATGACTTGACCGACGCCGCCAAACTCAACGGCGCATCGCGCTGGCAAATGCTGCGTCTCGTCCATTGGCCGCAAATCTCGCCCGCAGTCGCCGCTGTTTGGTATCTTATCTTTCTGCTCTGCCTGTGGGACGTCGAATCAATGGTGCTGGTCGTGCCGCCGGGCGGCGAAACGCTCGCGTTGCGCGTCTTCAATCTGCTGCATTACGGTCATAACCCGCAGGTGAACGCGCTTTGCCTCGCCTTGCTGGCGCTGGCTCTTTTGCCACTGCTGCTCTGGCGCACCGGCCGGTGGTTTGCCGGCTGGCGGCGCGGCGGTGCGCTGGCGACTTTACTGATCGCAGTCCTGACCATTGCCGGTTGCTCGCAAAACAACGCCCGGGAATCGGTCATCGAAAGCAAAATCTTCAGCCGCGTGCAGGTCATCGGTTCGCGCGGCGTGGGCCTCGGCGAATTTAACAAGCCCCGCTCGCTGACGGTGGACCGGCAGGACAACCTTTACGTGGTCGATATGACCGGACGCGTGCAAAAGTTTTCGCCCGACGGCCAGTTCCTGCTCTCCTGGCAAATGCCGCAGACCGACCTCGGCAAACCCAAAGGCATGTCGTGCGACAAGGATGGCAACATCCTCGTGGTGGAACCGCATTATCAACGCGTGAATCATTTTTCGCCCGATGGCAAACTGGTCGCCCAATGGGGCGTGCACGGCACCAACGCCGGGCAACTCACGCTCCCCCGCTCCATCGCCGTCGATTCCCACGGCAACATCTTCGTCACGGAATACACCGTCGTGGATCGCGTGCAGGAGTTTACCGCGGATGGAAAAAAGCTCCTCAACATTTTCGGCCAGCCCGGCATCGAGCGCGGTGAATTCAATCGCGCCGAAGGCATGGCCATCGATGCCAAGGACCGGATCTACATTGCAGATTCCTGCAATCATCGCGTCCAGGTCTTTTCGCCGGAAGGCAAATGGCTGCGCGAATATGGCAAGGCCGGCAACGGCGTCGGTGAATTAAGTTATCCCTATGACATCCGGGTGGATGCCGCCGGCCGCCAATACGTTTGTGAATTTGGCAACAGCCGCATCCAAATTTTCGACGCCAATGATCAACCCCTGGAAATCCTGGGCGGCGTGGGCGGCGCACCCGGTCAATTCAGCAATCCCTGGAGCATCGCGCTTGATTCCAAGGGCAACCTCTACGTGGCCGATTCGCAAAACCATCGCGTACAGAAATTTTTGAAGAAACAGCAGACCGCCATGGTTTCCAACCGCGGGGTGCGGCCATGAACTTTCAATTCACCCATCCCTATTATTTGATCCTGCTGCCGCTCGCGCTGGTCTGGGTGATTTGGCTGGCTTGGAAGACCGATGTACAGGTCAGCAAATGGCGGCGCTGGCTGGCTTTTTCTCTCCGCACGGTCATCGTGACCGCGCTGATTCTGGCGCTCGCCGGCTTGCAATGGATGCGTTCGCTGGAAGGCATGAATGTTTTCTTCCTGCTTGACCGCTCGGACAGCATCCCCTCGCCGCAACAGGAACTGGCCCGCACTTATGTCAACACCAGCACGGAAAAGAAACAGCGGGTGGACAAAGGCGGCGTGATCGTGTTTGGCACGGAAGCCAATATCGAGATCAGCGCGGAGTCCGCCGTGGACGTCGAGAAAATCCAGGCGGTTGTGGGCACCGAACGCTCCGACATCGCGGGCGCCATCCGGCTCGGCACGGCCGCTTTTCCCGAGACCGGCCAAAAACGCCTGGTGCTGATGTCCGACGGCAACGAGAACATCGGCGACGCCATGTCGGCGGTATTGGCGGCTCGGCCTCTCGGTGTGACGGTCGATGTTGTTCCCATGGGCATCGCGCGCGGCAACGATGTTTCAGTGCAAAAATTAAGCGTGCCGCCCAAACTCAAAAAGGGGCAGGTCTTCGAGACCAAAATCTTCATTCAATCCGACCAGGCCCAATCGGCGACCGTGCGGCTCTACCGCAATGAACAATACATGGGCCAACAGAAGGTCGATTTATCCGTCGGCAAAAACCTGTTCACCTTCCCGCAAACCTTATCCGATCCCGGATTCTACAAATACGATGTGCAGGTGGAGGCGGAAGGCGACCTGGTCCCGCAGAACAACCGGGCCAGTTCCTGGGCCATCGTCAAAGGCGAACCGCACGTGCTCGTGGTTTCTTCCGACCCGGAAGGCGACAAACCGCTCGTCGCCGCCCTGCAATCCGCGAAGCTTGAAGTGAAGGGCGTGGGCATCAACGGCTTTCCCGCCACCCTGGCGGAAATGCAAAGTTACGATGCCATTTTCCTGAGCAACGTCGCCGCCGGCGATTTGGGCAAGGATCTGCAAACCTTGCTGGAAAGCGCCGTGCGGGATTTCGGCGTCGGCCTCGTCTGCGTGGGTGGCGACCAGACTTATGCCGCGGGCGGTTATCGCGGCACCCCGCTCGAAAACACGCTGCCGGTGAACATGGAACTGGACAGCAAAAAAGTGCTCCCCAGCGGCGCGGTGGCCCTCGTCATGCACGGCATGGAATTCGCCAACGGCAACCAGGTGGCGCGGGATTGCGCCCAGGGCGTGCTGCAAGCCCTCGGACCGCAGGATGAAATGGGCGTCGTGCTTTGGGACGGCACCGAACATTGGCTTTTCCCCATGACCAAGACGGGCGACAAAAAGGAATTGGGCCGTCAAATCGCCGGGATGAATCAAGGCGACCTCCCCAGCTTTCAAGGTGTGATGAGCATCGCGCATGAGGGCTTGAAGAAATCCAGCTCCAACCTCAAGCACATGATCATCTTCAGCGACGGTGATCCCAATTCGCCCTCGGATGCCTTGATGAAGTCCATCGTGGACGACCGCATCACAGTCACCACCGTGTTAATCGCCGGTCACGCCGGCCCTGACGCCATGATCTGGATTGCCGACCATGGCAAAGGACGTTTTTACAATGTGACCTCACCCAATGATCTGCCGCAAATTTTCATCAAGGAAGCGGCCGTCATTTTGAAGTCCGCCATTTATGAGGACCCTTTCAAGCCGCAACTCCGCTCCTCCAGCGAATTGGTGCGCGGCATCAGCGCGGCTGATTACCCAACGCTCTTGGGTTATGTGGCCACCACCCCTAAGGCGCGCGCGGAAATTCCGCTATGGACGGACAAGGGCGATCCCCTGCTGGCACATTGGCAATACGGCCTGGGCCGCTCGGTGGCGTTCACTTCGGACGCCAAGGCCAAGTGGGGCAAAAACTGGCTGGGCTGGGCCAAGTACCAGCAATTCTGGACGCAAGTGGCCCAATGGAGCATGCGCCGCCTGGAAAATTCAGATTTCTCCGCCGATGTCACCGTCGATAAGGGCGAAGGCCAGATCAGCGTGGAAGCCTTGGATGACCAGGGCAACTACCGGAATTTTCTCGACCTCAAGGCGGCCGTGGTCAGCCCCAAGGGCGAGCGGATGACAGTTTCACTGGAACAAACCGGGCCCGGCCATTACGAGGCGCATTTTCCGACGCGTGAAGTCGGTTCCTACACGCTGAACTTGATGGATGAAAAGGACGGCCAGGTGCGCGGCTCACAGGTCGTGGGTGCCAGCGTGAATTACTCGCCGGAATTCAGCACGCCGGAACCGAACCTCAACTTGTTGCGTCGCCTGGCTGAAAGCGGCGGCGGCCGGATACTGGATCCCGAGAACCCGGCGGATAACACCTTCCTGCATGGCCGGCAAAAGACCTATCAGCCGCGCGATTTATGGGAATGGCTGTTGAAGTTTGCCGTGCTGCTCTTCCCGCTTGATGTGGGCGTGCGCCGCATACAATTGGATCGCGACGAGGTCCAGCGCTTCTGGCGACGGCTGAAACACTTGATTCTGTTCTGGCGCGGCGTTCCTCGCGAGCCGGAGGCGGAGGAATCGCTGGCCGCACTGTTGGCGCGGCGCGAACAGGTTCGCTCCACCCAAACCGCCCCGGCCGAGCCCAAGGCCGATCTATTCCGTCCGACCAAGCCAGTCGCCTTGCCCACCGAGGACCAATCGCCGGGGCTAGTCCAACCGGACCGTGCAGCCGTGGCCGTTGAATCAGCGGACAAACCGGACGACGCAGCCAAACCGCCGACCAGCACGACCAGCCGGTTGCTGGATGCCAAACGCCGGGCGCAACGGCGAAAAGAATAATGGACAGCAATTTACAGCCGGAATCGGGCCTCAAAGCCTCGCTTTCAGGAAACAAAAACATTGCTTCCAAGGGCATGATTATGGCTACATCTCCGGACGCTGGTGAAGCCGTTTGGGCAGCCCTGAAACCGCCTGTCGCCTTCGTGTAGAACTATGAGCCGATGCCGGTTACAAGTTTTCTATTCAGGAAAGGTGCAAGGCGTTGGATTTCGGTATAGTGTGAAGGCGCTGGCCAGCGGTTTTGACGTGACGGGAACTGTGCGTAATTTACTGGATGGACGGGTTGAATTGATCGCGGAAGGCGAGAATGATGAATTGAAAGCCTTTCAGCAGGCAATTCGCGAGTCGGAATTGGGTCATTTTATCCGCAAGGAAGACCTCCAGTGGACCGAAGCGCAGGGAAATTTTCGGGGATTTGAGATAGTCAGATAAGCAAGAAATAATGAAGTTCGCAATTATAGCCGACATACACGCCAATCTGGATGCATTTCAGGTTGTTTTGGCGGACATCAAGGAGCAGAAATGCACGCATTACGCCTGTGTGGGTGATGTCGTTGGCTACGGCGCCAATCCCAAGGAATGCCTTAAAATCGTGCGCGATCTGGGCATGCCCTGCGTCAAAGGCAACCATGATGAGTATTGCTCCACCGACGAGGAGTTGGACGGCTTTAACCCCCATGCCGCCGAGGCAGTCAATTGGACCCGCGGCCAACTGAGCCCCGATGAACGGCAATGGCTCAAGGATTTGAAATATTTCCGGATGGTCACCAGCTTTTCCATGGTCCATGCCACCCTGGACGGTCCCCAACGCTGGGGTTACGTCTTTGACAAACTGGCCGCCGCCGCCAGCTTCACCTATCAAAACACCGGCGTCTGCTTCTTCGGCCATACCCATGTGCCCGTCGCCTTCATTCGCGACAGCGTCGTGCGCGGTGGCACCTATTCTAAATTCAAGGTGGAGCAGGGCAAAAAATACTTTGTCAATGTCGGCAGCGTCGGCCAGCCGCGCGATAACAATCCCAAAGCCGCCTACGTTGTCTATGACGTCGATGAAGGCACCATCGAACTGCGCCGCTTGGATTACGATATCGCGGCCGCGCAGAAAAAAATTCTCGATGCCGGATTGCCGCCACGGCTGGCGGAACGGCTCGCTTTCGGAAGATAGCGCGGCGACGGTGGTTTGTTGCCCGCCACTCAGGAGCCACCCGGCACTCGCCCGCTTGATCCCGGCCATTGTTTGAAGATTCTCATTCTCAAGCCCAGTTCGCTTGGCGATGTGGTGCACGCACTGCCGGTGCTGCGCCTGCTCAAACTTCATCTCCCCACCAGCGAAATCTTTTGGTGGATCGAGTCCGGCCTCGCCCCCCTGCTGGAGGGTGATCCCGATTTGTCCGGCCTCTTTCGCTTTAATCGCCAACGCTGGGCGGCCCCTAAGCATTGGTCCGAAATCTTCACCGCCGTCCGCGGCATGCGCCGTCAGCGCTTCGACGTCGCCATCGACCTCCAAGGTCTTGCCCGTAGCGCGATTTTTACCTGGCTCGCCAACGCCGGCACCAACATCGGTCTGGACACTCAGCGCGAAGGCGCGCGCGCCGCCTATGATCGAGTTGCCCCACGCGGCTCCGATAGCGAGCATGCCGTGGATCGCTACCTCTCCGTGCTCCCCATGTTGGGCGTGCCGGTGCACAACCAATTCCAATGGCTGCCGGAACGGCCCTCAGTTGCCGCGCAAGTGCGCGAGAAATGGCAGCCTGGTTCTCATCGCTGGATTATGCTGCTGCCGGGAGCGCGCTGGGATAACAAACGTTGGCCTGTCGAAAATTTCACCGAACTCGCCCGGCAACTCCTGCTGCTCGCGCCGGAATTAAAGATTGGCATTTTGGGCGGCAGCGATGATCGCGCCTTGGGCCATGCCATCGCCGCCGTGGACCCCGCGCGCTGCCTGGATCTGACCGGTCGCACCTCCCTGCCCGAAATGATCGAATGGATTCGGCTCGGTGAATTAACCATTACTAATGACACGGGGCCGATGCATGTGGCCACTGCTTTGCATAAGCCTGTCATCGCTCTCTTCGGTCCCACCGATCCCAATCGCACCGGTCCCTACGGCCAGAAGGAAAACGTGCTGCAGGCAACTCATCTCCCCTGTGTGCCCTGTTTGAAAAGTTATTGCTCCTATGCCGAGCCACTGGCTTGTTTGCGATCCATTACTCCTGCCCAGGTCTGCGCGCAAGCGCGCCGGCGTTTGTTCGGCGCCACGGTGCCGGGCTGATTCGCCCGCCCGCTTCCACGCGGTGAATTTTTCCGCTGAATAAAATCATTTCTGGCGTCGTCGATTAAGCGCTGGTTGTTGTCCCGGCACGGCTGTTTTGAAGCTTGCCTATGGGCGCAGCCTATTTAGAGTGGTTAAATGAAATATTTAGGCCTATTCATGGTGCTCCTGTTGGCTTCGCTTTGCGGTGCCTCCGCGCAAGTCACCGTCCAGGTTGTCACCGACCAGGAACAATTTCTGCCGGGCGAGGCGCTGCCCGTCGCGGTACGGATCGCCAATCGTTCCGGTCAGACCATCCACCTCGGCAAAGACGCCGATTGGCTGACTTTTTCGGTGGAATCCGCGGATGGCTCGGTCGTGCTGAAGACGGGCGAAGTGCCGGTGATTCAGGAATTTGATTTGGATTCCTCCAAGACGGCCACAAAACGGGTGGACATTGCCCCTTACTTTAACATCAGCAAGTACGGACGCTACACGGTAACCGCCGTGGTCAACATCAAGGATTGGAGCGCGCAAGTGACGAGTGATCCCAAAAATTTCGACGTCGTCCGCGGCACCAAGTTATGGGAGCAGGAATTTGGCCTGCCGCGAGCCTCCGCCGCGGATCATGAGCAGCCGGAAGTCCGCAAATATATCCTACAACAAGCCACCTACTCCAAGCACATGAAGCTTTATCTGCGCCTGACGGATGGACCGGAGTCGCAGGTGTTCCGCATCGTGCCGATTGGTCCCATGGTTTCCTTCAGCCGGCCCGAATCACAACTCGACAGGCTCAGCAATCTCCATGTCATCTATCAATTCGGTTCGCGCATTTTTCTCTATACCAAAATTACGCCTTATGGCGAAGTGGCCTTGCGCCAGACGTATGACTATGGAACTTCACGCCCGCGTTTGACCGTGGATAATTCGGGCGCGGTAATCGTTACCGGCGGCATGCGCCATAATACTGATAGTGATATTCCGCCTACGGGCGAGCTGCTTTCAACCGATGTTGTTAAACCGCCCCAACCTTAAACTGCTGTTCGGAGTATTGGTCTGGGCCATCTTGCTGACAGGTAACGCCTCTTTCGCACAAGGGATCATTCTCCATTTGCGCAATGGCGATCGCATCGCCGGAAACATCCTTTCGGAAACCACCAACCAGGTAACTCTCTCCACGGTTTGGATCAAGGAACTCATCGTCCCGGTCTCGCAGATTGAATGCCGTGAAGTGCCGCCACCCGGCGCCGTGGTCGCGGACGCAAAGCCCGCCCTCCCCGTGCCCGCGACGAACACCGTGGCTGCCGCCAAACCCGTTAAATTCGTGGTGGTGACTGCGCCTGTTAAACCCGACATCCCGTGGTTCAAACACTGGAAAGGCGATCTCTCTGTCGGTGCGGATATGGTCTTTGGCGCCACGGACCGCCGGATTTATTATGGCCGCGCCAACTTGACCTACGCGCAACCTTACCTCCGCGATCCCAAACAGTTTTTCCGCAACACCTTTACCTACACCACCGACTACGGAAAAACGGACGGAGTCCTTTCCGCCAATCGTATGGACGGCAGCTCCAAGACTGATTTTGATCTCAATCGCAAAGTATATATTTATAACCTGGGTCGGGGCGGCTTTGACGAAATCCGCAAGATCAATCTCGAATATGAAGATGGCCCGGGTGTCGGCTATCATCTGCTCACTGGCTCCAACTTTGTGATGAATGTCGAATTGGGTTCGGACTACCAAGTCCAGGAACGGTCGGATAATACCATCACCCGGGATTTCTATTATCGATTGGCGGAGGACATTGCCTGGAAGATTAACAAACAGATGACACTCACCGAGAAATGCGAGTTTACTCCGCGCGCGCAGGATCCGTCACAATTTCGCGCCCGTTTTGAATCCAATTTGAGTTATGCATTGCTTGCGCATCTCTCCCTCAACTTGACCGCCCTGGACCTTTACGATACCCGCCCTGCCGCCGGCGTCACACGCAATGAATTCGAATTCCGCACTTCCCTCGGCTTCAAGTTCTAGCAGCCATCCCATAAATAGCCGCAGATGGCGCGGCCAGAGATTTGGGCCGGCCTGAAAGGGGCTGTGACCGACGAACAACGAAGTGGCCGGCCCAAAGATCGGCCGTTCCAGCTTTGACTCAATCGTTTTTCGTTCCTCCCCTTCGTCTGTTTTCCTTCCCAAACGCCACTGTGGATATTTATGGGATGGCTGCTAAGCCGCGAGCGTCCGGTTGCTCGTCTGCAGTTGCAATATCTTGTCGATAATGGCGGTAAGGTCCGGCAGCACGAAATCATGATGCGTGGTTCCGACCCACGGCGAGTTGATCAACAGCGAAGTACAGCCCACGGTGCGCGCCGCTGCCGCATCCTGCCACTTGTCGCTGATGACGAACGAACGCTCCAGGTCCAAATGCCATTTGAAGGCCGCTTCCGTCAACAGCCCGGCGCTCGGCTTGCGGCAGGGACATTCATCCGCTTCGGCATGCGGACAAACCAGAATATCATCCAGCGGCAATGCCCGGCGCAGCACTTCATGCATCCGATCCAATTCACGGCGCGACACGCCCCCCAGCGAAAGCCCCGATTGATTCGTCGTGGCAATCAGCACAAACCCCGCCGCCTTCAACTTCTGCAACAGCGGCGCCGCTTCCGTATTTACACGGAACTCTTCCAGTGTCAGTGGCACCTGTTGGTGCTGCTTCTCGACGCGTACGAGATTCAGTATTCCATCGCGTTCCAGAAATATCGCCGTCTTCATGCTTTCTAATGAAGCATAAAGCTCGCCTACTTTTGCCCGCCTTGAAAAAAGTGTGATTTGCAAGCAAATCACAGGTATTCATTTTTCTCACTGTCGCAAAATTGAGAGCCCCTCGTCCTGTATCTGCGCACGACGGCCAAATCGCTTCACGCCAGTTTGCTGCGCCAACCATTGCCCAACAGCCGCTTGCGCCAGTTAATCAGCCAAATCCCCTGTCGCCGGCACCCGCTCCTGCATTTGCTTGACCACCGGCAGCGCCCGGAGGATTGCATTCTCCTCCGTCTGCCCCTTGAAAGACTTCATCTTCACCCGCACCGCCGCCACCGAATCCCCATTGCGATCCCGCAACGGCAGCGTCACCGTCGTGCTCCCCTCTTCCTTGTTATAATAAATCGTCCCGCGCGCAATCGTATCCGCGTCGCTCTTCCGCCCCGCCTGTCCAATTTCTTTTTCTTGATTGCTCGCAACCAACCGCGGCTCGCCCGGTTTGCCCGCCATCATGAACACCTGCAACCCCAGCAAATGCGAATGGTTCACCATCGCGTCGCGCACGATTCCCTGCGCCAGCGGCTCGCGCGGCGTGTACACCAGCCGCGTGTCCGCGAAATAACTCACCGAATCCGATTTCGTCCAAAACGCAATCCGCCCCGCGCTGAACGTATTGTCCGTCAATGTCGGCATCGCTTCCGTGCCGTCCAGCAAAATGTGAATTTGATTCCCTTTGCACTCCACCGTCAATTCATGCCACACCCCCTTCGGCATTTCCATTTCCGGCCCGATGATCGGCCCGCGCTGGCCGTTCACCATCTTGTAAAAACGCAGATTATTTCCCAGCGCGCTCGCCCGCACCACGTAATAATTCTTTTCATCCTGCACCCGAAACGCCACCCCCGCCATCTGCTCGATCACGCCCCCCACAATCTTAAACCGCGTCGTCAGCGTGAAATCGTTATACGTGTCGTTCCCCAATATCAGCATCGGAAAATGTTCGTCCGTGAAATCCTCCGCCAACTGCGCGATCACCGATTTCTTCGTCACATTCGGGGCGTTCGTGGACAACGCCTGCATCGCCAGCGGCACCTCCGTCGCAATCACTTTCCATTCCCCCGGTTTCCCCGTCCCCGCCACCGTGCTGAAATAACCCGCCGGCGCCTGGTCCAACGGCTGCTCGCTCACGTCAAAACGCCGCTCCGCCGCGCCAACCGTTCCCGCCAGCAGCGCCAGCACCAGCCATAAAAGTTTTTTATGCATTAACCAGAGCGTACCAAAAAAAAGCCGGGCGACAAGTGTTTGTGCCCGGCTCATCATCGTCATGCGCTTACGCTTTCCAGATCATTTCCGCCACCGTCTTCCCGCCCGGGATGAACGGCAGCACATGCTCCGTATAAGGCACGATCACATCCAGCAGGTAAGGCTCCTTGGAGTCCAACATCCGCTGCAACGCCGCGCGCAAGTCCTTCTTGAACATCACCCGCTCGCACGGCACATTGAAGCCCTTCGCCATCGCCACGTAATCCGGGTAAATCTGCTTCCGGTTTTCCGGATCGCCCAAATACGTGTTGCCGCGATTTCCCTCGTAAAATTTATCTTCCCACTGCACCACCATCCCCAGATGCTGGTTGTTCAAAATCAATGCCTTCGCCGCAATCTTCTCGATATGCGCCGTCGCCAATTCCTGGATGTTCATCAGAAACGACCCGTCGCCGTCGATGTCCACCACCTGCTTGTCCGGACACGCCACCTTCGCCCCCAACGCCGCCGGATACCCATAGCCCATCGCTCCCAACCCCGCGCTCGTCAGCAATTGCCGTGGAAACTTGTACTTATAATATTGCCCCGCCCACATCTGATGCTGCCCCACGCCGGTCGTGATGATCGCCTCGCCCTTCGTCAATTCATACAACATCTCAATCGCCATTTGCGGCAGGATCACTTCATTCTCCTTGCCGTCCAGATGATCCTTCATGTGCTGCGACGTCACCACTTCCTCCGTCACGCGATACCCCAACGGCGCCTTCGCCTTCCAGCTCGCAATCTGTTTGTGCCACGCCGGAAACTCCTTCGTGATCGGCCGCTGCTTGATCATCGCGTTCAAACGATTCAACGCATACTTGATGTCGCTCACCACCGGCAGGTTCGCCGGCTTGTTCTTGTTGATCTCCGAGGGATCGATGTCCAGATGCACAATCGTTCCGTGCTCGCAAAATTTCTCCACCTTCCCCGTCACGCGATCATCAAACCGCACCCCGAACGCCAGCAACAAATCCGCCCCGTGCGCAATCTGCTTCGACGGATCGGTCGGCTTCTCCTTCGGCGCAAATTCCCCGCTCACCGCCCAGTTCGCGTACGCCGTCCCGTGCATCCCCAGCCACCGCAACGACAGCGGATGCGTCTCCGGAAATGACCCGCAACCCATCAACGTCGTCGTCACCGGAATCTGCGTCGCCTCCGCGAACTTCAACAACTCCGCGCTCGCGCCACCGCTGATGATGCCGCCGCCCACATACAGCACCGGCCGCTCCGACTTCGCAATCAACCCCAAAATCTCATTCAGCTCGATGTCATTCGCCTTCTGCTCCGGATTATAACCGCGCAAATTGATCTCCCTCGGGAACACCGGCTGCGCCATCGCCTGCTGGATGTTCTTCGGCACATCCACCACCACCGGACCCGGCCGTCCCGTCTGCGCGATGAAAAACGCCTCCTTGATCACCCGCGGAATATCATTGATATCCGTCACCAGATAACTGTGCTTCACGATCGGCAGCGTCATCCCGAAAAAATCCGTCTCCTGGAACCCGCCCTTGCCAATCATCGCCTGCGGCACCTGCCCGGTAATCACCACCAGCGGGATCGAATCCATATAGGCATCCGCAATCCCCGTCACCAGGTTCGTCGCCCCCGGCCCGCTCGTCGCCATGCACACGCCCGCCTTGCCCAACGCCCGCGCATAACCCTCGGCGGCAAATGCGCCACCCTGCTCATGCCGCGGCAAAATCGTCCGGATACTCGACTTCGTCAGCGCCTGGTGAAATTCCATGCTCGCTCCGCCCGGATAGGCAAAAATGACCTCCACACCTTCCCGTTCCAAACAGGCAATCAGGATGTCACTCCCCTTCATGGCGGGGCCCACCTCGGCGCGCTTGCGCGCCGGCGTTTTCTTTGCGGTCGTATCGATCGTTTTGCTCATACTTTCTTTCTTTCGTTGGCGACTGGCAGCCGCGGGCTGCATAAAAAACCCCACGACCGTTGCCAGCCGTGGGGTTCTTGCCTAAATCCGGTTTAACTTCGACAAGAACCACCGGCATCGACGCGTACTACGGCGACGACTACCAGAACCAGAACTTGTCGAACAATTCCAAACATTACCCGTCACCGTACCCACCCCACGCCCCCCGGTCAAGCCCCGAATCCAGCCCCCTTTGACCCCTGATTTAACCCCCAACCACCACCCCAAAGCTGCCTATCCGCCACTACCTTGTTTCAGCTTGACCATAAAAATTTCTACCTAGTTTTACCCAGTTTCCCCATAATGGCCGTGCGCAAGCACCTCCGATGTAGTGGCAGGCATCTTGCCCGCCGGCTCCGTTCGTCCTCGTCGTCGTCCTCGTCCTCGTCGTCGATCCCCACATTGTCTGCCCGCCAGTTTCGTAAAAAAACTACCTTTAGTTACCTAGATTTAGCATGCGGCTACCTTGATCTACCCAGTTGTCCTCCATATTGGCTGTGCACAAGCACCTCGGTCGTAGCGCCGACTGGCAGTCGGCTGTATCGCAGGCTGGCAGCCTGCATGCCCCAGGCATGGAACCGCGAAATACGCGAAAACAATCTTCGCCCTCGCCCATCCGATGGGAGAGGGCATGGGGTGAGGGCGGCTGTTTCCCCTCCCCCAACTCGGAACTCGGAACGCCGAACGCTGAACCTCTTTGTTTATCTTCATATTGTCTGCCCGCCAGTTTCATAAAAAAACTACCTTCCGATACCTTAACTGACCTTCCGATACCTTCCGACACCTTCTTGTGCAGCTTGTGCTCCGCGCACGAGCCCCTTCCATCCCCAGCCCCGGACGGGGCGACAGAATTTAGCCC
>JAQGPA010000211.1 GCA_028293325.1 Pedosphaera sp. | reverse complement strand
GGTGATGATAACCGTCCAGCTAAAGAGCGAGAGCAGCACCAGCACGCCAATGGTTATTTTCCCCTCGGTGGTGGCCTTCTGAAAGGCAAACTGCAACGCACCGCTGGCCAACATGGGACTTAAGGTTAATGCATGCATAAATAAATAAATGATTTTTCCTGAATTAGGGCAGCTGCGGCAAAATGACCGTCACCCGGCCGGGCAGACCCGGGGTTGCACCGCCGTCATCAAGTATTAGGCGCCCCGGGCCGCTCAATGTGCCTCGACGCTGTAGAAACGATTAGGATCCGTCGAAGTGTCCTGAAACGACTGGATTGATCCATCACCGCTGAGATTAGTATTTAGTACCGGCCAATTCGTAACGGAAGTGGTCAGCCCGGCAGAATTCGTATAGTGGAGCGTGTAAGTGGCATTATTGGTGGTGGTGAGGGAAATCCAGGTCACCGTATTGCTTCTGACAAAAGTGAGCGCGGGTGGCGGAATGACCACCGCCGCGCCAGTGCCCGCCGTGAAGGTCAAGGTGCCGTTGGGCTTCAATTCGAAATAACCCAAATAGGCGCCATCCCCGTTGGTCATCCCGGTGTGGGCATCCACATTCCCGGTGGGCACCAGTTCATAAAGGTCGGAACGCACCGGACTGGCGAAAATATCCGGAGTCGTCTTCTCAGTGTCGCTGCCGAAGCTGCCGCCATAATCCCCAAGCACGCCGAGATTGACTGATGGGGCAATTGGACTGCCCGCAGGAATTTGCACGGCGAAAGCCGTATTGAACTGGTTTGACGTATTCTGGCCGCTGTAAGAAACGCCATTGTTTCCCATCGAAGCGATCTTTCCGGTCACATTTTGCGCGGAACCGCTGGAGACACGAACATAGGGCGTGGATTGCACCGAATTGGTCACCCGTGGGTTGGTGACCCAAAGCGTATTGTTGGGATAACCCGGCGCGATATCGGCAAACTTCACGCAAGCGCCCGCCGAGAAGGATAAGTCATTGAGGTCACCGAAGGCGTTCGTCAATTGAAGGTAATTGAAATTCGAAATCGTGATCACGGTCCCCTGGGCCAGCGTCGAAAAATTGGTGGCCTGTCCCAGATTCACCAAAAGTTCGGAGGTGCCCTGATTCGCACCCGTCTTGCGGAAAGTTAACAGCAAGTCGCGGCCAGCATAGGTAAAAGGCGCCGCCTGAACGCTCTGGAGAATTGAGAAAACGCCCGCCGCAAATATCAAAATCCCGCAAATGCTCCGTTGAGTAAATTTCATAGTTTAAAATGTTTCCAATGATTAACCGGCAAAATATTATCGGGGTTTGAGCCTCCTCTCCACCTTGGCAGAGACGCCGAATGCATGCTTTCGGACATCAAGAATCTTCATCTCATGGATTTGGTTGCCAGCTACTTATGGGAAGTCAATGCGTCGGCAATTCATTGAAATCAATTATCGTAGTGAAATCGTAACTCTCGCCGGAAAACCGTAACATTTCTTCGCAAATCGTTACGTGAGACCCGTGGCGTATGAAGCTATTATCGCTGCCATGCTGAAATCAAAGATCAACTCTCGCCGGGTAAGTTTGGGCTTTTTGCAACTCCTGCCGCTGCTCCTGTTGAACTCCGCACTCGCCGGGGATCTCACTCTCGAACAGGCCAGGGCGGGCGTTGATAAAGGGGATGCCCAATCACAATACTTCCTCGGGAAATGCTACTTTAAAGGACAAGGGATGCCGCAGGATTATGCCAAGGCGGCTGATTTATTTCGCCACGCGGCGGACCAGGGGTATGCGCTCGCGCAAAACAATCTCGGCGTCATTTATGCCCGGGGTCTGGGTGTGACCAAGGATGATGCCGTAGCCGCCAAGTGGTATGGCAAAGCGGCGGAGCAGGGAGACGCGCTGGCACAGAACAATCTCGGAAGATTCTATGCCACGGGCCGGGGTGTTCCGCAGGATTGGAAGCTGGCCATCTCCTGGTATCGTAAAGCCGCCGAACAAAACCTGCCAGCGGCACAATACACTCTCGGCGATCTCTATTTTCGCGGCGAGGGCGTGCCACAGGACTACGTGCAGGCGGCCAATTGGACGCGGAAAGCCGCCGAACAAGGCGATCCCTTGGCGCAAAATACCCTCGGTGTCATGTGCGAACTGGGCCTGGGCGTTCAAGCCAATCCCAGCGAAGGTTTAAAATGGTTTCGCCAGGCGGCCGCGCAAGGAAACCCCAGGGGAGAAATGAACCTGGGCCGGATGTACAAGGAGGGCAGCGTAATTGAGCAGGATTACGCGAAAGCCTACGAATGGCTTACCATCAGTAAAAACAGTGGCGAGGTGGAGGCGGCCAAGCTGCTGGTCGAGCTGGATTACTCGGGCAAATTAACCACCAATCAGATCATCGAAGCCCGGCGCGTTGCTGCCGAACTTTTGGCGAAGAAACCATCCGTTAAAACAACTCCTTGAGTCCGCCGCTATTGCGCGGGCGCAGTCTGATTTGCCGCCGCCTTGCCGGCAGCCAGGTTATAATCGAGAAAAGCGCGCTGGCCGAAAAATCCCCGGAACTGCGTATCGCTGTTGGGTTGAGCCTTTTGCCAGCGTTTTGCGTATTCCGGATCATTCACATCCGCGTTCTGGCCTCCGATATCCGACAAAAAGTTTTGCTGAAGCTGATCTAACGCTGTTTTTTGGTTGTCGTTAAGCTTCACGGTGCCGGAATCCACGTTTTGGAATGCGAGCGGCAGCGAAGGGCGGCGTGCCGGACCCGCCACCAGGCCGCTCTGGCTGACAGCAGAACTCGTTTCGGATGCGGCTGTGGTACTCGTCGATTGAGGGCCGAGCAAGGTGGAAATCAAACCGGCCTGCTCCCTTTGCAAGGCTTGCAGGGCGGGCAAAGGCATTTCCGTGGTGCTGGGATTCAAACCCCGGGCACGGTTTTGAAGTTGTTCACGTTTCCGTTCATAAAGACTGTTTACATCCGCCGTAATAATATCGCGAATGGTTGCCTCCGGACAGCCAATGGCGCGCAAATTGGCCACATAAGTATTGTAATCGGTGGATTCAATCTGGCTCCAGCGAAAGGATTTTGCCTCCTCCTGAACCAGCGCTTCACGAACCGTTGCGGCCGCCGCCGTCACTGACTTGGTCTCCGCTGACAGGTCCGCGGAGTTTTCCGGATTCACGGGCTTTCTCTCCAGCAGGTTCCAGATAAAAACCAACAATGCCAGGTTGATCATGAATGAAATTGCGAAAGCACGTTTTATCATCTGATTATCCTTTCCACTCTGCGCGCCGTTTTCGTCATCTGAACTTCCGCCCATGAAAGAACAGGGGGCTTTAATTGTTGCGATCTAAAAACTGAAAGCCAGTGCGGAGTATTTCATCCGCACTGGCCAGGTCAAACGTCTCAACTAATCCGATTAGTTGTGTGCTGCATCCGCCAGATCCGTGGCTTTGGTCACGTGCATGGCGCTAAGGGCCACACCTGCTTGCGTGGCAAATCCGCCGGGCACGATTTCAGTAAACAGGTTCTTCGCAGCCGTCAGCTTGTCGCCGGACAAGGTGGAGAGATACATCTCATGTTCATAGCTCCAGAAGGTATATTGTCCTTCCGCGACTGCTTGCGCGCTGTAGGGCACGCCATTCAGAGTCAGGGCATTGTTGCCGCCATTGACACTGCTGTTGTCGCTGGTGCCGAGATAACCAATCGCATACCAACCGGTGCCGCCAAAGAATGGGTCGGCGGCCGTGCTGCTGCCGGCAATGTTCAATGCACCCGCCAAGCCGCCGCCGCTGGCGTAACCCTGGCTGCCGTCTGATGTGGCCACGCCATTGGCATCGGGACCGCTGAACAGTGAGAGTGCCGGACCGGCGGCGATTCCGAATTGCTGCGGCGTGCTGAAGATTCCGTAACCGCAGTCGGCAAACGCCTGGACGCGCGTGCCGGAACCGTCATAACGGCCAACGGCATACACAAAAGGTGCGGTACCGTTGAAGTCCGCGGGATTTCCCGTGAAGAGGGAAAGCGGGATCGGACCGGCGAGCAGGCTGCGCGCCAGCGCGTGGGTCATGTTGTTCAAGGCCGCCGGGGCTCCGGCGTTCTTGGTCCACACGAACGTGATGACTCCCACCGACTTGTCCACCAGGACAGGTGTGGTGTACTTCGTCGAGCTCTGGAAGTTATCCACCATTGCGATATCGGCGGCATGAGCTGTGGATTCAAAATCCGACGCCACATAAGTCGAGGAATTCGCAAAGTTGATGCTCGAGTAGTTGCCCGCTGGCTTGCTGCTGTTGGGGAAAAACGCGATGGTATTCCCACCTGTGACATCCCGCACCCCTTCCACCGATCCGGACCAATGTGCCTTGATGGTCACAGTTCCGGGAATCGCGATGCTGTTGGCCCCGCCCACGACCGCCGCAGGAACGGTTCCAATCCACATCATCTCATTGCCCTTGTTGGGAGCTGCATTTCCATAGGTGACCTCGGTGAAGCCGGGGTTAAACATTGCCCGGATCCCAAAGTAGGCCGCGTTGCGGAAGGCCGTGGAACCGGTGACGTAAACGGTGACGTCGGCCTTGGCCTGGGCAATAAGCCCGAAGCCTACGAGACCAGCCAGAATCATTTTTGAAATTTTCATTGTATTAGTTTAGTTGAACAGTTGATTTGATTTTGTTTTTAGGTTGTGCGTTGATTGAATCGAAACATCAGGCTTTTTGGTTGCGGAAACGATTGCGCAGGGAGAGAAACATTAATCCGGCAGCACCACCCGCCAACAGCGAGAGCGTGGAGGGTTCGGGCACCGGAGAAAAAGTCACCGTGGCGTCGCTCCCCAGGGCGAAAAACCCGAGATAAGTTCCCGAACCGGACCCGGGATTCAGTTGATACAAATCTTCATAGGCATATTTG
>JAQGPA010000207.1 GCA_028293325.1 Pedosphaera sp. | reverse complement strand
AGGCATTTCAATCGGAAACCGCGCCCGTGGTCATTGGTGTGGTGGGCGAAAGCCCGATGGGCCCGGAACTGCATCGGAGCATCATGGGCAAGACCGTAAATGGGCGCGCGCTGGAGGTCCGGCAGATTGGATCGCTCGGGGAGTTGAAGAACTGCCAGATGGTATTCATTTGCAGTTCAGAGAAGAAACGGTTGCCAGAAATATTGAAAGCAGTGGGGGACGCGAGTGTGCTGACGGTGGGCGAGACTGACAATTTCACCGAGGCCGGCGGCATGATCAACCTGGTCAGGGAAGGAAATAAAGTGCGATTTGAAATTAATGATAATGCGGCCAGGCGGGTGCGCCTGAAGATCAGTTCGAAGCTGTTGAGCCTGGCGCGAAAGAAGGGGGGCGCATGATGAAAACCATCATCTCCAAACTGCGCAGCATGTCCATCAAACGCAAGTTGATGCTGATCATGATGACCGCCAGCACGGTGGGACTGCTGTTGATCTCGGCCGCGTTCGTCACGTATGAATTGTTTACGTTTCAACAATCCATGACCCGTGATTTCTCGACGCTGGCCCAGACCATCGGCAATCAAAGCACCGCCGCCGTGACCTATGACGACAAGGCCGCCGCCGAGGAAATCCTGGGCGCCCTGAGCGCCAACGGGCACATTGTGGCCGCCTGCATTTACAAAGACGGCCGCGTGTTCGCGCAATATCCGCGCCGGACGGCCGCCGCCGATGCGCCGCCGGCAAAACCTGAAATCAACGTTTCACGTTTCGAGAACAATCACCTCACCCTCTTCCGGCAGGTGGTGCCCAACGGAGATTCGACGGTGGTGATTTACCTGAAATCGGATTTGCTGGAATTGCATGAGCGCCTCATGCGCTACGCCGGCATCATCATCCTGTTCATATTATTGTCGTCCGGGGTGACGTTTCTCTGTTCGGTTTTATTGCAACGCATCATTTCCAAGCCGATTTTGGATCTGGCGGAGACGGCGCGGGCGGTATCGATTGAGCGGAATTACGCCTTGCGGGCGGTGAAGCAGGGCGATGATGAACTGGGGGAATTGATCGACGGGTTCAATGAAATGCTGGGGCAGATCCAGCAGCGGGATGCGGCGTTGCAGAATGCACATACGCGGCTGGAGAAGCGGGTGGAGGAACGCACGCGGGATTTGCAGTTGGAATTTGTGGAGCGGGAGCGGGCCCAGGTGGCGCTGGAGCAGCAATTGACGCGTATCAGTTTGCTGAACCAGATCACGCACGTGGTTTCCGAGCGGCAGGACCTGGCCCGGATTTTGCAAGTGGTATTGCGCCAATTGGAAGACCACCTGCCCGTGGATTTGGGGATGATGTGCCTGTATGATCCGGAGGGTGACCGGTTGGTGGTGGCCGCGTTGCGGGAGAAGGACCCGAAACTTGCCGGCAAGCTGAACTTATCCCTGGACGGGACATTGATCCTGGCCGAGAGCGGGCTGGCGATGTGCAAAAACGGCAAAACCGTTTATTTATCCGATACCACCCAGGTGGCAGCCGTGCTGCCACAGAAGCTCGTGGCGGCGGGAATGCGCAGCGCAGTGGCGGTGCCCTTGACGGTGGAGGATAAATTATTCGGCGTGTTAACAGTGGCACGCGTCACGGCGGACAGTTTCAGCAGCGGGGAGTGCGAATTTTTGCGCATGCTCAGCGATCACGTGGCACTGGCGGCGCATCAGGCCCGGTTGCATAACGAACTCGAAAGCGCGTACAATGAATTGCGGCAAACGCAGCAGGCGGTCATGCAGCAGGACCGCTTGCGCGCGTTGGGTCAGATGGCGAGCGGCATTGCGCATGACATCAACAACGCCCTGTCGCCCGTGGTGGGATTTTCCGAATTGCTGTTGCAGTACGAGCCGAACCTGAGCCAGAGCGCCAAGAAACAGTTGAATTATATCCGTACGGCGGGAGGCGACGTGGCGCATATCGTGGCGCGGTTGCGGGAATTTTACCGGCGACGGGATGACCTGGATCCGATGGTGGGCATCGATCTCAACCGGTTGGTGGAACAGGTGATCGACATGACGCGTCCGCGGTGGCGGGACATTCCACAGGGGAAGGGCATCATGGTGGAGATGCAACCGCAGTTGTCAACGGAGCTGCCGACGTTGGTGGGGATCGAGACGGAGGTGCGGGAGGCCCTGATCAATCTGATTTTGAATGCGGTGGATGCGATGCCCTATGGTGGAAAACTGAGCGTGCAGACACGCGTGGGCGGAGTGGGTTTTGATGGTGACAATATGCCGACGCTGGCGGTGTTGGAGGTGAGTGACACGGGTGTGGGCATGGATGAGGAAACGCGCCGGCGTTGTCTGGAGCCGTTCTTTTCCAAGAAGGGCAAACGGGGCACCGGCATGGGGCTGGCCATGGTGTACGGGGTGATGGAACGACATGAAGGGAAAATCGAGATTGAAAGTGAATTGGGCAAGGGAACATTGGTCCGGCTGATCTTCCCGTTGCGCAGGGATGTCGAGAGCGCCGCCATCAGCAATCAAGATCCGGTTACGCCAGCGTCCATGCATATACTCTGCATTGATGACGAACCATTGGTGCGTGAATTTTTGAAGGAGTTGTTGGAGGCCGATGGGCACATGGTGCAGGTGGCCGATGGCGGCGAAACGGGCATTCACGCTTTCCAACAAGCGGCCGAGCGCAAGCGGCCGTTTGACGTGGTCATCACAGATCTGGGAATGCCGTTCCTGGATGGACGCCAGGTGGCGAAGGCGCTGAAAAGTGAAGCGCCCAAGACCCCAATCATCATGCTGACCGGTTGGGGAGCATTCATGAAATCGGATGGCGATGTGCCGGAGCACGTCGACGCCATATTGAGCAAGCCGCCGCGCTCCCGCGAGTTGCGGGAGACCCTCGCGAAGCTAAGGTCGAAATAGCGCCGGTCCGGATCAGTGACGCAACCGCGCGAGAAAGCCGTGCTCCGTGCCCTGCAAGTCCGTGTCGCGCTGGCGGGCAAGCAACTGGCCGTAAATGCGGGTGTCGCGCACGAGCATGTCGAGGCGCTTTTTGAAGGCGTCGCTGACGATCCGGCCTTCCTTGACATCGTGACCTTCGGTGAAGGAGACGCCATAAGGGAGAGTCCAGGCGTAGCATTGGCGCGCCACCGTTCGCAATTGGTCGGTGACGGTGAGGCCTTTTTCATGGGAGGCGACAATGGTGGAGAAAAGTTTGCCGGCAAATTCACGCCAGAAGTGGTCGAGGAAATTCTTCATGGCGCCGCTGATGCTGCCGTGGTAATCGGGCGTGCCGAGCAGGATGACATCGGCGCGCTCCACGCGGGCTTTCAGAGCGGCAAACGCGGGGGTGTCGTGCGCGGTGTCGGGATTGTAGAGGGCGAGCGGTTCCGACTCAAAGTCCAGAATGTCCACGGAACAGCCATCGGCCTGAAGTTGCTGGGCCGCGAGCCGGACGACAGCGCGAGTGACGGAACTGCTGTGCAGACTGCCGATGACGGCGAGGACCTGGAGCGGTGTTTCTGACATGGAAAGGAGGGTAATATATTTCCTGGGTAAGCGCAATGCGATGTCCTTCTGGACGGGGCGATGTTGGGAAGGGAAATCGACGACGAGGACGAGGACGATGGGGAAAGATGGTTAGGCCGCCCAGCCGAGGGCTTGCAGGGCGCGAACCAGGGCATACGAAATGGCGGCGGCAATGGGAATGGTGAGGACCCAGGCCCAGATCATGCGCTCGACCACGGTCCATTTGATGGCGTTGAAACGTTTGGCGGAGCCGACGCCCATGATGGAAGCGGAAATGTTATGGGTGGTGGAAACCGGGATGCCGAAGTAGGAGGCGACGGCGATGACGGTGGCGGAACTGGTCTCGGCGGCGAATCCGTTAATGGGATGCAGTTTGACCATTTTATGGCCGAGGGTGCGAATGATGCGCCAGCCGCCCACGGCGGTGCCGGCGGCCATGACGATGGCGCAGGTCACTTTAATCCAGAGCGCGATGACCAACTTTTTGCCAGGCTCAGGTTCCGGAGTATTGAGAAAGGAGAGCCATTGCGGGAGATTTGTGAAATGGCCGGCCTTGGTTCCGGCGAGCAGAACGAGGGCGATGATGCCCATGGTTTTTTGGGCGTCGTTGGTGCCGTGCATGAAGCCCATGCCACCGGCGCTGACGATCTGGGCCTTGGCAAAGAAGGCATTGACGCGCGCCGGGCGGGCATTGCGCAGGGAAATATAAAGGGCCGCCATGATGGCAAAGCCAAGGATGTAGCCGATGAACGGCGAGAGGAACATCGGGATGATGACTTTCCAGAGCAGGCCGGCGCCTTTGTACCAATGTTCGGCGTTGGGTTGGGACCAGATAATGACGTGCCAATTATTATGGGAGGCGGCGAGGGCGGCGCCGCAGAGGCCGCCGATCAGGGCATGGCTGGAACTGGAAGGCAACCCGAGCCACCACGTGAGGAGGTTCCAGGCGATGGCGCCGATGAGGACGCAAATCATTATGTCGGAAGTCATGGCGACGGCCTTGGAATCCACCAAACCGTTGGTGATGGTTGAGGCGACCGCGGTGCCCCACATGGCGCCAAAAAGGTTGGTGAAGGCGGCAAGCATGACGGCCTGGCGCGGGGTCAGGACCTTGGTGGAAACAACGGTGGCAATGGAGTTGGCCGTGTCGTGAAAGCCGTTGATGTACTCAAAAATCAACGCCACCAGAATAACGGTCAGAATGAGCGTCATGGGGCGTCAGGAATTCTTGAGTATAATATGGGAGATGACATTGCCGACGTCGCGGCAGCGGTCGATGACCTTTTCGAGCAATTCGTAAAGGTCCTTCAGGACGATGACCTTGACCGGATCATGCTTGCCGCTGAAGAGGTCGCGCAGCAGTTCCATGATGGTCTTGTCGGCTTCGCCTTCGAGATATTGGAGTTTGTCGTTGAGGGCCTTGATTTGTTCGAGATTGGCGCCTTGGCGGAGGCTCTTGACCATGGCACGCACGGTGTCGGTGGCCTGTTCGAGCAGGGTTATTTGCTTGGAGAAATCGACGCCCTGGATTTGCTGCGGGGTGAGCAGGAGGCGCTCGCCAAATTTTTCCACGGTCTTGGGAATGCGATAGAGGGCGTGGGAAAGGTTCTCGATGTCCTCGCGCTCAAGGGCGGTGACGAAAGTGGTGTAAACGGCTTCACTGATTTGCGCGCGAATCTGCTTTTCCTTGCGACGTGCCTGGATGAAGTCGTAGAGCAGGATGGTTTGGTCGGGGTTTTTGGTGAGCTTGACGAGCGCCTGGACGCTGGTGCGCGCCTCTTCGGCGCTGGCTTCAAGCAGATCAAAGAATTTATCTTCCTTACCGAGTAATTTTTGCAGCGAAAACATAGCGTTGGGGCGTATGTTGCCCAAGCGAATTAAAAAAGCACGGAAAAAAGTGCGGGGATGCGTTGCTGCGATTGAAAAGGTTGGGGGTTAACAAATTACTTTGTCTTGTGAGGAGGCGTCGATATATTGCGGGCAATGGTACATACGGGAATAGGTTATGATGTGCATCAACTGGTGGCGGGGCGCAAGTTGATCCTGGGCGGGGTGGAGATTCCGCACACGAAGGGCTTGGACGGGCATTCGGATGCGGATGTGCTCATGCACGCAATCTGTGATGCGATTCTGGGCGCCTTGGGAGAGGAAGACATCGGCCACTTTTTTCCGAATACGGACCCGCGCTGGAAAGGTGCACCGAGCAAGGTGTTTTTGCAGGAGGCGGCGCGACAGGCGAAGTTTCGCGAGGCGCGCATCGTGAATGTGGATGCGACGATTATCGCGCAGGAGCCGAAGGTGTATCCGCATATATTGGAGATGAAGCGGCACATTGCGGAAGCGCTCGATATTAGTATTCAGCGGGTGGGGATCAAGGCGACGACGAACGAGTTAATGGGATTTATTGGGCGGGGCGAAGGAATTGCCGCGATGGCGGTGGCGGGGGTGGATTTACCGGAACCGAAAGTAATCAATGGCTAAAGCTGAAATAAGTTGGAAACGAACCACGGAGACCGGGGAGCGGGTGGAGGTCTATGCCCAGCATGTGGGGACCCAGTGGAAATTTTTCATGCGCGACCGGCGGTTCGATCAGTGGCAGGCGGTGGCGGAGCCGCCGCTGGAAGACTGGCTGGAATTGCTGGACGCGGTACAGCGGCGGATTAATCGGCGGTTGTTGCGGCCGGAGGAAGAGGCGCGGGTGAAGAAAGCAATTTATGAGCGGTTCCCGGAACAAAAAGACAAAACAGAATGAGCCGCCGCTGATCCTGATTTCGCCGAGCGCGGACCGGAAGGGGAGCGAGTTTGGCGACAGTTCGATCAGCCTGTCGGTGGCTTATCAGCGGGCGGTGGCGGAGGCGGGCGGGTTGCCGTTGATTTTGCCGGGGTTGGCCGCGCCGGAACTGGTGGCGGAATGCGTGCGGCGTTGCGACGGGGTGTTGCTGACCGGGGGCGATGATGTGAACCCGGAGCTTTATACGAGGCGACTAGCGCCGCGACTGGCCAAAACGGTGGAACCGGCGACGGGCGGGCGGGATTTGCGGGAGTTGATCCTGATTGACGAGGTATTCCGGCAGCGAAAGCCGTTATTGGCAATTTGCCGGGGGCATCAGCTTTTGAATGTGGCTCTGGGCGGGGCTTTGGTGGTGGATATTCCGACCCAGGTGGGCGGGGCAATTAACCATGGGCGGATGGATAAGAAGAGCGAAATCGTGCATGAAGCACGGTTGACACGGGATTCATTGCTTGCAAAGATTACCGGCAAGCAGAGTTTGGGTGTCAACAGCACGCATCATCAGTCTGTCAGTCGGGCAGGCAAGCCGTTGCGTATCACGGCGCAGAGTGATGATGGGGTGGTGGAAGCGACGGAGTTGAAGCGGGACAGGGCCCAATTGCTGCCTTATCTGATGGCGGTGCAGTTTCATCCTGAGCGTCTGGCAGCCCGGTATCCGGAGCATCAGGCAATATTTAACAGTTTTATCCGGGCGTGTGTGATAAATCGGAACAGTATTATATGAAGGCCAATATCCTGATAATTGATGATGACGTGGAGATTCGCGAGTTGTTGGTGCAGGTTTTGCAGCGCAGCGGTTTTCAAGTAACGCAGGCGAAAGATGCGGCCTCGTTAAAGGAGATCATGCCGCGGACGCAGCCGGATATGGTGCTGCTGGATTATAAGATGCCGGATGCGACGGGGCTGGACCTGTTGCCGATCATCAAAAAGGAATGGCCGGAGGCCGAGGTAATCATGCTGACCGGCCATGCGACGTACGACGTGGCCGTGGAAGCCACCAAGCGGGGCGCGTTTCATTTCCAGGAAAAGCCATTCGACCCGGAGAGTTTGTTGAATTTGATCAAGCGGGCGCTGGAGATCCGGTCGCTGCGCGACGCGGTTTCGACAGGCAACGCGATTTTTCAGTGTGACGCGATGAAGTCGGTGGTGCGGACAGTACGGCGGGTGGCGACGAGCGATGTGTCCATCCTGATCACGGGTGAGAGCGGCACGGGCAAGGAAGTGATTGCGGATTTGATTCATACGACGAGCGGACGTTCGGGCGGGCCGTTGATCAAGATCAACTGCGCGGCGTTGCCGCGGGAATTGATTGAGAGCGAGCTGTTCGGGTCGGTGAAGGGAGCGTTCACGGGCGCGCATACGGATCGCGAAGGATTATTTCGTCAGGCGGAAGGCGGGACGTTGCTGCTGGATGAGCTGTCCGAAATGCCGATCGATACGCAGAGCAAGTTATTGCGCGTGTTGCAGGAAAAAGAAGTGCGGCCGGTGGGCGGTCGGACGAGTTACAAGACCGATTGCCGGATCATTGCGGCGACGAACCGAAAGCCGGAAGAGGCGATTCGCGACGGCAAGCTGCGCGAAGATTTGTTTTACCGGATCAGCGCGGTGTCGGTGCATCTGCCGCCGTTGCGCGAACGGCGCGAGGATATTTTACCGCTGGCGAATGCGTTTCTGAAGCGTTATGCGGCGCAGGCGAACCGGGACATTGGCGGTTTTTCACCGGAAGCGGCGGAGCGGTTGCGGACGTTCGACTGGCCGGGCAATGTGCGCCAGTTGCAGAACGAAGTGCAACGGGCGGTGCTGCTGAGCGAAGGCAAGATGGTGGAGGCGGCGGATTTGTCCATCACGTCGGCGCCGAGCGAGTCCACCAGCGATACGAGTTTCACTTTATTGGAAGGCGTGGAGCGGAATACGATTGTGCAGATGCTCAAGGAAACCGGCGGCAACAAGCTGGAGACGGCGAAGCGACTGGGCATCGGGCGGCAGACGCTTTACAACAAGATCAAGGCGTACGGGATCGAGACGTAGAGCGGTGGTTCGCTACGCTTTGAGATAACTTGCGATTCCCTCACGGAAGGGAGTGGGCCGTAAATGGAAGAGCGCGTTCGCGCGTTCGGGGTTACCGCTGTTGTCCTCGCCCAGCATGATAAGTTGATCGCAGTTCAAGGGAGGAGCTTTACCAAGCAATTTGGGAAAGATAAATTCCAACGCTGCGGCTTGAAAACGCGCGAGGCCCATCGGGATATGCAACTTCAGGCGCTTGCGATTGGTCACGGCAAGGATGGCATCCAACACTTCCACAAAACTCAAAACATCGCGGCCAGCCAGGTCGTAGGTTTGGCCGATGGATTGGGGTTCCTTGAGAGCGCGCACGAAGGAGCTCGCGACGTCGGCGACGGGAACGGGTTGCAACTTCGATTGGCCGCTGCCGATGACGGGGAGGGCGGGGGAGAATTTTGAAATTCGCGCGAAGAGATTTACGAATTGGTCATCGGGGCCGTAGATGATGGAGGGGCGAAAGATGGTCCAGTCGAGTCCGCTGCGACGAACGATTTCCTCGGCGGCCCATTTGGATTGGTGATAGCGCGCGATGGCTTTGGGGCGGGTGCCGAGCGCGCTCATCTGGAGGAATCGTTTCACGCCGGCTTGCTGCGCGGCCGTCACCATATTTTGCGCGCCGCGAGTATGGACGTTTTCATACGTATTACTGCCGATCTCGCTGATGATGCCGACGAGGTGGATGATGGCGTCGATATTGGCCAGGCCGGTGGTGAGCGAGGCGGGGTCGAGGACATTGCCCGGATGGATTTCAGCGTTGAAACGGGCAGCGTCCTGCTGGACGTGCTTTGAATTGGGGTGTCGCGCCAGGAGCCGGATGGAATGGCCCGCAGCGTGGAGTTGCCGGAGAATTTCCCGACCGACAAACCCCGATCCGCCGGTGACAAACACTTTCATAAGTCGGCCGCCAAAAAATGGCGGCCCGTAAATTTCTTCGCTTAATTGAGCTTGGCCAATTCGGTGCGGACGAGGTTGACGAGCGGTTTCATGGTAGTGCGGCTGAACTCAAATTTGCAACCGGCGGCGGAGAACAGTTCGGGCAGGGGGCGCGAACCGCCCAAGGCGAGCGCCGACTTGTAATCGCTCAGCGCCTTGGATTTGTTCCGCTTGGAATTGGCCCAGACCTGCAACGCGCCGAGTTGGGCAATGCCGTATTCGACGTAGTAGAACGGGACGGTAAAAATATGCAACTGGCGATGCCAGAGATAGCCGCGCACCTTTTCATAGCCGGCCCAATCGACATCGCCGCCGAAACGGCGCATGAGATTTTCCCAGGCGGCTTTCCGTTCATCCCGGGTGTGGCCGGGGTGCGTGTAGATCCAATGTTGGAAGGCGTCCACGGTGGCAATCCAGGGGAAGACTTCGACAATGCCTTCGAGATGGTCGCGGCGGGCGCGCTTGGCTTCCGGGGCGGCGTAAAAGTTTTCGATGAATTCGTTGCCGAGCAATTCCATGCTCATGGAGGCGACTTCGCAAAATTCAATGGGGGCGTTGCGATAGGGGTAGAGATCCTCATCGCGGGTGGCGAGCGCGTGAAAGGCGTGGCCGGCTTCGTGCAGGAGTGTCTCCACATCGCGTTGGACGCCGACGGCGTTCATGAAGATGAACGGCAGGCGGGCTTCGGCGAGCGTGGATTGATAGCCGCCGGGGGCCTTGCCTTTGCGGTTGGCGAGGTCAAGCAGGCGGAGGTCCTGCATTTGCTGGAAGCCGCCGGCGAGGGATTGGTCGAGTTGGTCGAAGATTTTTTGGGTGTTGGAAACCATGCCGTCCACCTGCTCGAACGGGCGCAAGGGCGGGCGGTTGAATGGGTCCACGGCGAGGTCCCAGGGGCGCAGGGCGGGCAGGCCCAACTGTGTGCGGCGCTCGGCCTGGAGTTCGCGCAGGGCAGGCATGACTTCCTGCTCGATGGCGTCGTGGAAGCTCACGCAGTCCGCCGGGGTGTAATCAAAGCGGCCACGGGCGCGAAAGGCGAATTCGAGATAGTTTTTGAAACCGGCGTTGCGGGCGATCTGCTGGCGGAGGTTGACGAGTTGGTCGAACTGGTCTTCAAACTTTTCGGCTTCCTGGAGGCGACGGTTGGCGATCAATTCCCAGG
>JAQGPA010000170.1 GCA_028293325.1 Pedosphaera sp. | reverse complement strand
GCTGCCTGCTTAATTATCGAGGTGGGCGGGATGGTGATTCGGGGACACGCTAAAGCGTGAACTCCGAACTTGGAAGCGCTGGTGGACGAATGGGAGGTTCGAGAGAGTTATGTTGATTTTTCCGCAGTCTGATGGCGTTGTTCAACAGTAGGTGAACTGCCCGTTGCAACCGTTTTCTCGCGCTCCACGTTGATGAGGGGAAACTTAAATATGAACACGAAGAATGGAACAACTGTTAGTGAAGCTTTGTTTGTCCGATTGGAGGCCAAACGCGGAAAGGAAGCGGAGGTGGAAGAGTTTCTGCGCAATGGACTGCAACTCGTGCAGGAAGAGCCGGCGACGATTGCCTGGTTTGGGATTCGCCTGGGGCCGACGACGTTCGGGATCTTTGACGCCTTTCCCGATGATGCGGGACGGCAGGCGCATTTGTCCGGCAAGGTCGCGGCGGCTTTGAAAGCGAGGGCGGCAGAGCTTTTTGCGCAACCGCCGCAGATTGAGAAGTTGGACGTGCTGGCGGCGAAGTTGCCGGAGTGAGCGGGGGCTTTTACCGCGTCGCGAAGGCGCGGAGGTGGGGAAGGAGGAAGACATCGACGACGAGGACGAGGACGATGGGGAGGAAAAGCTGCCGCCCTCACCCCGGCCCTCTCCCATCCGAGTGCTTCCGCACGGGGCATGAAAGGGAGAGGAATGCGCCTGGTGGTAAAGCAGGGCTTGTATGTTTCTTCTCGCCGGTCGTGATTGAGGCGAAGCGGTCCCGCGTGCGGGACCGCGCGCCACTGATTTAGGGGGCGGTGGTTGGCAAATAGCGGTGTTGGGCGCAAATGGGGTTTGCGACGGGTGCTAACGGGGGACACCAAATAATTTTAAAACATCACTTCAAAATATCACAACTGGGTCATGGCGTTGTCTAACGCGGTGTAGAGTTGGTTCATGGTGGCTTCGGTTTCGTCGCCCATGTTGGAGAGGCGGAAGGTGGTGCCTTTTATTTTTCCGTAACCGCCGTCGATGAGGAAGCCTTGATCCCTTACGAGTTTTTGGAGCTTGGCGACGTCAACGGTGCGTCCGCCGGGTTTAGCACCGTTGTTGATGCAGGTGAGGGTGAGGGATTCGAAGCCTTTTTCCGGAAACAAAGTGAAGCCGTGGCGCGCGGCCCAGTCGCGGGTCATTTGGGCGAGCTTGGCGTGGCGGGCATAGCGGGCTTCGAGGCCTTCGGCGAAAAATTCATCCAGCTTGGAGGAGAGGGCGTAGGTGTGGCTGATGCTCGGCGTGCTGGGGGTCATGCTGCCTTCGGCATTTTTCTGGAACTCGATAAAATCAAAGTAGTAACCGCGGTCTTTGACGGTGGCGGCCTTGGCGAGCGCAGCGGGCGAAGCGGCAAACACGGCGAAGCCGGGCGGCATGGCGAAGGCTTTTTGCGTTCCCGCGAGCAGGACATCGATGCCAAGGGCGTCGAATTCAATTTTAGTGGCAGTCAGGGAGCTGACGGCGTCGATGATGAACATGACGTCAGGATATTTTTTCTTGAGCGCGGCGATTTCGGCGAGCGGGCTCATCGTGCCGGTGGAGGTTTCGTTGTGGATGAGCGTGAGGGCGTCGAACTGGCCGGTGGCGAGTTTGGCATCGATGGCGGCGGCGCGGATGGGCGAGCCCCAATCGACCTTGAGGGCTTCGGCCTGCTTGCCGCAACGCAGGGAGACGTCGAGCCATTTGTCAGAGAAAGCGCCGCACATGCAGTTGAGGACCTTTTTGGTCACGAGATTGCGGATGGAACCTTCCATGACGCCCCAGGCGGAGGAGGTGCTGAGATAGACCAGTTGTTTGGTGTACAGGAGGGATTGCAACTGGGGCTGGATTTTGGCGTAGAGGTCTTTGAAGCCCTGGCCGCGATGGCCAATCATCGGCGAGCAGAAAGCGCGAAACGTTTTCTCGCTGACTTCGACCGGTCCCGGAATGTGGAGTTTGACGTGTGCCATAAATAGTTTGTGAAACATTTCACAAGCGACGGGGAAAGGCAAGTGGGAAATGTGGAGTGCGGAATTAAAACGGGAGATTCACCGCGGCGCGGAGGCGCGGAGAGGGAAGAGGAGAACTTGTGAGAGTTGCAACCGCAGATGGACTCAGATGAACGCAGATGGGATTTAATGTTGGGGAATGTGCGCCAAGTTGGCGGCCTTCTCCCATCCGAGTACTTCCGCACGGGTCATAGCGGGAGTGGATTGATGTTTGGCATTTTGGAGTGTGGAGTGCGGAATGTAGATCAAGGAGAGACGGCGCGGTAATAGCGGGTAGGAAAGCTCATAGCATTCGCATCCAGAATATTTGTATTGGGCGTTGTCAGGGTGCAGGCGGTTAAATCCGTCCAACTGTTCGGGGTTAAATCGGGGGAGGATTGGATGCGATAGGCTTGGCTGATTTTGCCGGAGAGGAGCATCGAGAAACCATTGTTGGCGGGCGGGATTGACGGAGCCAAGCCGGGCACGGAGACATCCCCTGAGGTAAGGATGGCGCCTTGGATTCCGGCGGCCACAAACATGTTATTGCCATAAGCGATGCAGTTGAAGTTATTTATCACGCCGGAATTTCGGCTGACCCAGTTGGTGCCATCGGTAGAGGAAACGACGGTTCCCGCGTTGCCAACGGCCACGAAGGTACCATTACCATAAGCGACTCCCGCCAGATCATTTAACGTAGTGGAGCTCTGGGTGGCCCAATTCAAGCTGTTTGAGGAACAGACGATGGTGCCATTCTTGCCAACGGCCACGAAGGTGCCATTGCCGAAAGTAACTGCCAAAAGGTCGTTGGCGGTTGTGGAAACCTGATTTGTCAACATGATTGGATCGGGGGAACTCACGATGCTGCCGCCGTTTCCCACGGCGACAAAGGTTCCTGAACCAAAACAGATGGCGCGGAGAGTGTTGGCCGTGGGCAAGGCCCTGTTGGTCCAATGTTCAATGTCCGTTGATAAGGCGATGTAGCCGGCCCCGTTTATCAGGAGGCCGACGAAATTGGTGTTACCGTAGGTGAGTCCATTCATGGGAAAGGCTCCGCTGTTTATCGTTCCCCAGTTAGTTCCATCGGGGGAGGATAAATTGACCCCGTCGATGGCAGTCCCAGCCACAAAGTTACTTTTACCGTAGGTCAGTGTATAAATGGCGTTGTTATGTGGCACGCCCACTCGATTGGCCCAGGTTAATCCGTTGGAAGAAGTTTGAATGGCCTGAAAAGGAGGCTGAGACACATTAACGCCGCCTCCGGCCACAAAGATGCCATTGCCATAGGTAATGCTGAAAAAGTAAATCTGCGGGCCAGAAACCTGGAATTGCCAATGATCTAGGGCATCGGCCAAGGAGTGAGAGATCGAGCCGAGCAACAAACAGAGTCCAGAAAGTATTTGGAAGAGGCGTAACCTTGGCATGAGAAAATTAGAATTCTTAATTTGCCGAATTACAAGAAAAAAATGACTCCGTGTGTAAACAATAAATCCATTGACCCTTTAGCAAATTTGGCACATTTAGCCATTGATGAAGAAGCGCGCGGCGATCATATGTTTTCTTTTGCTGGGGCTAGGGCTGGGGATCGGGCTTAGTGGTTGGCTGGGGCGGCGGGAGCCGAAGTACCAGGGGCGGACTTTGAGCGGGTGGCTGGAGTTGGGGGCGCGCGGAGTTCCCAAAGCGGGGGACAATGTGCAGGAGGCGATGCGTCACATGGGAACGAATTCGCTGCCGTTTCTTTTGGAGATGGTGCGGGCGAAGGATTCAGCGGCGAAGAAGAAGGTGACGGAATGGGTTTACAATCGTGACCATGAGGATGCGCATTGGTCCACGGCGGCGGAGGCGCATTTAATGGCGGAGATTGGATTCGGCGGACTGGAGGAGGCGGATGGGCAAATGGCGGTGCCAGCGCTCATGAAACTGATGGAGGATGCGGATCAGGATGTCCGGATGTGCGCTTTCCACAGCCTGAATGCCATGAACCTGGATAAAGGAACGCAGAGGCAGGTGCTCGTTCAGGCGACCAATTTTTTTCCAACAGCGGTGCGGTATTTGCAGTACTTCGATCAGCAGGCGGGGAGCAACCAAGTGGGAACGGTCAAGCCGGAACAGTGAATGCCGGCGTTGGTCCAAAATGATGGTTGACGTGCTGCTACACTTGTAGCAGCATCTTGCTACAAGTGTAGCATATGAACCCAATCAAGATATCCGAATCCGAATGGCAGGTCATGAGCGTTGTCTGGGAGAAAGCCCCCGTTTCAGCCAGCGAAATTGTGGAAGCACTCGCCCGGCAGAAGGGTTGGCATTCCCGCACAACGCGGACACTGCTGGACCGGTTGGTTAAAAAAAAGGCCTTGAAGATCAAGTCCGAAGGCAAGCGTTACCAATATGAACCGCAGATCAGCATGAAAGCGGCGGTGCGCCAGGAAAGTCAGTCGTTTCTGCAGCGCGTCTTTGGCGGAGAGCCCGTGCCGCTGTTGTTGCATTTGGTAGGGGAGGCAAAGCTATCCAAACAAGACATTAAGAAGCTCAAGGAGATGCTTACAGAAAAGGAGAAATAACAATCATGAACATAATGCTGGGGACATTCTTCAATTGGCTGGCACGAACATCGTGGCAGGCTGCGGTGTTGGTCGTCATTGTGCTACTGGTCCAAGCAGTGTTTCGGAAAAGGCTTAGCGCGCGATGGCGCCATGCGCTTTGGTTGCTGGTCGTGGCAAGGATGCTGTTGCCCGCCGCGCCGCACAGCGCGATGAGTCTTTTTAACTATGCCGGGCTGGAGAATGTGGGTGGGAAATCCGCGCCAATTAATGCTGTGCCACCCCCGGCTTCCGTTTCGCCCGTGGTGCGTAGTCCCGAAAGAAATTCGACAATCCAACTCGCGCTGCCATCTGCCAACGTTCAATCGTTTCCTCGTGAGGCTGATATTCCCCAGGGGCCGACCACAGTGGCGACGAGCCAACCTCCAAGCGTCCATGCTGGCATTTTTGCCGACCGGACGAACCTTGTCCAAATCGGTGCGTTGGTTTGGGCGATCGGGGTGGGGTTGCTTGCTATGCGGCTTATTGGTCAGAATCTCGCTTTTATCCATCGCTTACGGACGGCAGACCCAGTGACTGAGCCAAAAGTGCTGGCACTGTTTGAGCAGTGCAAAACCGCGCTCGGAATTCATTTCCCCATCGGGTTGGTGGAGACGGCTCAGGTGAACAGCCCGGCGTTGCATGGATTCTTTCATCCCTGCCTGTTGTTGCCCGTGGAGATGATCGGCGGATTCAGCGAACAGGAATTGCGCCACATTTTTCTGCATGAACTCGCCCATATAAAACGGCGTGACATGGCAGTACACTGGGCGGCTGCATTGCTCAAAATTCTGCATTGGTTTAATCCGGTTTTGTGGCTCGGTTTCCGTCGCATGGCCTCGGACCGGGAGCTGGCCTGTGATGAATTGGCGCTTTCCCACGCGGGAGAAGCGGAGCGCAAGCCTTACGGGGCCGCGATTATCAAGGTGCTGGAAACTTGCGCCGGCACGCCGGCGCTGGCCGGGGTGATGGGGATATTGGAGGACAAAGATCAGATGACCCGGCGCATTTCGATGATTCTGAAATTCAGGCAACATTCGCGTTGGCCGGTACTGGCGATGCTCCTGCTGCTGGCAATAGGCCTGGTCACTCTGACCGATGCCCAGAGCGGAGCAAAATCGGGAACGGAAAGCACACCTCGATCAGCAATCCCAGCGAGGGCTGACATTGCCCAAGCGGAAGTTCCATCCGGCAATCCCGAAAAGACCATGCGGTTTGATTTGACCGGGCACGTCCTGTCCGAGGACGGTTCGCCGGTGGCGGCCACCGTGTTCATTTCCACGGCGGGTCCCAAAGTTGGCAGCAGCACATTTTGTCCATCCTGTTACGCGGATTGTCGCAAGAGCGCAAAATCGGATGCGCAAGGGGCTTTCAACATCGAGGCATTGGACTCGCAACTGCTTTTCCGCATCTTGGTGGTTGCCAAAGGCTATGCGCCAAAATTTGTGTCCGAGGTTGACCCCGTCAAGGGGGCGGTTGAAGTCAAACTGAAGCCTTCGGATCCGAGTCAAGCCGGGGCGGAGCGCAGCCTGAGAGGCCGTGTGGTTGACCCGAAAGGCAATCCAATCGAAGGAGCCGTGGTGAATGCTCATGGCATTCGCCAGAAAGATGGCTCGGCGATTTGGGGCACGCTCACCGGGGTGGATCCGTTGGCGGTGACGGATGGGCAGGGTGAATTCATCATTACCGCGCTGAATCCTTTCGAAAGCATGGATGTACGGGTGGAAGCGCGCGCATTCGCCAACAAGACGTTCACGCAGCTCGCTAGTGGAATGCAACGCCATGATCTGATCATGACGGAAGGTGTAACGGTGAGCGGGCGGGTCATGCTCAATGGCCAGGCCTTGAAGAATGTTTCGGTTGGCATCGTCTCTGTGGACCGGGGAATGGAGAACTTCACGGGCAACTTCGAGATCGGCACCGATGCCAGCGGCCATTTCGCCTTCATGAATCTGCCGCCCAAGGTGGATTATTATGTATACGGACTGATGAACAGCCTCAAGCCGTATGGAGCGATTCCAATCGTAAAGTTGCACACGGGGAGCGATGGCGAAACGACGGAGGTGGGAGACCTGGTAGTGGTGCCTGCTTACCGGTTGTCTGGCCGCGTCGTGCTGGCGGATGGTCAAGCGGTGCCGCCCAAGACCCAGTTACTGGTTGATCGGCAAGATGCGTGGGATGTCATGCAATTAACCTTGGGTCAGGACGGGAGTTTCGATATCGGTGGCATACCAGCGGGCAAATTATCCCTGAGTGTACGGGTTCCAGGCTACGCAGCGGCAAGACAGAATGCGAGTTTGGACACGATGAATCCCTATCAACTGATTGGGCGCGTGGAAGGTAACATCACGAATCTGGTTTTTCTGTTGGAGAAGGGAAAGGAGTTGGAGCCTGATTGGAGCCAGAGTAGTCCTGAGTCCAGCCAACCGTGGAACCGTCCGTTGCATGGTTCCGAGGCTGGCATCGAGCACACCCATGACTGGGCGGTGTCGGGCCGAATTACTGACAGTGAGACGCAGGCAGGAATTCGGCATTTCCGCGTGATTCCTGGAAATGCAGACCTCACCTTCGGGCTGACTCGCTGGGATGCCCAGCATGCGGTTGACGGTACAAACGGGGATTACACGGTACATTTTGATAAACGCTGGGGACAACCGATGCTTCAGGTGACGGCGGAAGGATATCTCCCGGATAAAGCATCGGTTTTGCCTTTGCAGCAGACGCCGGCCAACCTGATCTTAAAAAAGGGTTCCGGACCCACCGGCAGAGTTCTCCTGCCGGATGGAAAGGTGGCGGCGGGAGTTGGCGTTTTATTGATTTGCGCCAACGACCGAAACATGGGGCTCGGTTCTGCCGGTCAACTGAATCCGTATCAAAACAAGACCCGGCTCAGCAAAACAGATGCGACCGGGCACTTTTCCTTTGAACCGGAGTTGGGCATGCAGTTATTGGTGGCAGCCGCGCCGGAAGGAGTTAAGAGGATTCTGGTTGAAACCCTGAAAACAGATTCAAATATCGTGCTCGAACCTTACGGCCGGATCAGTGGCACGCTCAAACGCGCTTCGGGACCGGGCACGAACGAGGATCTGGATCTCGCCTTTCAGGATGAAACCAATCCGGTAATGAATCATATCAACCTGGCAAACCATGCGCGGACGGATGACCAGGGAAGGTTTGAGTTTGACGGCGTGCCACCGGGTCGTCTGCAAATCTCATACCGTCAAATAAACGCCGGACGACCAATGCTGTCCTGGAATAATAAACCATTACAACAGGTCACGCTTAAGCCGGCGCAGACGCTGGAGGTAAAAATCGAGGCTGCAGATCGGCCTGCAACGCAAGATTCCCTTGCCGAAGGCATCCGACAACCGGAGCCTTCCCGCGTCCAGGGAATTCAAATCAAGGGCCGGGTCCTGCTGCCGAATGGGAAACCAGCGGCAGACGCGCAAGTTGCTTTGCAGGTCCGGGGAAAATACCTTGCGCTGGCCAAAGCCTCGTTTAGTCCGAGCGGAGCCCGCGAGGAAGGATTGATCGTGAACACGGGTCCGGGAGGTGAATTCACCCTGCCGATGTATGATGGCGCCACGGCAGTGGTTGCCCTCAATGAAGAGGGATTCGCCAAGGTTACGCTGGCCGGGTTGAAAGCCGCTCCGCAAATCACGTTGCAAGCCTGGGGACGCATCGAGGGAACTCTGCATATTGGCCGGCATCTGGGAACGAACCAGATGGTGGTGCTAAGACAATCCGGTTTTGATGCGGATGCTCTGATATTTGATTTCAACGAATTTCAGGTCAAAACAGATGATCAAGCTCACTTCGTAATTACATATGTGCCACCCGGAGAGCAGACGTTCGCTCTCATGATTCCTCAGGGCGATTCGGGCCAAACAAGCGAACCGCTGGGTTTGGCGGTTGTGAAATCAGGCGGGGTGACGCAAGTAAGTCTCGGTGGAACTGGAGAGACGGTTATCGGTAAGGCAAACTTTAGCGAATCCGGCATGCCGGTGGACTGGAAGCGTGCCCAAGGTTCGATCCACACAAGTTTTCCCAAGCCAATGGAGGAATTGAAGACGAAAAAGACTCCGCAAGAACAACTGGCCTATCAACAAACCGAGGAATTTAAGTCAGCGATGAAGGCGGCGTGGAAGGATTTTCATTATTATCCGGTGATGTTTTCGGACGACGGATCGTTCGTGGCCCACGAAGTCCCTCCTGGCAAATATGAGTTTGACGTCCATAAGTTTACGCCCGGGGAAATGCCCCGCATGGGTGAACCGGTCATCTTTTGGCATGGGGAAATCACAGTGGCAAAGGCTGCCGATCAAAGCAGCGACGCGCCGGTTGACCTGGGTATAGTCGAATTAAAGAGTAAAACGGTGACAGCGGGTTCCAAACCGGAGTAGTGAGCCGGTAGCGTTCGGTTCAACCTCGGAGGCGCTTCCGCACTGGCAATGGGAGGCGCGGAGGTGTTTCCACACGGGGCCTAATTGGGGAGGGGAATAGCCAATAGACAATAGTCGATAGTCAATAGATGGGAATTGGGGGCGACGACGAGGACGAGGACGGCGACGAGGACGATTGGGGGAGCAATGATGATGATTGGTAAAATATTTTTGTCCAGGGGGCGGGGTTTTGACGACTAAGGTAGTATAGAACCAATACATGGGCGACGACGTGGAACAAATTTGCAGGCGAGCCAGGGAGGGGGACATGGCGGCGGCATCGGAATTGGTGACCCGATTTTATCAGAGGATCTTTGCGTTTTTATATCGACTGAGCGGGAATAATGAGGACGCGCAGGATTTGACGCAGAAGACGTTTGCGAAAGTGTGGGCATCGTTAGGGTCGTTTAGTGGGCGGTCCTCGTGCTCCACGTGGGTGCATGGGATTGGGTATCACGTGTATGTGGACTGGCGGCGGAAAAGGAACGAGTTGGAAGCCAGATCGGAGGAATGGTGGGAGACTTGCGTGGATGAAGGGCCGGGGCCGTTCCAGAATGCGGTGGAGCGGGAATTGGCGGGTCAGCTTTATGCGCTGGTGGAGCAATTGGAACCCGGGAGCCGGGAGGCGGTGCACTTGCATTATTATCAGGGGTTGTCACTGCAGGAGACAGCGGAGGTTTTGGGGATAGCGACGAGCACGGTGAAATACCGGCTGCGGGAAGCGGTGACCGGGTTGAAAGCCAAAGCGGCCGAGCCTAAGAACGGATAACAAGACCTAAAAGCAAATGGAACGAGTGTTTGGCACCCCTCACCCCGGCCCTCGCTTGGGCGGGGAGAGGGAGACGAAAGGTTGGCAAATCG
>JAQGPA010000168.1 GCA_028293325.1 Pedosphaera sp. | reverse complement strand
GCTCTTCGCACCACTGCGATATGCTTTCCTTGAACAGCTCCATGTTTTTTTGCAACTGCGCAGTTTTCGACTTATCCGTCTTGGTGAACACCAATACGAAGGGCACCGATTCATCAATGAGCCATTTGACGAACTCCAGATCGAGGGCCTGCGGCGGATGCCGGGAATCGATCAAGGCAAAGACGCAAAACAGATTGGGCCGGTTGGCCAGGTAATCCGAAACGGCGGCGTTGAACTTTGCCGTATTTTCCCTCGCTATTTGCGCGTAGCCGTACCCCGGCAAGTCCACCAGTCGCCACGCCTTATTGATGATGAAAAAGTTGATCAGCTTGGTGAACCCGGGCGTGGGCGAAACCCGGGCCAGGTCCTTTCGGCCCGCGATCAGGTTGACGAGGGAGGACTTGCCGACGTTGGACCGGCCGATGAAAGCAAACTCGGGCAACGACTCCGGCGGACAGGTGTCCAAGTCGGGAGCGCTGAGCTCAAAAGTGGCGGATGAAATATTCATGATTCAGAAATCCAGCTTGATCATGCACCAAATTCAATATTAAGGACATTTAAATCTTTTACAGCGGCCACGAAGTGCCCTCCCGCTGTTTGACGGCTTGACTGTCCTCCCCCGCCTGTGCAACGTCGGGGCGATGGTTGACGCCGATAATCCAATGCCTGCCGTGCAACGTCGGGCGCCCGCCAAACATTTCGAGGCACTCGACGGCTTCCGGGGCCTGGCGATTCTCGCGGTGTTGATTTACCACTTTTTCATGGGCTGGCCATTCTGGACCGGCCATCTCAACATGGCCATGGGCCACTTTTTGCGCACGGGTTGGGTTGGCGTTGACCTGTTTTTTGTGCTCAGCGGCTTCCTCATCACCGGAATCCTCCTGGGTGCTCGCACCGATCAGCATCGCTGGCGCAACTTTATCATGCGACGCGCACTGCGAATTTTCCCCCTTTATTATCTGGCGCTCATCATCAGCTTCCTGGTCATCCCGGCCTGCTATCACGCCACCCAAAATGCCGCGCTGCAAGTGCTGGTCGTGGCCCGCGAAGGCGCTGCGCCCTGGTTCTTTGGCTATCTCTCCAACGTCATCCTGGCCACCACCAACGTCCCGTTCCCGCTGCATCTCTCCCTGACCTGGAGTCTCGCTGCCGAGGAACAATTCTATCTTATTTGGCCCGCCATCATCTGGTTGACGCCACCACGCTACACAAAGCGCATGATCCTCGGCGTCATCGCGCTGGCCCAGGTCTTCAAGTTGCTGGCCTATTATCTCCTTCCCCATGGCACGCTCATTGAATTTTTGACTCCCTGCCGCCTCGATGAATTTGGCTTTGGTGCCCTCATCGCGCTGGCCTTGCGCGACCCAGGATTCTCCGACAACAACTGGATTGCCTTTCGCCGCTTCGGCCTGTTAATCGCGCTGCCGATTGGCTTTGGTTTGATCGCGCTCCAACAAAAAATCTCCCCCTTCATCATTCATTTCTACGGCCAATTCCTCGTGGCGTGGGGCGCGGCCGCCTGCATCCTCGTTCTGGTGCGGACTCCCGATTCGCTGGCGCATCGTCTCTTTTCGAGCACGCTGTTGCGCCAATTCGGAAAATATTCCTACTGCATGTACCTCTGCCATGGCTTGCTGGTTCCTTTTCTGGGCATCGAATCTGCCCCCGCAAACACTGGAGGCATTTTATTTCTCGCGCACGTGGTTGCGCGCCTGGCCATTTACTTTGTGATTGTTTACCTGGTCTCCGCCCTGTCGTTCCGTTTCTTCGAGAAGCCCATCCAAAACTTGAAGCGATTCTTCGAACCCGTGCCCCAACCGGACGCTGCCGCCAGACTCTCCCCGCAAGTTCAGACTCAGGAACGTCCCTGAGCAATCCGCGCCCGTTTAAACGCCCGCCGGCGCTTTGGCGGCGGCATTCCGCGCTTTTGCCAGTTGCGCATCGCGCGTCATCAACTTGAACACGTCCGGAATGGCCGTCACCTCCTCGGGGATGTCGGCTTGATTGGTGGCCAGCATGGCGTAGCTGTGCTTGTCGGTCGGGTGATAACCGTGCATCCCGCGAATCGGCCGCTCGCCCATGTGGCTCGGCACGATCAAGACCCCTTCCTTGACCAGGAAAATCAACTCGCCAAAATAACGGTCGGTGAACAGCGTGCGCATCTCCTCCAATTCCGCATCCGGCAAAATCCGCCCTTGGGGCACCTGTTGCAGCGCCGTGGTGATCAGTTGCCGGGCGCGGTCGTTGAAAAACCAGAAGCGTGCCATCGTGGAGTCATAAACCACGACATAGTCCTTTTCCATCTGCACGTCGAGGACTTCAATCTTCGCCTTCAGATCCAGCAGTTCATCGCAATTCGCCATCCCGTGATCGCTAAAAACATAGAGCCGCACTTCCGCATAATGCTTTTGCGCCGCCGCCATCAACTGCTCAATCCATTGCTCGTAAACCCGGAGCTTGGCCGGCACTTCCGGCGATTGATTGCCCACCATGTGCAGCAGCCCGTCCAGACCGGCCCAATAAAGGAACGCAAAATCAATTTGCTCGGACTCAATGTCCTGGATGAGCGCGGCCAAGTTTTCCGTCTCCGGCTTTTCCGGCGCACTGACGTGATAGCGGATTTTTTTCTCCTCCAGGAAATCGAAAATGTTCGGCCCGCGATTCATGCCGCCCGGTTTTAACGGGCTTTTTTTCTCGGTGAAATCAAACAGTGTGATGTATTTGAACGGAATGTTGTACAGGTCGAAGTAACCGCGGAATTTCAGGTGCACCTTGACGAACTTCGTCAGCCAGCGGCGGAAAATACGCCGGCTGGTGATGGCCGTGGGCAGCCAGCGCAACGGGCGCACCGATTTGAACGGCGAGTTCTTGGGATCGTAAACAAAGTAACACCAGTTGCGATGCTCCACCGGCCAGCGCCCGGAAAGGATGGACGGCACGCAGGTGGAACTGTAGCCAAAGACGGACGCGAGCCGCTTGCGGTTGGGTGCGAAATTGCCGCCGAAGGAATCATTTTTGATGATTTCCCAGCCGCAGGCATCGACAAAAACAAATAAGGGGAGAATCGGTTTCATGGCTTCAAAATCAGGTGAGCGCTTCGCCGCCGGTCATCCTTCCGCTCGCTGGAAAATTTATTTCCATCAGCGGGTGGGGTCGGTTGATATTCGCCACGGGAGTCAGGGGGCAACAGGTTCCGGCAACAGCCGTTTGATTTCCAGCAGGAGTTGTGTGGGGCTGAATGGCTTGGTAAAAAATCCGGCGGCGCCCGAGGACTCGGATTCCTGCCGGGTGACAAAGTGGGCGCTGGCGGTGATCATAATCACCGGGATCTCGCTGGTCGCCTTGGTTTCCTTCAGTTGCTTCAAGGCCGTCAGGCCATCCATCTCCGCCATCATCACATCCATAATCACCAGGTCGGGAGCTTCCCCGGCGGCTTTTTCTAGGGCCTCGCGGCCATTCCGGGCGGTCACCATGCTGTAGCCGGCCCGTAAGAGATGATGCTGCATCAGGCGGTGCATGTAATATTCATCATCCACGACTAATATTTTTTTGGTCATGTGAGAAATGGCAGCATTACCCGGACATAATCAGGAAAGTCTGGTCATCATTCAAGACTGTATTTGCCTGATATTTCTCCAGTTCGAGGGCCAGCTCCTGCTTCAATTGTTCCGCGGGCTGATTACTGGCGCTCGCCCGCTTCAGCCAATCCATCAACGGTTGCTGGCCTAGGTAATGACCCTCCGCATTGAGCGCCTCGGTCAGGCCATCGGTATACAGCAGCACGCGACAGTTCTCCGGCAGTTCCACTGTCTCGTCGTGAAAAGTGGTGTCCGGCAGAATCCCCAGCGGCATCCCTTCGGGGGAAAAGGTCTTCACGCCCGCCGCGCTGGCCACCGCCAGGGGACAATGACCGGCACTGGCCACCGTCAGCTTGCGGTCCTTCGCATCCACAAAGGCCAGTTGCGCGGTGATGAACATATCCACGCCGGATAATTCTGGAAACAGCAGGCGGTTCACCCGCTCCAGCAGCGCGGCCGGTTGGTGGGTCAATTCCGGCGATGCCCGCAGCAGCGTGCGCAGTATCGCCGCAAACATCGCCGCCGGAATGCCTTTGCCCATCACGTCCGCAATAACCAGCAGCAGCGAGTGCTCATTGATCTTGAGCACATCGTAGAAATCTCCTCCCACTTCGTGCGCGCTCCGGCAAAAAGCCGCCAGGCTGAACCCGGGCAGTTGGGGCAGGGAAGTGATCAACAGCGAACGCTGAATGTTGTTCGCAATCTCCAACTCGTGGGTGACCAGACGCCGGCTGAATTGTTCCTCCTGAAAACGCGCGTTGGCGATTTGGATGGCGAGGAAATCCGCGAACGTATTGATGACGTTGGTCTGTCCCGCGGTGAACACCAACCCGCCATCGACCAGTGATGGATTCTGAAAGGCGGCCTTGCCCAAAGTCAGCGTGCCCATGAGTTGATCGCCCAGCAGAATCGGATGCACGAGGCCGGCGGAGCCCGGTTTGGCCTTCTTCAACGGCCCATCGGCCAGCATGGGCCGCTGGGCATCGAACCAAACCCGCTGGCGGCTCACGGCCGCTTCCATTTCCATGGAGGCGGATGGTTTGCCGGTGGTGGGAAAAGTTAGTGGCTCCAATTCCATCGCCGGTTCGGAAGCGGCCAGCACCGTCAGTTTCGACTCGCCCTTGGGAATCAAACGCAGAATAAACCACTCCGCATCCACGATCTGCAAAAGATCCTGCAGCAGGCGCTGCGCAAATTCCTTTAAATTGCCGGCCTTGCCCGAGTCCGTGCTGTAACGGAAAATGGCCGAAAGACTTTCGTAACAGGAACTGAGCTCCTCCACCATTTCACTGATGACATGCTCGTTCTCCGCCAGCTTGCGGGCATAATTCTCCAGGCTGTAGGGCGATTCCGGCGGCGCGACCTCTCCCTGGACGGGACGGGCCTTGCGCATCGTCAACAAGTTTTCCTCCCGCCCGCGGAAGTAACTCACGGAATCCATCAGCGAGGTGATGAGATAAAGACCGCGGCCGCTCTCGCTGTCCGGCTCCGGCAATTCAATTTTCTCCGGCCAGTCAAACCCCGGCGTGTGATCGTGGATGCGAAATTCCACCTGGCTGGCCTCAGAAATGACTTCCAGATGAATGGGCTGGCAGGCGCCGCTTTCTCCGGCGTATTTCACTGCGTTGTTGCAGGCCTCCACCAATGCCAGATCAAAGGCCATCAACTCATCGGGCAACCAGGCCTGTTCCGCCAGAAAACCGCGAACGGTTTGGGCCGCAATCCGCACCTCGGCCAGGTTGCAAGCCAGTGAAAGTCTTAGGATAACCGATCGGGGGGACGCAGCGGAGTTGCCGGGCATGAATTCAGATCTTCACGATTTCGAAGATACGATGCATCCGGGTCAATTCCAGGATCTGCTGGACGCCGGGCGTGGGATTCAACAGGCGGACCATGCCATTGCGGCTGCAGGTCGTCTTGTGGAGCGAGATGAGTGTGCCCAGACCACAACTATCCAGAAACATGGTTTGGGAAAGATCGATTTCGATGTTCTTTTGCTCTCCCGTCAAGGCCGCGCGGGCCTTGTCACGGAAATCGTTTGAGTTGGCTGCGCCTAATTCTTTTACCTCCGATATGCGCAACGTTTCGCCTTGAATTTGCATCTTCATATTTTAATTAAATTCGATCCAATATGATCATCAAACATCTCTGATGTTCCTGTTCGATATGGCTGTAACGATGGCCAGTCTTCTTATGCCACACTATGCCGGAATATAAAGGATAAATCGCAGGATTTATTACGTGCCAACGTCGGGATTTGTACGGAGAAGCCGTGGGTGGCTAAAAAAGCGCCGCCAGCGAACGCTTGGTTCTGGCCACAAAGGTTCGCGCGAGAATGGAGATATCCAGGCGCCAGTTGGCCTTCACCGCGTAGAAACTGGCACACGCGCGAGTTTCGTCGCTAAACGAATCCGCCGCACCCTCCGCATCGGCCAACGAAATCAAGCCAATCGGCGCTGCCAGCCAGAGACGTTCAAAGTCATTCGTTAATTCCGCCACCTCAAAAGGACTCAAGGGCCGGTTGCCCACCCAGGCAAAATCACCCTTCACGATGTTCCACATCTGCGGCCAGAAACGCAGCCAGCCCGAACAATCGGCCAGCTCATAATAAACCAGCGTCTCGCTCGTGCTCAGAGTATTGGCCATTTGCGGCCGCACCGCGATCAGCGAACGCAACGATGGCTGGTTGCGCAGCTTTGCCTTCAGCAGCGGAATCAACGCGAACGGCGCGGTCAAAATCATCACGGCCAGCGCGCTAATCCGGCCAATCCAATGGCTGGCTTTGAATTTGCGACTCTTTTTGGTGAGCGAGCACATCAGGAAGGCGTCCGGCACGGTCGTGCAGGAGGTGTTGCTCCAGTTGATTAAAACGCTGCCGTGCGCCAATGAATTCTTCAGTTCCGTCAACTCGCCGATAAAGGTTTCCGGCCCCACAAAACTCTGCGCGATCTCTGTCGTCGCTTCCACCATCGCCCGGTCCTCGATGATGGTCTTCGGTCCGATGATGGTGTTGGCGCCCACGATGGCATTCGCGCCAATCCAGCACGGGGCGCGCAACTCGGCGCTCGGCGCCACGCGTGCGCGCAGACCGACCCACACGCCCGGTTGAATTTCCCGCGCTCCCAGTTGATTATCTTTTGCCACGCGCGGCAGCCAGGCCTGCACAGCGGCAAACCAACCGGCGTAACTCGCAAACAAAGGCAATTCCGGCAATCCCGGAAAGTGATCCATTACCGTGGTGTCATTCGGTTCCGTGAGCCAGCTCGTCTCCTCGCTTTTGCGATACTTGTTCCGCGCCTCAACCGTGGTGAGTTCGCGTAATTCTGGCGAGACTTCAATCTGCAAACCCCAGCGGCTGCCGTCACCCACCAGCGCGCGCACCTGCTCCGGCCGGTCGGTGGCGAGAATGCGCACTTCCTTTGCGCCTTGGGTCGCCAGATGTTCCAGCCAATACGCCACCAGCGGCTTCCCGCAAATGTGCAGGTTCGCCAAAGGCGTGGATTCCGCCAAAAATTGAACGGCTGAACGCTCCGCCGGACAGATGAGCAGGGCTTTCATCTTAATATGCTCCTTTCCCAAACAATACCGCAGGGATGGTTTTGAGCAATATTTTTACATCTCCCCAGAAATTGTGGCTCTCAATATATTGAATGTCCAACTGAACCTGTCCGGAAAAATCAATCTCCGCCCGCCCGCCAATCTGCCACAGGCAGGTGACTCCGGGCAGCACTTCCAAACGGCGCCGTTGGTCCAGCGTATAAAGGGCAACTTCGCGCGGCAGGCAGGGACGCGGCCCCACCAGCGACATGTCGCCGATCAAAACATTTGCGAACTGCGGAAATTCATCGAGCGAAAACTTGCGCAGCCACCGGCCCACCTTGGTGATGCGCGGATCATCCTTCATTTTAAAAGTCACGCCGTCCGCATGCTGATTCTGGGCCAGGAGTTCCTTGAGGATGGCATCCGCATTGACCACCATGGAACGAAACTTGAACATCTTGAACTCGCGCCCGTGCTTGCCCACGCGGTTCTGCGCCAAAAACACCGGACCGCCATCCAGCTTGACCAGCGCCGCGATGACCAAAAAGAGCGGGGTGAGCAAAAGGAGTGCGATGAAACTGGCGACGATGTCAAAAGCGCGCTTCAGAAAGTGAGCGCCCATGATTACCAAATTCCACGCCATCCGTTTCCATAACACGTACATGTTAAAACGCCAGCGACCCAAGGGTCTCTGAGCCGTGGTAAATCGCCAAACGAGTTGTGTTCTGATTTCTTCTTCTGTCATCTCCGAAGGCTTATTATTTTACTTGTTGTCTTATCTGTCCAGCTAAATGGCTCACGTCCGTTTTTTTAATCGGTGCTTTCAATAAAATGTGTGCCCAACGCGCTTGGGCCACTACATATTGTATGTTCATCGGCTCTACCATTTTCCAAAACTGGTGGTCAACGGATGCCCGTTCTCGTCCTCGTGACAGCAAGTCTCGCGCCAAACGCCTGCTGAGACGCAGTTTGGTGGGACAATCAATGAAAATTCGTACGCCAAACATCCGGCGCAGGCTCGCCCGCCGCAACAACCACAATCCGTCGATCAAAATAACCGGTTTTGGGCTCAAAACTGCCGTGCCTGTCCGTCGGGAGTGAGTTTTAAAGTCATATTGGGGCACCCGCGTGGCGCGTCCGGCACGGCAATCTTGCAACACTTTTTCCAAACTCACCCAGTCAATTGCGCGCGGGTGGTCAAAATTAATCAGTGCGCGCCGCCTCGGCGAAAGATGGGAACGATCCAGATAAAAATCATCGAGCGAGATGCGCGCCGCGGTTTTGCCCAATTTTTTTTGTAGTTGCTCGGCCAGCCAGCTCTTGCCCGCGCCACTCCCGCCCACGATGGCAATCAGCAAAGGAGCCCGTTTAGCTTTCATGCGTGAACTTTTACCTGCGCTTCTGAAATCACCCGCGTGAACATGGTTTCCAGATTCTGAATGTAATTATTGAAATCGTATTTCTGCCGGACCAGTTGGCGGCCGCGCTCGCCCATTTGCCGGGCCAATGCCTTGTTGCGCAACAACTGTTCGATGCGCGCGGCCAGGGCGGCGCGATCCATCCAGGGCACCAGAAAACCATTATGGGCATTGATCAACCATTCCTTGATGCCGCCGGCATCGAAGGCCACCACGGGCAGCCCGTAACGCATGCCCTCCAACCCGGCGGCGCCAAATGGTTCCGGCCAGACTGAACTCATCACCGTCAGGCTCGCATCACGATAAAAACTGCGCAGATCCTCCTGCGGAATGTAGCCCTTGAAATGGACCCGGTCGCCCAGGCCCAGTTTCCGGCTTAGTTGTTCGCAATAAGGCCGGTGGCTGCCTTCGCCCAGAATGATGCATTCAAAGGGAAGCTGCACCTGCGCCAACGATTCCAGCAGCACATCCACTCCCTTCCCGCGAATGATCTGTCCCGAATAAAGAATCAGGTTGCGGCTGCTGAAGGAACTTTGCGTCGGGTTTTCCAGCGCGCGCGGCACCGGGGCGTGAATCTCGATTCTCTGCTGGTCAAAATGATTGCGCACCAGCTCATCCCGCATGTAATGCGTGGCCACCACCATCCGTTGGAATTGCCGGTTCAGCCGGATTTCCTTCTTCTTCGCGAAATAGCTCACCCATTTGACCGGCAACCCGCCGCCGCGATTCCGTGTCAGCGTCGCGCCGCAGGGGAAAATGCAAAAGGGCGACGCCGCGCGGGTGCAAATTTGGCGTGTGAGCGGATTATATTTGTAACTCCGCATGCAATAAATGTCGTGATCATGCACCATGCGGACCAGCGGCCGCCCGGATTGAATCAGTGCCTCAATCACGTCCAGGTCCGCCATCTTGTGGACATAAATGACATCCGGACAAAACTCCTTCACCGCCGCCCGGACGATGTTCGCGGACTCGCCGTTAAGAATTGGAAAACATTCCGCGAAGGTTTCGCGCCATCCATCTTCACCTTTGCCCGTGGACTGCCCGTGGATGATTCCCAGCATGTGTCCGCGCCGCTTCAGCTCGGTTGCCGTGAGGAAGGCATTCACCTCGGCCCCGGCCATGGCTCCAAATCGTTCATGAACAAATAACAGTTTCATCAAGCCTCGCACAAAAAAACTTTATAACAAATTTGGACCCATTTAACCAGCCTAAAATTGTTTATCGAATGTATTGGGGACAACTTCGCCCAACCAATCCGCCCTTGGACGCTCCCCGCCGGCAAAATATTCTTTTCATTTTGGAGCTGTTGCTCAAATTAGCCGGCGCGCATGGCTCAGGACCTTAAAATATTATTTATTTGCAGCCAAAACCGCTGGCGCAGTCTCACCGCTGAAAAAATGTATGCCGGTTTTCCCGGCTATGCGGTCCGTTCCGCCGGGACTGAGCCGGGTGCGCGCATTCGCGTGACGGAAGGCCATGTCGGCTGGGCGGACATTATCTTTGTCATGGAAAAACGGCACGTGGATCGTCTGCGCGGCAAATTCAGCGAAGTGCTCACCGGGAAAAAAATCATTTGCCTGCATATCACCGACGATTACGGATTCATGGAGGCCGGTCTCGTTGACGCGCTCAAGGCAAAGCTCTCCGAATATATCGCAGTGCCCGAATAGCGGATGGACATTCTCATTCACCCGCTTAGGTTGAGTTAGGGAGACATGGTCCAAATCCTGTTTTCCTCAGTTCAATGGGGTTTCACCCCATTGAGGCGCGGTTGTTATCATCGAGAATGATGGAAAGGAAAAACTAAACTATGAAACGATTTCTGATTCTCATTGGCTCTGCTGCGTTCCTGGCCGGATGCAGCACGAATGACACGAGTGGCACTGGCGGAACCGGCAGCGATCAAATGGGCAATGGCGGCTACGGCTATGGCGCGGGCGCGACCGGTTCCAGCGGCAGCTCGGGCAGTGCGGGAGCCGGTTCGGTTTCAGCGGCCGGGTCAACCTCTGATCCAAGCCCAAGCTCAAGCGGCATCGGCGTTGGTAGCAGTAGTAATACCGGCTCCGGTGGTGTCGGCACGGGCATTGGCGTTGATACCGGTTCTGGAATGAGTGCCGCAGGTTCAAGCGGCGTAAGTGGAATTGGGCCCGGCGGCGCCGGCGGTGCTGGCGGTGTCGGAGGCAGCAGCACAGGCACCGGAGGTGGTGTCGGCACAGGTACTGGAATTGGTGGTGCAGGTACTGGCATCGGCCCAGGAACTGGAGGCAGCACGAGTGGAACCGGCATTGGTGGCAACACGGGTGTTGGCGGAACCGGAAGCAGTGGCATTGGAACTGGAACTGGAACTGGAGTGGGCGGTAGCGGAATCGGGACTGGTAGCACAGGATCAGGCGTTGGCAGCGGCGCCACTCCGGGCACCGGTATAGGGACCGGCATCGGTACCAGCGGCAGTGGCAGCAGCTCCGGCATTGGCACTGGTAGCGGGACCGGCACCGGGATCGGCACGGGCATTGGCACTGGAACTGGAGCCGGCACCGGCGGATCCTTGACCAACAGCAGTGGCACGGGCATTGGAACTGGCACTGGCGCTGGCACTGGCACTGGAACCGGTTCTGGAGTGGGTACCGGAACGCCAGGCAGCGGCACAGGGGGTTCCACCATCCCATAAATGCCTGGCAGAAACTTCTGGCAAGTCTATGAAACTTTTTTTCGCATTGATCGGGCTAGTCGCTCTCTTGGCTGGTTGTAGTTCAATGGACAATGGCGGCACGGGTGGCACGGGTAACGGAAGTTACTTGGGCAGCAGCACAGGCGACGGTTCCAACCATGGCGTAAGTTCGCAAGGCTCTGGCAGCGGCGCGGGCGGCGTGGAGAATAACGCGCAGAAAAGCGGAGTTGGCACCGGCACCATTGGTGCTGGCAAACCTTAGCCGGAACAATTCAGCTGGAAACGCGCCACCGATCAGGAACTGATTGGTGGTATATGAAAGTAACACAATCGGTGGGCACACGCCCGGTTCACCAATCGCTGGGGAATTTAACTTCAAAAGTGGTGGCCAGGCAATTGCGGTCGGGTTCACCGACCAGGGCCTGAGTCCACATGTGCTGCCGATGGCCGAAGAGCAGGTTCGCAATGACAGGCACCGCGCACAACTTGCATTGATCCCGCCAACTTGCAAGCGGCCGGAGCGTATTCGAGATCAATCCCGAAAGCTCAAAGAGTTCCTTGGTTCAACACCCCATTGATGGAGAGAGCCTCGGTGTTAGTCTCCAAGCGCGTCTCCTTTGTCGCCATTTCCAGACAGGAGCGTTCGAAGGGGGCAAGGTTGCTCTCAACATTATGGTAACCAGCAATGTTTTCCATCCAAGTTCTGCGTTGGCGCAGGCCATCGTGAACCTCTTTAAATTCGCGTTTGTCCTCAGCGCGGTGATCATGCTGCTGGTCGGAGGGTTGGTGACTTATTGCATTTTACGCTTCAAAGGCCGCCCCGACCATCCCGATCCTCGTCCGTTCTACGGCCATACGAAGTTGGAAATTGTTTGGACCGTCATTCCCTTCCTGCTGTTGGTTTGCCTGATGGTGCTCACCGTCAAAGCCATGAACGCATCGGATCCCCCCGATAAAAGCAAGGCACCTGATATCGTCGTGGTGGGACATCAGTTTTGGTGGGAGGCGAGGTACCCACGTTCCGGTGTCGTAACCGCCAACGAAATTCATCTCCCGGCGGGGCGGCCGCTCTTGTTTCGCCTGGAGTCCGTCGATGTCATTCATGATTTCTGGGTGGCACAGTTGGGACGCAAAATGGATATGATTCCGGGGCACCCCAACTTTGCCTGGTTGCAGGCGGATCAACCGGCGGAGTATCGCGGAGCTTGCTCGGAATTTTGCGGGGTGCAGCATGCCTGGATGCAGATTCGCGTGGTGGCGGAGTCGGCGGAACAATTCGCGACCTGGGAAAAGCAACAGCTTGAACCGGCGCCCACGCCAACAACCCCTTCCGCGGAACGGGGCGCACGGCTGTTTCAACAAATGACCTGTGTGAATTGCCACGCCATTCGTGGTTTGCCGGGCAATGCCGATGCCAGGGCCGGCCCAGACCTCAGCCATCTGGCGAGTCGCAAAACCCTTGCGGCTGGCGTCATTGAAAACACGCCGGAAGGCCTGACTCGCTGGCTGAAAAATCCCCAACACGTCAAGCCGGGCAATCTCATGCCAAACATGTTCCTCACCGACGCACAAACGGAAGATCTGGTGAGCTATCTCCAATCACTTAAGTGAATGCCCCGAGTTCCAACGCCCTCCCGCTCCCCCACGCCGCCACAGGGCAGGAAACCGGCTGGCTTTATGGCTGGATCACGACCGTTGATCACAAACGGATCGGCATCCTCTACCTGTTGTCCGCGATGGTCTTTTTTGTTATCGGCGGACTGGAAGCCCTGCTCATGCGCCTGCAGCTGGCCCGCCCTAACAATTCGCTGCTCTCCCCGGATTTTTATAACCAGATGTTCACCATGCACGGCACCACCATGATCTTCCTGGTCGGGATGCCGATGCTCATCGGTTTCGCCAATTATTTTGTCCCTTTGATGATTGGAGCCCGTGACATGGCTTTTCCACGACTCAACGCCATGAGCGTATGGCTGCTCATCTTTGGCGGAGTGCTGCTCTACTTCAGCTTTGTGACGGGAGGTGCTCCGGCGGTGGGTTGGTTCGCCTACGCGCCCTTGAGTGAACAAGCCTTCTCCTCCTCGCAGGGAGTCAATTACTGGATCGCCTCACTGTTGATCCTGGGCGTCGGTTCCATTGCCACGGCTATTAATCTCATCACCACCGTCGTGTCGCTGCGAGCACCGGGCATGACCATGCGCAAGCTGCCGCTCTTTGTCTGGATGTCCTTCATCACCGCTTTCTTGATTCTCTTTGCTCTGCCCGCGTTGAATGCGGCCATCGTGATGTTGCTGATGGACCGGCAACTAAGTTCCTTCTTTTTCGGCTCGTTCCGCGGCGGCTCCGCCATCTTGTGGCAGCACTTCTTTTGGACGTTCGGACATCCGGAGGTCTATATTTTGGCGCTGCCTGCCTTTGGCATGATTTCGGAAGTCCTGCCGGTATTCTCCCGCAAACCGATTTTTGGCTATGAATTCGTCGCGACTTCGGGAGTGGTGATCGCCCTGTTGAGCTTCGGAGTCTGGGCGCATCACATGTTCGCGGTGGGGTTGGGGCATATGGCGGATGCCTTTTTCGCCGCGTCGAGCATGCTCATCGCCATTCCGACGGGTGTGAAGATTTTTAATTGGATTGCCACCATGTGGGGTGGATCGCTGCGGTTCACCACCGCGATGCTTTTCGCCGTGGCCTTCCTCGTTCATTTTACCATCGGCGGATTAAGCGGCATCACCTTCTCAGCCGTGCCGACGAACTGGCAAACGACCGATACATACTATGTCGTGGCTCATTTCCATTATGTCTTGATTGGCGGCACGCTGTTTGGAACCTATGCCGGACTCTATTATTGGTTTCCCAAGATGAGTGGACGGATGCTCTCCGAGCGCCTGGGCAAATGGCACTTCTGGCTGGCGGTGATCTCCTTCGACCTGACCTTCTTCGTGCAACATATCCTGGGATTGATTGGTATGCCGCGTCGCATTTACACGTATCCGGACATTCCCCATTGGGCCACTTTGAACATGATCTCAACCGTGGGTGCGGTGCTCATGGGAGTCTCGGTGCTCGTCCTGCTTGCAAACATAATCTGGAGCCTGCGCCACGGGCAACCCGCCGGGGACAATCCCTGGAAAGCCTGGACGTTGGAGTGGGCCACGACTTCTCCCCCGCCGGAGCACAATTTCGAGCGCGTCCCACCGGTGCGAAGCCGGCGTCCGCTCTGGGACTTGGCGCATCCCGAAAACCCGGATCCACCCATTGCCGGCAAGACCGCCCCGGAGAGCCCTTACTTGGAGAAGAATTTCGTCGGCATGTGGAGTTTCATCCTCACCGAAGCCACTTTCTTCATCATGCTGATCATCGCATTCGTCTATTATACCGGCTCTGAGCGGAACAAAAACCCTCATGCCTTGGCGGACCTTAACCTCCAGGCAGCGAGCGTCTTTACCGTCTTTCTGCTCCTGAGCAGCTTCACACTCTGGCGCGCGGAGAAAAAACTGGAGCAGGGCCGACACAAAGGCTTTTACGTCTGGCTGAGCGCCACCATTCTGTTGGGCCTGGTTTTCATCCTCGGACAAGGCCGGGAATATCTCGGGTTGTTCCATCGCGGCGTCACCTTTAACAACAGCCTCTTCGCCAGCTCATTTTTCACGCTGACCGGCTTTCACGGTTTGCACGTATGCGTTGGCTTGATGGGTTTGCTGATCGTGCTGGCGCTGGGCTGGGCCGGTGATTACAAAGCCGGCCGCACGGAGGCCGTGCGGACTCTGGGACTCTACTGGCACTTTGTGGACGTCGTTTGGATTTTCGTCTTCACCACCGTCTATCTGGTGGGGCCGCGTTTATGACCACAACACAATTCTTATTTTCGGGATGGGACTGGAATCCCGTCATGGCTGTTTTTTGCCTCGGGGCGTTGCTCAACTACTTTGTGGTTTTTAGGATCGTGAATTGGCGAAGAGTCGGGCTGTTTCTGCTGGCGGTACTCCTGTTTGTAATAGCGATATGCTCTCCGCTGAACACGCTGGCCAGAAACTATCTGTTCAGCGCGCACATGGCGCAGCATTTGTTGCTGCTTCTGGTTGTGCCGGCGCTCTGGTTGCTTGGCCTCCCCCGACAAACTCCAACTCCTTTGCCGCAGGAAGCAGCGGCGGGAAAAACCCCAATCACTTCCCGGCGCGTGGTTTTATCCTGGACCGCCGGAGTCGGAGCCATGTGGCTTTGGCATCTCCCCGCCTTGTGCAACGCCGCTGCGGGCACCCCCTGGGTTCAACAACTGCAAACCGTTTCGCTGTTGGCGATGGGGACGCTGTTCTGGTGGCCGGTGTTGTCGCCCCAGCGGTCGCGTTTACTGGCGCCCCTGGCGGCGGTGGGCTATCTGTTCACCGCCTGCATGGCCTGCACGTTGCTGGGCATTTACCTCACCTTTTCGCCGGTCGCGGTCTGTGCAGCGTACCATCATCCGCAGGATCCGCTGGGCATCCTGCCGCTCATCCACCAGGGCTGGGGCCTCACCCCGGCCGTGGATCAGCAGTTGGGCGGCTTGCTGATGTGGGTTCCCGCCTGCCTCATCTATCTTAGCGGTGTCATCGGCCAACTCACCCGCTGGTATGTTGGCGACCAGGCTGAAGCCGCTTCCACCTTTGCCGCCATCGCTAAACCTAGTCATCCCGGTAACACATAACCAGCCCGCCAAACCATCCTGCTCATGTCCAACCAACCTTTGAATCCAAACTCAACCGTCCCGGATGACTGGGGCATTGCGCGGCCCGAAAAACCTTCCCGGCCCACGTTATCTCCGGCGGCGGTGTCGCTCGGAGCCACGCTGATGGTTTGGGGCTTGATCAGCTCGCTCATCGTCTCTGCGTTTGGCCTGGTTGTGTTCGTCCTCGCATTGGCCGGTTGGATCAAGGAAATTCGCCATGAAAGAAAATCATAACCCAAACCATCCGCCTGGATCAGGCGCAGAAACACCGGAGGAAATTTCCCGGCGCAAATTCTTCCGGGATATCAGTTTGATCGTGGGCGGTTGCACCGCCTTGGGCTTGGCCGTGCCGGCGGTTGGTTTTATTTTCGCCCCGCTGACACGCCGGGCCCCTAACGTCTGGCGCACCGTTGGAAAAGTCGAAGCCTTCAAAATCGGCGAGACGGTGGACGTCCACTATGAGGATGCCTCACCGGTACCGTGGGCGGGCGTGACGGCCCGCACCGCAGCCTGGTTGCGGCGGGAAACCGCCGACCAGTTCGTCGCCTTCGCGATCAACTGCACACATCTGGGGTGCCCGGTGCGCTGGCTCCCGCAAGCCAGGCTGTTCATGTGCCCCTGTCACGGCGGAGTTTTTTATGAAAACGGCGCTGTGGCGGCGGGACCGCCCGAGCGTCCGCTGACCCGCTACCCCGTCCGCGTAGTGAATGGCGAGGTGCAGATTGAAACCGCTCCCGTCCCTATCATGACCTGACCGGAATATCCTCATGATCCGACGAACACTGAAACGCGCCTGGGACTGGCTGGATGATCGCGTGGGATTCACCGAAACCTTCGGACCCATGGTCACGCACCTGGTTCCGCGCGGGGCGCGTTGGTGGTACGTGTTTGGAAGTGCTACTCTGCTGGCCTTCATGATCCAGGTGCTCACCGGCGTGGCGCTGGCCTTTTCGTACATTCCCTCCACCGCGCACGCCTATGAAACGTTGCAATTCATCACGAACCAGGCCCCCTTGGGCCATTTCCTGCGCGCCCTGCATTACTACGGCGCTTCCGCCATGGTGTTGATGGTAGGCCTCCACATGGCCCAAGTCTTTTTATTCGGCGCGTACAAGTATCCCCGGGAAATGACCTGGATCACCGGTGTGCTGATGCTCGGATTCGTGCTGGTCATGGGCTTCACGGGGCAATTATTGCGCTGGGACCAAACCGGTGTCTGGTCGGTCATCGTCGCCGCGGAACAGGTCGGCCGGGTGCCGCTGATTGGCGACTGGCTGGCGCGGTTCACCCTCGGTGGCGATACGGTCGGCGGGGCCACGTTAAGCCGCTTTTTCGCCTTTCATGTTTTCATCATGCCCGCCATGGTCTTTGCTTTTGTGGGAATTCACCTGCTCGGAGTTTTGCGGCACGGCATCTCCCCGCCGCCCAAACCCGGTGAATTCGTATCACGAAAAACCTATAAGCAGGAATACGCCGAGCACATCAAAAAGGACGGGGTGCCCTTCTGGCCTGATTCAGCCTGGCGCGACGTGGTGTTCGGAGCCGCCATGGCGGGAAGCATTGTCATTCTGGCGTTGGCCTTTGGCCCCCCGGAACTGGGCAAGCCGCCCGATCCCAGCCTCATTGACGCCTATCCACGGCCGGACTGGTACTTGCTCTGGTACTTTGCCGTGCTCGCGCTCCTGCCCAAGGGAACTGAAACCTTGTTCATGGTGTTCGGACCGATGCTCGTGGGCCTCTGGCTGATCGCCGTCCCGTTTATCTCCCGGCGCGGGGAACGAAGCCCCCTTCGCCGTCCTTGGGCCTGGGCCGCGGTTTTACTCGTTGTCATGATGATCAGCACGTTGTGGGTGGCTGGTGCAAGATCCAGATGGTCACCCAATTTTAACGTGCAATCTCTGCCGGAAAAAATCGTGGGAACGTCCAGCGGCCCGGTTGCTGCCGGCGCGCAACTCTTCTATATGAAAGGCTGCCTGAACTGCCATCTGATACAAAATGAAGGTGGACACCGCGGACCTGACTTGACCAGCATCGGCGCTCAACGCACCAAGGAGCAACTGGTTCTCACGATTCTGGGCGGACGCGGCAATATGCCGGCCTATGCAAACAATCTCACGCCCGAAGAACTCAACGCCATCACGGCCTTCTTGGAATCTCGCGGTTCACAGGTTGGCAAACCAAGGTGACCATTTTAATTTTTCCTTGATCCGACGGTCGAGGAAAAATTTGTTGCCCCAAAGACCCGGCGGCCATCGGGCCATTGCGCCTCAAATTCCACCCACTGCTCACCCGCATTTTTCGGGACAAAGCTGAATGTCTGGCCATAGGCGGGTTCCTGGTCGCGCGCTTCCCACACAATCCGCGCCTTGGCCGGGTCCAGGTCGGGAGATTTCAAACTCACTGAAATTTTTCCGGTTCCCGCATCCGTTGCGAGCTTTGCGATTTCGCCGGGCGCGCTTTTCCAAGGCTGATTCTTGAGCGGAGTCTGGGCCATTAACAAAGCGTAGGTGACCAGGATGCGCGCCGAAGTCGCCACCACAAATTCCGTCCCCACATTGAAGCTGTCGCCCCAGCGATCGTAAAAGGGATACGGCGCGGTGGCCGCGCCATCGGGCGGAAAACTCATCGCGCCCAACTCGGTCTTATATTGGTCCATCCAATAAAATCCCTCCTGAATGTTTCCCTGCGGAATGCCGGAAGGCGGCAGCACGCGGCGGTCGTTCATGGCGTAGTGATGCACGATTTCCCGCTCGCGCCGCCAACCGAGACCGGTCACGTATGGCATGTTCACCGGATTGCAACCGCCTTCATAATTCATATTGCTGATGATCGCCTCCAGCATTTGCGGTCGCGGGTCGTTGAAAATTGGGAAGTCCACCTGTAGCGCCGTGCCCATGTCAAAAGTTTGTTCGCCGGAAAAATACCACCGCGCCACGCGGAAATTTTTGCTCGGCGTGGGGAAACTCGTGCCGTAGGCGCTTTCCCGCGCGTAACGCAGTTGGTCCAAACCGGCGGCCCGCAGCTCGGCCTTGCACTGGTTCAGATAATGAACATCAATTTGATTGGTGGTGAGCCGCCCGGTGCTGACCGCGAAGGCGTAACTCCGAATCGCGCAACCGTAAGCCGCCACCAATCGCCACCAGCCCCACTGACGGGTTTCGGGATCGTTGGGGTTCAGCAACTCCTTGAGCTTTTTGTGATAGGCTTCGTCCCCCGTGGCCAGGAACAGTTCCGTCGCCGCCCAGGCCAGTTCGTCATCATGGAGGAATGAGTCGCCGTAATGCGTGATCTTTTGGTACGAACCATCGCGGCCATGTTTGTCCATCGCGCGTTGGAGAAAGGCCCAGCCTTTTTTTGCCTTTTCCAGATAGAGCGCGGCAGCTTCGGGAAATTGTTGCTTGAACAACGGCGAGGAGGCGGTCTCGGCCAGGGCGGCGATGGCGGCGGCGGTGACCGCCGTGGTCTTGGGAAACACCACCTGCGGATCGCCCTTGTCCGGCAACACATCGTTTTCGTAGGGGCGATGCAGTGGATAAACCAAAAAATAAAAACCGCCATCGGCATCCTGCATGCGCGCCAGAAAATCGGCTTCCCATTTCGCCTCCTGCAGCACGTCGCTTTTGCCGTCGCCGCTTTCGGGCAGGCCCAGGTTGTCGAGCGCGCCCACGCCGGGAAAGACATCCGCCGCAAACACCAGGTAGTGAATGAACAGCGCGCTATCGATGGTGTACTTGCTGTAATCGCCCGCGTCATGATGGCCGCCGCTCACGTTCACCGGACCGGCAGTCACGAAGGGATACAAACCGGCGGCCACATTCTTGAGTTGTGGCGCGGTGTGGCGCGGGTTGGCTTTATAATTGGACGTTTCATCCGCCAGCGCGTGATTCACAAAATCAAATTCCGAATCCATGGTCGGCACTTTGGCCGGCGCGACATGGCAGGCGTCATGCACGAAACGGGTGAAGGGCAGGGCATTGTCCGTCCCGCAACGCTGATGATAAATTCCGAGCGCATACGTCCGCGTAAAAGCTGCCGCGGCGCCATCATCGATAAAAAATGGATACGAAGTCCCCAATCCCGGCACGAACAATTTGTATTCGCCGGGCGTTTGGAAGGGAGTGAAGTCAGCTTCCAAAACTTTTTGATACGGTGTGGGCGTGTACGTATAGCCGGTTTCTGGTCGCGGCCTCAGCCTGCCTTGAAACACGGTTTTACCGGTTTGCGCTTCCACCAACTGGAAATCATTGGTGGCGGAAACGTTCAACTCCTGCAGGCTGCCCAAATAATAACCGACCATGGCTTTTTTAGGCAGGGCGGGAACGTAACCAACCTGGTTCACATGAATGGCCGGACTGTATCGTGCAGCGGCGGCAGTGACTGTGAACGCCATGCTCCGGGGCCAGAGCGTTCCGTCCGGATTTTTTACCTCCACCGTCGTCTCGGTCTCAACCGGAGCGGCCAGTTGCAAATATAAAAAATTGCCGATCCGCATGTCGCGCTGTCGCAAAGGAGCATAGGTCACGCGGCGTTTGAATCCGACGGCTTGCACGCCGATGGTGGCGTTGCCCACCGTGACGGTAAACTGGTTGGTTGCCGGCAGAGTGGCGACGCCTTCCTGCTTGACGAAATCCCATTCCTTGATGGGCGCCGGGTCGGGTTGCTTGGTGGTGATCAGGGTTAACTCCAACACTGTGGGCGAGAGCAGCCGCAACTGGTGGTCACCCACCGCCGGCAGGTAAAGCGGATCCTCATCCGTCATCAGGACGCCAGCGGCTTGCGAACCGCCAGCACAAATCAGAAACAATACCAGAGAAAATTGGAACAGGACGCGCACAAAGCAACCATAGCCGTCAGGCAGAATGTTGACCAAGCCAATTTTCCGACTACAGACACTTCATTTTTACTGCATGCGCAACCGGTAAAAGCGTTGCGGTCCTGGCACGGTATCGGCAATGACCAGGTTAACCGCAACGGTGGGTGGCGCGATGTTCGTCAGCGTGGTCCAGGTGTTGGTCGGCGAAAGGTTGTCGCAATACTCGACCACATAATAATGTCCCGTCTGCGCCGTGAAATACAATTTGAGCTGGCTTCCGGACGTATCCGCACGATCGATTTTCGGCGGTGGCACATAGGCCTGTGCGAGCACGCGATAAAAACGCCGGGATCCCGTGATAATGTCCGTCACGAGCACATTGGTAGTGGTCGCGGACGGCGGGATGTTGGTGATGGCGGTCCAGACGTCGGTCGCCAGCGGAGTAAGGGCAGATTGGATGATGTAGCCTTGCCCCGCCTGCGCGGTGAAATAAAACTTGAACACGTTACTTCCCATGATTGGCTGGGCTATTTTGGGGGGCGACGGCTTTGTCAGGCTGATGCCGCTGCTGTGCACCACCACTTCATCCACCCAACCGTCAAAGTTGCCAAAGGTCAGTGTGAGATTACCCACGCCCGCCCAATTCGTAATGTCCCCGCTGCTGAAGCGGGCCACTTCAATGTCGTTTACCCGGACGCTGTAAGCGTTGAGATCCAGCAGCAAACTCAGTTTTTGCCAGCAATTGGTCTGCAGGAATGGCACCAGATTCAGGCTGCTTGCCGCCAATTGGCTGCCGCCAATAAATGCGGGTGACGTGTCCCAATATAATTGATTCAGGATTAGTTGCGCGCCCGAATTTTTTGAAAGCTGTAATAGCGGAACTGATTCCCGACCGTAGCTCATGTAGCGATTCACAAATAACATGGCATCGACCGCGATGGCCTGCGTTTGTGTGGGCTTGTACATCTCCACGTTCGTGAGTTTCACGGTCGCTTGATCGTGTATGTCGAATACCCGGAGCGCCGTGCCGGATGGATTCACCAACCAGGAGATATTGGCGCTGTCCAGGCGCGCCACGCCGGCAGTTGTAAGATTTGTATTTCGCCCCGTCGTATCGGCAAAATTATTATTCAACTCATAGAGCGCAATCGTGTTGGCATCAAAAGTGAACGATGAATTTTGGAAATTGGTGCCTTGAATTAGGTTGGACGGAGGCGGTTCTGAAGCCAGGTCGCTGATGCTTTTGATTACGATTTCATCGAGCCAGCCGTCGAAGTTGCCCGCTTCCAGCAGCACCGGACCGGACCCTCCCCAGGACAGCAAATTCAAGCTGTTGGTCTGACTGACCATTAGTCCGTCAATATAAATTTTGTAGCCGCTGCCATCGAGACTGATCTTTAAATGCTGCCAATGGCCCACCTTGAGATTGGCCGCCATGGTGGCCGGGCTAATCACTGGTACACCCAGCGAGCCATTAACCATCGGGTTCAAATCCCAGATGCCCTGATACAAACCGAACTGGGTGGTCCAGGCTTTATTGAGGCCGAACATATTGGCGTTGCCATGGCTGTAGGCCTTGAGGCTGTTGATATAGAACATGGCCTCAATCGAAATGGCGGTGGTGGTGCCGGCCTTGGCCA
>JAQGPA010000148.1 GCA_028293325.1 Pedosphaera sp. | reverse complement strand
GCCAGAGATTTGGGCCGGCCACGAGGCGAGAGGAGGGAGCATCCCCAAAGGGGGCTGTGACCGACGAACAACGAAGTGGCCGGCCCAAAGATCGGCCGTTCCATCCTTTACTCAATCGTTTTCTGTTTCTCATCTCCTTCTGTTTTCCTTCCCAAAACGCCGCTGTGGATATTTATGAGATGGCTTCTTGTCTCTATTTGGCGGCCAATTCCCGCTCCGTCTTCAACCGCAACTGCCCGCACGCCGCGTCGATGTCATGCCCCTTCTCCCGCCGCAGCGTAGCCGTCACATTCTGTTTCTCCAATGCCTCCAGAAATGCTTCCTGCACCGCCTCGGTCGGCCGTTCCCAATCCAGGTCCTCCACGCGGTTGTACGGAATCAAATTCACCTTGGCATGCAGCAGTTGGGCGAGTTTGGCCAGCGGCTTCGTTTCCTCAATGGCATCGTTCACGCCGGCAATCAAAATATATTCCAGCGTGATCATCCGCTCCTTCCGCTTTTGATAGTACTCGCAGGCCGCCGTCAATTCCGCCAACGGATACTTCCGGTTCACCGGCATAATTTTATTCCGCGTCTCGTCCGTCGCGCCATGCAACGAAATCGCCAGCCGGAACTGCAACGGATCATCCGCCAGCTTCCGGATCTGCGGCACCAATCCGCTCGTCGAAATCGTGATCTTCCGCGCCCCAATCCCTCCGCCCCACGGCGCATTCAGGATTCGCAACGCCTGCATCAAATTATCGTAGTTCGCCAGCGGCTCGCCCATCCCCATGATGACGATGTTGTTCACCAGCCGATTCGAGCTCTCCGGCAGCTTGTTGCTCGGTGCCGGCTGCGCTTTTGAAACCTTGGCCTCCTCCGCCGCATGCCATCGCTCCACCGCCAGGACCTGCTCCACAATCTCATCCGCGCGCAAGTTCCGCTTCCATCCCTCCAGCCCGCTCGCGCAGAATTTGCAGCCATAAGCGCAGCCCACCTGCGTTGAAACGCACAACGTATGACGATCACTCGCCTCGCCGTACAAGGCCGGGTTGGCTGGGATTAGCACGCTTTCAATGAGCGCATGGTCGCTCAGCCGCCAAAGAAATTTCTGCGTCGTGTCCCGCGCACCCTGCTTGCGCACCAGTTCCAGCGTTTGCAGTGAGTAATTTGCCCGCAATAATTCCCGCACCGCCTTCGGCAGATTCGTCATCGCGTCCCAACTGCTCACCCGATGCACATACAGCCACTCCAACACCTGCGCGGCGCGGTACGCCGGCTGATTCCAGTCGCGAAACTGGTATTGCAGCGCATCGGCCGACAGGGATTTTATATCACAAATCACAAGTTAACTTAACCGAATCATCGAATCTTGAAAGCACGAAGCGAGAGGGCTCAAATCCCTCTCGCTCGTCCTGGGAACAGCCTTGTTTCAGCCGCCCGCGTTATATTATTTGGTCAGGTAATACTTCTCCGTATATTCCTTGACCATGCGCCGCGTACTGAATTGCGGCACCAGCGTGGCCATCGCCCGGCGGATCATATGAATCCACTTGCGCGGAATACCCTGCGCATCACGGTCAAAGAACGTGGGAATAACCTGTTCCGTCAGCGCCTTGTAAAGATTCGCGCTGTCCACGCGATCCTGCTCTTCCACCGTATCGGCATGCGCATCCTCGCCAATGGCAAAACCGTTTGTCCCGTCATAACCTTCGCGCCACCAACCATCGAGAATGCTCAAATTCAGACAGCCGTGGCAGCCCGCCTTCATGCCGCTCGTCCCGGACGCTTCCAAAGGCCGCCGCGGGTTGTTCAGCCAGACATCGCAACCGGAAACCATCTGCCGCGCCACATGCACATCGTAATTCTCGATGAACACCAGATGTCCCTGCATGTCGCTGTACTTGCTCAAATGAATGATATGTTGAATGTACCGTTTGCCGTCGTCATCACGCGGATGCGCCTTGCCGGCAAAAATAAACTGGATCGGCCGCGCCTGATCGCGCGCCAGCTTTACCACATTCTCCAACTGCTGGAAAATGAGCGGTGCGCGTTTATAAGTCGCAAAACGGCGCGCGAAACCAATCGTCAGCGCATCCGGGTTGAGCAAATGCTCGAAGGCGATGAAATCTGCCTCCATATGGCGCTGCACCTGCATCAGCAAACGACGCCGCGCAAATTCGATCAATTCCCGGCGCAGCTTGTAACGTAACGCCCAGATCTCCTCGTCTGAAATAAAGGCCGGATCTGTCATCTGCTTCCAGAAATCCGGCGCATTAATCGCCTTGTCCCAATGCGCCTCCGGGTTCGCAATCAAAAACCGCGTGGTGTCGCCGCTCGACGCTCCCGCCTGTTCATTGACCTTGGCCATCAGCTTCTTTCTCCAGAATCGGCGCACCGGCCCCTTCATCCAGCCCATTAAATGAATTCCGTTGGTGATATGGCCAATCGGCACCTGGTCCACCGGCAACTTTGGATACAGCGATTGCCACATATGGCGGCTGACACTCCCGTGCAATTCGCTCACCCCATTTGCCGCGCGCGACGCCTTCAACGCCAGCACCGTCATGCAAAACGGCTCCTTTGCATCCTTCGGATGGACGCGGCCCAGTCCCAACAAATCCTCGAACGGCAGTTTGATCTGCGTGCAAAATTTATGCAGCGCGTAATCCATCAATTCCGCGTTGAACCGGTCATGCCCGGCCTCCACCGGCGTATGTGTCGTAAAAATGCACTGCTGCTTGGTCAGCGCCAGCGCTTCGCCCGCGCTCTTGCCCTCATCAATCATCTCCCGCATCAATTCCAGCGTCAAAAATGCCGCGTGCCCTTCGTTCATGTGAAAGACGGACGGCTTCACCCCCAGCGCGCGGAGCAGGCGGACGCCGCCGATGCCCAGCAGAATCTCCTGCATGATGCGCGTCGTGCTGTCGCCGCCGTAAACCCGTAACGTCAAATCGCGAAAATGCTGCGGATTTTCCGGGCGGTTGGTATCGAGCAGGTAAACCGGGTTCCGGCCCACGTTCACTCGCCAGGCCTGGAAATAAACCTGCGTCATGGTGATATCCACCGAGCAGACCAGCGGCTCGCCCTTCGCATCCAGCACCGGCTCAATCGGCAGGTTCTTGGGATTCAACAGCGTGTAATATTCCGTCTGCCAATTATCCTGATTGATCGCCTGCTGAAAATAACCCTCGCGATAAAACAAACTGATGCCCGCAAAACCCAACCCCACATCGCTGGCCGATTTGGCATGGTCGCCCGCCAAAATGCCCAACCCCCCTGCCGCGATCGGCAGGGTCTCATGAAAGCCAAATTCCGCCGAGAAGTACGCCACCGGATTCTTGAGCAGCGCCGGCGCGTGCTGATGAGTCCAGGTGTTTTGGTCGTTCAGATACGCGTCAAACGACTTCAAGACCTTCTCCACCCGCCGCGCAAAATCCTGGTCCTGCAACCGCACCCGCAGTTCATAATCAGAGACTTCGTGCAAAACCGCCACCGCATTGTGGTACAGGTTTTGCCAGCCGCGCGGGGAGAGTTCCTGAAATATCTCTTGGGCCTCCTGGTCCCAGGTCCACCATATATTATGGGCCAGCTTGTTCAGTCCCACGGCCAGGGCCTTTAATTCATCCGACGTCAACGGTGTCATGCTCATAGTGAGTTCAGATTCAAGGTCAGTTATTAGACCGGCAAAAAGCGCCAGTATCAGATAGCGCGTAAAAGTTAATTACGCCAGCCGGACACCGCAAATAAAATCCGATGTCTCCCGGGGATTTGTTTTCACACTGCCCCTTCGCTATGCTAACATTGCCTGGGCAATTGTCGTGAAAAAATACTGGCATGTCATCAATATCGGAATCCAGAATAACCTGACTTATCGGGTCAATTTCCTTTTCCGGGCGGTCTTCGGCTTCATCCCGCTCCTTGCCACCATCTTTCTCTGGCGCGCCATTTACGCCGGCAAACCCGCCGGCACCGAGGTGGCCGCCTATTCTTTGGCGCAAATGACCTCTTATTACCTGCTCGTCACCGTCGTCGATGCCCTCACCGCCGTCAATGAGGACGATTGGCAGATCGCAGCGGACATCAAGGACGGCAACATCAGCCAGTTCCTGCTCAAACCCATCGATTACCTCAACTACCGACTCTGCCTTTATTTCTCCAGCCGCATTATTTATCTGGCGGTGGCCGCCCTCCCCTTAAGTTTCTTCATTTTCAGTTTCCGCAGCTATTTTATTCCCCCAGCGGATCTCGCCACCTTCGGCTGGTTCATGGTGTCGGTGATAATGACCGGACTGCTCCAGTTCTTCAGCTCGTACGCCATGGCCATGCTCGCGTTTTGGGTGTTGGAAGTCTCCACCTTCATTTTCATCCTGTTCGCGTTTGAATACATCGCCAGCGGTCACCTCTTTCCATTGAACATCCTCCCCCCGGTCTTGGAAAGGGTGCTTTACTTTACCCCGTTCCCTTATCAAATGTATTTTCCAATAAGTATTTATATGGGCCGAACCAGCGGCGAACCCATGCTTGAAGGATTATTGATACAAGCTTTTTGGGTCATCGCCACCTATGCCATCGCCCGCTACGCCTGGTTCCGTGGCATCAAAAAATACTCCGCCGTTGGCGGCTAAACTGATGCACGAATCCCCTGCCCCAACTCCACCGGCCGCACTCCCCACACCGCATTTCCTGCGCCGCTACTTCGGCATCTACTTGGCGCTCTGGAAAAATTCCGTGGCCCGCGAAATGGGTTTCAAATCCAACTTCCTGCTCTGGATCTTTGTCGAGGTGCTTTGGTTCGGGCTCCAACTCGGTTTTATCGGCGTGATTTATTTGCACACGGACACCATTGGCACCTGGACGCAATGGCAGGTGGTGCTCCTGGTTGGCGCCAGCCATTTTATCCAACAAATTTTCCAGGCATTTTTTCTGGTCAATTGCACGCAGCTCTCAGAATTGGTCCGCACGGGCAAGCTCGACTTCCTCTTGCTGCTCCCGGTGAACACACGCTTCATCATCTCCTTCCGCCAGGTGGATCTCGGCGGCTTCGTCAACGCCGGTTCCGCCCTCGCGGTCATGGCCTTCGCCGCCGCTAAACTCCACATCCACCCTTCGCTGCTTCAGCTCTTCGGGTTTCTCCTGCTCTGTGTGGCGGGAATTTTAATTCATTACTCGCTCATGTTTCTGCTGGCGGGCATCAGCTTTTGGACTGTCCGTGCCCAAGGCATCGTCTGGGGTTACTACAACCTGTTCAACATCGCCCGGATGCCGGACGAGGCGTTTCAGGGCTGGTTTAAGGCCGTGTTCACATTTGTGATACCGATGTTGCTCGTCTCAAACGTCCCGGCCCGCCTGCTGGTGGATAAAATGACCTCCGTTCGGCCCATGCTCCTGCTTGTCGGTATGGCTGCGGTTTGCGCCATAATTTCTGAATGGGGCTGGCGTCAATCCCTGCGCCGCTACACCAGCGCAAGTTCCTAAGCCGCAATAGCACACCTCCTCTTTACCCGATTCCCGTTCGCAATGAATTTTCCCCGGCCACGCCGCGTCCATCTATAAAACAATCAACCCAACTAAATGAAACTCATCTTTTTTCTCCTCGCCGCTGGATTACTGGCAACGCTTTCATCACTTGCTCAGGACGCGCCGCTCCCTGACGAACCCGGCGCCCCGGTAATATATTATCCCGTGCCCGTGGTCTATCAAGCACCGGTTTATTACATCAACTCCGTCAACAGCGAGCCAACTGCCCCGCCATACTGCCCCCCGGCCAGTACAGTGACATACATCGGCGGCGGACACAATCACACCCGCGAATTCGACCCGGCCTGCAATTCCGGCACTCAAGTAATCTACTTTGGCGGCGGTCAGGCCTGCCGGCAGGGCTATCAATTCAGTCGCTCGCGTTAAGTCTTTGCCCATTCTCCGTGCCAGAGGAAGTTGTTTCTATTTCCGCTTTCTTGCCTTAAACTGCCTCTGATTGGTTTGGTGACCTTGAACTCAGGACAATTTGTTTTAATTATGACCTCCGACGAAATGGAAATTATCCAGTTCATGAAACAGAATCCCGTGGCTGTCTATAATCGCAAGGAGATCAGCCGCAAAGCGAAAAGCCGCAGCGATTACGAGGAGAATCCTCATTGGGCCTCCGCACCGTTGAATTCTCTCGTCGCCCTCAAGTATGTCATCCAAAACGACAGCGGCCACTACCGGCTCGCGGATAACTTCGACCGCATGTAACACCGCATGAGAATTGGAATTCTCTCTGACGCAAACGTCGAACGCCTCGATTGGGCCCGTCAAAACGGCTTCGGCTCCATCGAATGGAACCGCTTTGCCGAAAGTCCCGCCGGCCCGCAACATGCCAATTGGCGGCCCTTCGCCGAACAATTCGCCGCCGACGCCCGCAGCCGCAATCTGCGCATCTCCGCCATCGGCGCGCTCTACAAAAATCCGCTCGACCCCAAACAAACCGATCTCGCCCGCGCCACTTTCCGGCGTGCCATTGAAGTCGCCGCCCATATCGGCGTCAAAACCGTGGCCGGCTTCCCCGGCGCCGTCATTGAGCTGGAAGTGAATCCCAAAGGCGGCAACCCGGTTTACAAATCGTTCGACCAATTCCTCCCGCAGTTGCTGGAATTTTGGGAACCGCTCGCCCGCTTCGCCGCCGAACACGGCATCCGCATCGCCTTCGAACATTGCCCCATGGGCCCTTATCACCTTCCCATTATGGGCTTCAACTCGCTCGCCCAACCCGCCATGTGGGAAAAATTATTCAACGAATCCAAGTGCGAGAATCTCGGTCTGGAATGGGACGCCAGTCATTTGATCTGCCAATTCATCGACCCTGTAGCCAACATCCATAAATTCGGCTCGCGCATTTTCCACGTCCACGCCAAGGACGCCTTCATCAATCGCCACTTGTTGGAACTCTACGGCATCTGTCATCCCGGCGTGGCGGAACATCGCATGCCCGGCTTGGGCCAATCCAATTGGGCCGAAATCATCCACGCCCTCCTCCGCGCCGGTTATGATTCGGACTTGAACATCGAAGGCTGGCACGATCCCGTTTACCGCGACCACGACGCCACTCCCCCCGCTGATATTAAACTCAGCGCCAGCAACCACCAGGCCGGACAAAAACTGGAAACGACCGGCCTCTTGATTGCCAAACGCACTCTGGAACAATTCGTGCCGCCGGAAACCTAAAGTGGGTGACCTGACAATTAAGGAATCGGCGCGTGATTTACTCCGTCCGATTCCGTTTGCCAATGCACATCCGCCCGCGTTTGTTCCCCAACTCCGCAACCCAGGTAATCACCCGCAAAAGTTTACGTATGACCGTCGAGAAAAGCGATGTTCGCCTTGCTCCCATGGCGGGCCGGCACGGAATAAGCCAGTGCCGAAGGCACCGTCGCTGAATAGGCACAGGCCCCATCGGCCATGAATGCAAGCGAAGCCGGACGGGGAATTTCCGGCAGATGATGCGGCAACGGGCGAATCCACGGCGATAAATAGATGTTCATCGCATAAGGCAAAAAATTTGTGTTTTGCGTCGGTTTGGCCGTGGGACAGACAAATATTGTGTTGTCGCCCGGCTTGGGAATTTTTCCCTGATTCGCCAGCGTTTGATAAGTCGGCAAATTGGCGAGCGGCGGCAAAGCATTAAACCAATCTTCCGCACGGGTAAGATCTGCGAGCGGCTGTACTCCCTGTCCCCGCCGCGGGATGGCATCACCATTTTCGCCCATATACAACGCCAGCGTTAGATTCCACTGGGCCAGATTGTTCAGGCATTGCGCGGTTTTCGCCCGCGTTGCGGCGCGACTCAGGCTCGCCAAAATCAGACTGGCCAGAAGGGCAATGATTGCAATCGCTATCAACAATTCCATGAGGGTAAAGCCGGCGATTCCCTTTGTCCGATTCATAACTCGCTTCGGCCATTTTCCGGTTTTCTGATCGCAAATACCAACAATCCCAGGACACCCAAAACCATGCTACCCGGCTCCGGCACGGCAGCAATGGTCAACACCGGCCAGTTCCCCGCAGTGCCAAAATTATGGGAGTTGAATAAATAGCTGATGCCAGTGTCGGCGGCGAGCAGCCGCAGGCTAACATTGTCACCCGCCTGTAGGGCAGCGGCAAAACCCGGGGTCAGGTTAAGCGTTTAAGTATTCGCGCCGCTGGTTGCGCCGCCAAAACTAAAGGTTCCCAGGTCCTCATCCACTGCGCCGTTGACAAGACTATTTTGCAGACTGTTGAAAGTAACGCCCGTGACTCCCGGCGTCTGGGGAGTGCCCGATCCTTCAACCCAGGAATTATTTTGCATCCACGAGACTTTAAACTGTCCCGCGTTGATCGGGTTGAAAATGGCATTGTTGGTGGGTGCGGCCGTCAATTTTAAAGTCACGGACAAAAGACTCCATTGCCCGGCGCCATACTGGCTGTTAAACAAGTTGAACGCGCCAGCCGAGTTAAACTGGAGTGCGCTCTGAAACTCCCCCTTTGCTTCGCCTGGCGCCGCCACACCCAGCACCCCGGCCCCGCCATAGTTATTCGCGCTCAGATTGCCGCTCGGCCCGGTCGTCACAAAAGCATCGCCCAATGAGTTTGTGCTGAAAGTGGCCGCCCGGCCTGGCAGGATGAAAAACAAAACTGGAAGTATCGTTACAAAGGCAGTTCGTTTCCAGTTTGTCTTCATGCGATATATTTGCATAAATATATCGCAATGCGCAAGCCCAAAACGGCCGGGCGGACAATTCAGACCAGCGGGACCGCTTGGTAGATGAAAATATTTTTACCATTGCTCCTCGCCATAGGGCTCATAACCTTGGCGGGCGATGCCCTCGGCAGTTCGGTTACGCTTTATCCGGTTGCCGATACCAGTCTGTCTGAAACTTTTCCCGATAATAATTTGGGAGCAAACGCAAACCTTGTTTCCGGTTCCAATGGCAGTGGCTTCCGCGGCCGCGCCTTGATTCGCTTTGACCTGGCCAAATGCCCTCCAACGCGGTCATCCAATCGGCCAGCCTCACCTTGGACGTGGTCATCGTGCCCGGCGGCGGCGGCGTGGATTCCACCTACGATCTTCACCGCGTTCTAGTGGACTGGGGAGAAGGCGTTGGCACGAGCAACCTGGGCAGCGCGGCCAATCCTGGCGAAGCTACATGGAACAATCGTTTCGCTCCGGACACACCATGGACCACGCCGGGCAGCGGCGCCTCCAATGATTTTTCCGCCCCCATCACCGCCTCACAGTTCATCGGTAACGAGGGCAGTTACCTGTTTGGGTCAACTTCCAATTTGATCGCCGATGTTGGGCAATGGCTGACAAACCCGGGCACAAATTTTGGTTGGATTTTAATCAGCGAGTCGGAGAATACGATGTTCACGGCACGTCGCTTCGGCTCCCGGGAAAGCACAAATACCATGCCACTTTTGACTGTGGAATATACCCTGCCCAGCGCGCCAGCCATCCAAAGCATTGTCGCGACAAATCAGCAGATTTATCTCAGCTTTTTGGCATCGAGCGGGCAGCCCTATGCAATGCAGTATATTACTTCACTGACCTCAACCAATTGGCTGACATTGACCAACATTGCCGCCCAACTCGCCACGACCAATGTGATTGCTGTCGATCCCTTCCCAACCAATGCCCGGCGGTTTTATCGAATTGTCACCCAATTCTAGCGTGGGTTAAGGAGTGCCGGGATGTACCTGCGGTTCCGGTTCCGGGATTTTGACCTGTCGGGATAATCCCAAAACCAATCCCACCACGATGGCCAAGCTGCCCCAAAATTGTCCCCAATGGAGCGTTTCATGGAGCCAGAATCCGGCAATGGCAACGCCCGCGAGCGGTTGGGCAAAGATGGTCAACGCGGCCACGTTCACGTCGGTTTCCCGAATCACCAAATACCAGACGCCGTAGCCAATCGACGTGCAAATCACAGCCAGGTAAGCCACCAGCCACCACATGCGCAGCGGCATTGCCTGCGCCGCCGCCAATGTTTCGCGCCCGTCAATCAACACGTTTGCCACTGTGCCGAAAATCAGCGCGAGCGTGAGAATTTTCAAGATGCCTGCCCGTTCTCCCAACGGTTTGCCCATGATGGAAAACACAGTTTCGCAGAGAAACGAGGAAACAAAAATCAAGCTGGCCGTCAGGCCGGTCCATTGGAATCCCGCTCCCATTAAACCATTGAGCAGCGCCACCCCGAGCATTCCCAGTGCAAAACCGGCCCAGCGTCGCGGCCCGATATGTTCACTGAGAAAAATCGCGGCCGCCACTGACGTGACCAACGGTTCCATCGCCATCAACACCGAGGAATTTCCCGCGGTGCTGAGTTTGTTGCCATAGACTTGGATGCGATGACCTAACATAAACACGATGCAACCCATCAGCACCGTTTTTAATAAATCCCACCCGCGCGGCGACCGCCCCGGCAGCCACGGCCACAGCACCGCAAGGCATAACGCCGCCAGGCCGAAGCGGAGCGTGACGATGCCGCCCGGTTGCAGGTAATCGCCCAGCGCCTTGTAAATGGACAGGGAGCCGGCCCAGAAAAAATTCAGCACGATCAATAAAATTAAATACGACAGTCTCATTAAAAAAATATGGGAAGCAACAGAGATTAACGTTGAGGAGGGTTCACTCGAACAGCCTGGCCATGTCTCCGCACTTTTCGCCCCTTATCTCCTAAAGAACGCCGGTATTCACTGTCAAGCCCTGCTTATTTGTAATCGCCAATTATCCAGGTGACCAACTGAGCAGAAGGCCGACCAACGACCTGCAGACCAGTCACTAACTAAGTGAAGTTAGAAAATTATTGGCAAAAAAGCCCTCAGCCAAAACTCCGCTGCGAAAATGCGCCCCTGCGCCGAGCCTCAGTTTGCTGAGAGAAAACGATCCATCATAAGCCATTCCTGCCAATGTTTACCTAACTTCACTTAGCCGGCCAGCCAATGTCAAACCAGCCAGCCACTATGATGGCCAGTCATGGCCCGAATTCTCTCGACACAAACCAGAACCCTACTTAAAATTGAGTTACCCGAATTACACGACCATAATTCGGGTAGCTCTTTTTTATTTGGACATTGGTTGGCGGGTTGACTTTTTTGGTTTAGGAAAAGATTTTTGCACAAGGGCTAAGTGAAGCTGGGAAATTTCTGGCAAGAACGGCATCGCAAACCCTGCAACGCAAAAAGAACCCAAAAACCTCAACGGAGCGCGGCTATGGGCAACGCCCTAGCCGCAGCAACTCCGGAACGACCGGCCCGCTAAACCAAACCCTCAATACCCCGTGATGTTCTCATTGAAATTGGGAAATTTCTGGTAAGCAAGGCCATTGTTGGGAGGCCTGCGAAGGTCTTTCGGCACACCCCTATTCTTGCCAATATTTTCCTAACTTCACTTAGGCTCACCGAAAATAAAGCAGTGCGTAATCACGTCCGCTGAAGTTGTTTGCGAATTTTACGACGTTTGCGCAAAGGTTGGGCGGAGATTGCGCGGAGGTTGTTGCGTAAATTATTGCAAAGACGGGTTGCCACTTGGATGCGTCTGCCCTGCCCGCTTAATCAATGCGCCTCGGGAACCGGCTCCAACTGCACCCGGTAGCGTTCGTGCATATAGAGATCGTCCGCCGTTTGAAACAGCGCCGTCGCGTCCTTCTCCAATTCCAAAGCGGCGGCATCGGGCTGTGTCATCCGGTGCATGTTCTCTGTTTTCGGATTGCCTTGGTAAAATTCCGCGGTTTTATTGATGCCCAGCACTACCAAGCGGTCATCTCGAAACATCCCGATGTCCCGGTTATGATTAATCAGCACCCGTCCGCCTTCAGGCGGACTGTTCAATAGGTCGCGCCCAAAGAACAGCGTTTGATACGGCCGTCCCAGCATGCCCAAAATGGTCGGCGCCACGTCCAGCGAACAGCCCAGGTTCGCCACGCGGCTCGGCTCCTTGATCACGGCCGGGCCCACGATCAGCAGAGGAATCTCGTACGAATGAATCGGAATATCCTGGCTCCCGAAAACCCGCGCGCCATGGTCCGCCACCACCACAAAAATCGTTTTCGAATAAAATGATTCATTCTTCACATCCTTGAAAAATTTGCCCAGCGCATAATCAGTGTATTTGACGGCATTCTCCCGCTTGCGCTCGTCCGGATTCTCAGGAATCCGGCCCTTCGGATACGTATACGGTTTATGATTGGAAACCGACAGCACCGTCGCTAGAAACGGTTTGCCGGATGCCTCCATCGTACGGCATTCCTCAATCGTCCGCTGATAAAGGTCCTCATTGCACACGCCCCAGATGGTGGCGAAGGTCGGATTCTCAAAATGCTTTTGCTCCACAAAACGGTCATATCCGTTATTCACTGCAAATGCGCGCATGCCGTCAAACAATCCCCTGCCCCCGTATAGAAAAACCGTGCTGTATCCGTCCCGCTTTAATATGCGCGCGACGGTTTCCACGTTGTCGGACTTGTCCCGCTTCACGATGGAATCCCCCGGCAGCGGCGGAAAAGAAGAGAGCACTCCCTCAAAACCGCGCACGGTGCGATTGCCCGAAGCATACAAATTGGTGAAAAGCATCCCCTCATCCTTCGCCAGCCGGTCCATTTGCGGGGTGAGCGTACTTGGCCGCCCCAGCGAGCCCCAGAACTCCGAGCCGAGACTTTCCTCCAACAGAATGACCACATTGTATTTGGGGCGATCCAAACTTCCGGTCATGCTGCGCTGGGTGGCGTTGGTTTCGCTGTTGAACGTGGCGTTCGGCTCGGTCAGCAGCCGGCGGGTCCGTTGCGCACTTTCTTCCGGCGGCATTGTCCGGTAAAAAGCGGTGTAATCGAGGTTGCGCGACCAGGCGGCGGTGACGAACGCCACCGTGCCGTTGTTGGCAATTTCATTCATCACCCGCTCATTGCTGAAACGACTCTCGCGCATGCTGACTGTAAACCAGAGCGCCACGCAAACAATCAATGCCCCGGCAAAACGCAACATTCTGGCCGAGGCGCGCGTCGGCGTGTCCCAAATGGGTTTGGTAATCCGATGCACCACCGCGAGCAGGATTATCGCAAAAACGAAACAAATGCTCAGAATCAGGACCACCGGGTACGTGTCCCAGATGTTGCCGAACACCTCGGTTGGGTAGAGCAGATAATCCACCGCCACTGTATTGAAGCGGGACTTGAACTCTTCGAAAAAATAATACTCGGCAAACAGCAAAAAAACCTGGACGCACCAATAAAAGAAAAAGGCCCCCTTGAAGAGCAAACGATGCGCCCGGCTGCGGAAGACTCGATCGGGCACGATCGCCAGCCAGAAAATGAGCGGCAAACTCAGAGCCAGCGCGATAAATAGATCCAGATGCAGGCCGACCAGAAACGCACGCAGCACATCTCCCGATGGCGCGGCCGGTTGCGGTCGAAATAAGCAGTAAAGCACTACCCGCAAAACGGAAAAGCAAAGGAACAGCGCCAAAAAGTTGACGCCAGCGAGGGTAAACCGCGAGTTTTTCCAGCTTCGATTTGATTTCACGGGAGCAAGATCGCTTTCAAACCCAAATTCTCACGGTCTTTCGGTTGGATGACAATGAAAAAGGTTGTATCCAGTCGTACAAATTGTCCGTCATTTGGTAAGCGAGTCCCGTTGGTTTATGAATAATTATTAATGTTCAATCCGTTTATTTCCCGCGCTTTGCGCCAATTTGAGGTTTGCACATGGTGTATTTTGCGGGTATCATACCCATTCTCTAAGCATGAAAAAATGGTTAATCTTGGTGGTACTTTTGGCGGCGGGCGCTTTTGGGTTTCGTTATTTGCATAATAATAAATCAAAGGCGGCCGCTTCCGCGCAAAATCCCGCCCGTCCTTCCACCGCCACTGTCGAATCCCGCAATATCCGTTTTGTCCTGACTTCCGCCGGGGACATCGGGCCGGCTGACCAGGTTTCCGTCCGCCCCGAAATCAACGGGAAAGTTTCCGAACTGCCGGTGGACATCGGCGACCACGCCAAACAAGGTGATCTGCTGTTTGCCCTGAATGACCATGATTTGCAGACACAAAAATCCGCCAGTCTCACCGACATCGAAGGCAGCAAATTACAATTGGCAAAAACCCGCCGGAACTTTGAACGCAGCGAACATTTGTTCGCCGATAAATTGATCTCTCAGGAGGTTTACGACGATGCCAAAACCGATTATGAGCTCGCCCAAAATGCCTTGGACAAGGCCAATAAATCCCTCAGTCAGGTGGAAGATCAACTTTCCAAAACCCGCATTGTCGCCCCTTTTGACTGCACCATCCTGACCCGGCCCGTTTCCATCGGCCAGGCGGTTTCCTCCTCCGCCGGTTTCAACAGCGGCACCGAGGTGATGACCATCGCCAATCTCAAGAACATGATCGTCGCGGCCCACGTCAATCAAGCGGATGTCGCCCGCATGAAAAACGGCCAGGATGTGGACATCGAAGTTGAAGCGGTGCCGGGCCTGAAATTTAAGGGTCTCGTGCAGCGTATCGCGCCGCAGGCGACCATCAAAAACAATATCAAGGGTTTTGCCACCCAGATTCTTCTCCAGGACATTGATCCCCGCGTGCGTCCTGGCATGACGGCCAACTTATCCATCCCGCTTATCTCCGCTGACAACGTCATCGCGGTGCCCCTGGCCGCCGTCTTCACCGAACTGGGCGAACGCTATGTTTACATCAAGACCCAGGATGATTTTGAAGTTCGTCCGATCACCATCGGCGCCGTCGATTACCAATATGCCGAAGTCCTGAGCGGCTTGTCCTCCGGCGAGACCGTCTCCCTCGTGCGCCCTGCCAATGCCGCCGAACCGAAACCGTCCAAGACGAAGGGCAACCCGGCCAAGTCCGGCAGCACCAACCAGTCCACTGCCGCTGTCGGGAAACGTCAGACTTTGTAACCACTGCGGCCTATGGCGCTCATCGAAGTCCGCAACATCAGCAAACTTTACCATCTCGGTGGCGAGGAAATCCGGGCGTTGGATGATGTCTCCCTCGATATCGATGGCGGTGAATTTATTTCCATCATCGGTCCTTCCGGCAGTGGCAAATCCACCTTGATGCATATCCTCGGCTGCCTGGATTCACCCACCCTGGGCACCATCAAGCTGGATGGCACTATGATCGAAAAGGCCACGCCCCATCAACTCGCCGGCATCCGCAATCGTAAGATCGGGTTCGTGTTCCAATTCTTCAACCTGCTGCCCAAACTCAACGTCCTGCAAAATGTGGAACTCCCCATGGTTTACAGCGGGCTCTCCAGCCGCGAACGCCGGGAACATTCCATGGCCGCGCTCAAACTCGTCGGCCTCGAAAACCGCAGCAAGCATCGCCCCATGCAAATCTCCGGCGGTCAGCAGCAGCGTGTCGCCATCGCCCGCGCCCTCGTCAACAATCCCAAGATTATTTTCGCCGACGAACCAACCGGCAATCTGGATTCCAACACCGGTGAAGCGATTCTGGAGCTCTTCCGCAAACTGAGCTCGGAAGGCCGCACCATCGCGCTGGTTACCCATGACCCGGAAATTGCCGCCGTCACGCCGCGCCGCATCGAAATCCGCGATGGCAAGATCGCCAAAGAAGTCGATCCCAAATTGGCTGGATTGAACCGCATCCCCGCCCCGGCTCTCAGCGCCAATCCATAAGATGAATCTGCTCAATGCCATCGCCGTCGGCCTTAAGGAAATATGGGCGCATAAATTTCGCTCCCTGCTCACCATGCTCGGCATCATTTTGGGCGTTGCCAGTCTCGTCGGCATGTCCGCCCTGGTTAAAGGCATGGAAAACGGCATGAAGGAAGCCCTCATCGCCATTGGCGGCGTTGAAAAAGTCCGGCTTGAAGAAAATGATATTCCCTCCTACCAGAAACAACTCGCGGATCAGGCGGTCGGCTGCACCATGAACGATGTTTACGCGCTCCAACAAAGCGCCCCGCTCATCAAAATAGTTACGCCCGAAATGCGCACCCGCGATGCCACCGCCACCCACGGCAGCAAATCGTACGATCCCTGGATCTTCGTCGGCACCTGGCCCAATGCGCTCGAGATGAATCAGCACGTCATCGAATACGGCCGCATGTTCAACGAAATCGACGACGAGCAGGCGCGCAATGTTTGTGTTGTCGGTGTCGGCGCACGCGATGCCCTGTTCGGTTCACCCGAACAATTAGGCTACGAGTACAATCCGGTGGGCGAACAAATCACCGTCAAGAGCCAGCCTTTTACCATCGTCGGCATGTTCACCCGTTATGAAAGCGAACAGGATCACAAGGCGCGTGAACTCGCCAAGGCTCAGCCGCCTGAACCTCCCTCCACCAACGGTCCGGCGCGCAGCCGCGGTTGGGGTGGCAAACGCGGCGGCGGTTTTGTCTTCACCCTCAAAAACAACACCATTTATATTCCGCTCAACACCATGTGGCTTAAATTCCGCGCCACCGCCGGCTCCAACAACATCCCGGATCCCCGCCTCTCCACCATGTCGGTAAAAGTCGCCGACGTGGACAAGATGGATCAGGCCATCCAGCAAGCCCACAACGTCCTCATGCATACCCACAAGGGCATTGAAGACTTTGCTTTTCAAACTCAGGAAGACTGGGCGGATAGCATCGGCAAGGCCATCAAGAATGCCCGCCTCAGCGGTGGCATCATCGCCGCCATCAGCCTCCTCGTCGGCGGCATCGGCATCATGAATATCATGCTGGCCAGTATCACCGAACGTATCCGCGAGATCGGCATCCGCAAAGCCATTGGCGCCACTTTCCTCGATGTCTTTATCCAAATCCTGGTCGAGAGTGTCGTCATCGCCGTCATCGGTGGTGCCTCCGGCCTCATCGCTTCGATGGCCCTTGTCCATTTCCTCTCTTACATCTCGCCCACGGATAACACGCCGGTCATCACCGTTAACTCCATGCTCATCGCTTTTGCCTTCAGCGTTGGCATCGGCATTCTCGCCGGTCTTTTTCCCGCTTTTAAGGCCGCCAAACTCGATCCCATCCAAGCCCTGCGTTACGAATAGTTACCCTGGTCTTGAATCGCTTCCGACCCGCCACACGCTCTGCTGGCGGCACGCTTCGAGTGGGACATTACTCTGGCAAAGAAAAGGCCCGCACCAGTTCCCGGGTGCGGGCCTCATCCATTCCCAGGACAACCATTGATTAGTTATCTTGCGTCAGAATGGACCAAACCCCGCTTTTTGTCCTGTCGGATGAACTGACGACAGGCACTCGCTCCAACGCCCCAAATCCAGCCGCCCCCGGGCCTGTCAAAGCCGCTTTAACAAGCCGTTGACATTAATCCTTATTCCGCTACCGTTACCGGCTCTGGATTATTAAATAGAGAATATTATGCCGAATACAAAGTCTGCCGAACGACGCATGCGGAGTAGTGCCCGCAAGCAAACCCATAACCGCAGTATCAACACGCGGCTCCATTCACTCGAGAAGAAATATTTGCAACTCGTGGGCGCCGGCAAGAAGGACGAAGCCGCCAAGGCTTTCCAGGCTGTTAGCTCCGCCCTGGACAAAGCTGCCAAGACTGGCAACGTTCACAAGTCCCGCGCCAGCCGCAAGAAGTCCCGCCTGGCCCTCCGGTTGAACAAGGTCAAGTAATCGCTTTTCCTGCCACGGCGTCCGGTTTCTCCGGACGCCGTTTTCATTCCGTCCCTGCATCCGCCTCCCGCGCGCGTTCCTATTTGCCCGGAAATAGCTTGGAACGCATCCACCCCATTCTTGCCAGTCGGAAAGCCAGCGCCGTTCCCAGGCAGCCAAATCCATATTGAATGCTCCGGCGAAAATTAATCGACGAAGCCTCCCTAAAATACTTGGTGGGACAACTGACTTCGCCAATCGTGTATCCGTGCCACAAAACCTGCGCCAGCATCTGGTTGTCGAAAACAAAATCGTCCGAATTCTCCGCCAGCGGCAACCGCTCCAAAAGCTCGCGTGAAAAAGCCCGGTATCCCGTGTGGTACTCCGAAAGTTTTGCGCCCAGCAAAATATTCTCCGCCGCGGTTAGAAATCGGTTCGCCACGTACTTCCAGGGTGGCATCCCCCCTTTCAACGCGTAACCTCCCAAAATCCGGCTGCCCAGCACGCATGGATACAGCCCGTTGCCGATGATCGATACGAACGCCGGAATCAGCTTGGGCGTGTATTGATAGTCCGGGTGAATCATGATGACGATGTCCGCTCCCTCATCCAGCGCCAACCGATAACAGGTCTTCTGATTGCCGCCATACCCTTTGTTTGTCGGATGCACATGCACTTTGACCCCGCGCAACAAACGTGCGATGGCTGCCGTTTCATCCTTGCTTCCGTCATCCACCACAATAATCAAATCCACCAACTGCTGCGCCATTACCTCCTCATAGGTCTGCCGCAAAGTCTTGGCCGCATTGTAAGCCGGCATGACCACGATTACTTTTTGGTTTTGAAACACGATGAATCCAATCCATTCACTTAACTGCACCGTCGTCCGGGAAAAGTGCTAACTTATTCCACGCAACTCAGTTAGCCTACCTGCCCACCTGCCTGGCCCCGTCGAGACTTGCGCGAATTAACCAAGAACCTGCCCGAAGTGCCCGCTCGTTGGAAAGCCCAAATCTCGCGCCGGTAACCAACTTCCTTCTTGCAACTAAGTCTCAATTGGCCTAAGTTCGGCTTCTGTGAAAGAGTCAGTGCCGCCGAACGTCGTCCGCGAGGGCAAATGCGCCCAGCCTTTGGTATGCCCATTAAGCCGCGTCAGCGCCGGCACCGTCGTTTGCATCAAGCAGCTTTCCGCCTCGACCGAAGTCACGGACCGTCTTCGCGAAATGGGTTTTTGCGAGGAACAACAAATCAAATTGATCAGTCGCGACGGCAATCTCATCTGCCAGGTCTGCAACGCCCGTCTGGGCATCAGCGCCAAACTGGCAGACTCCATCTTGGTTCAACCGCTCCCTAACCAGCTCCAAGTCGCCTGAGTTTATGGTGCCTGTCAGCCAACCGTTGACTTCGGTCACTCTCGGAACCACGGCCACCGTCACTGAAATTAAGTTGCCGCCGGAAAGCCGCCCGCGGTTGATGGAAATGGGCTTGCTCGTCGGCACACCGGTGGAACTGGTGCGCTTTGCCCCCATGGGCGATCCAGTGGAAATAAAAGTTCGCGGTTACAATCTGACTCTGCGCAAGCACGAGGCCGAACAAATTTGGGTGCGACCCGCAGTCTCGTAACCAAGCAATGACAAGTCCCGGACCTGCCAACCTTGAAGGAGGAGTGTCGAATCCACCCGCCTCACCGCTCCGCAGTCCGCTCCCTGCCCGTTCCGTTCCCGCATACATCGTCCTGACTGGAAACCCCAACTGCGGCAAGACCACTTTGTTTAACGCGCTGACGGGCCTGCGCGCCAAAGTCGGCAATTACGCCGGTGTCACAGTCGAACGCAAGGAGGGTCGTCTCCTGGAAACTTCACCCGACGCTGGCCTGAAGGTGCTCGACCTGCCCGGCACTTACAGCCTCAGCCCCCAGTCGCTCGACGAACAAATTTCCCGCGATGTCTTGCTGCACCGTCTCGTGGAACTGCCCGCTCCCACCCTCGTTGTCGTCGTGGTGGATGCGTCCAACCTCCAACGAAATCTCTATTACGCCACCCAGGTCATCGAGCTCGGTTACCCCACGCTCATCGCGCTGAACATGATCGATGTTGCCGAAGCCAATGGTCACAAGATCGACCTCCAAGCCTTGACGCGCGCCTTGGGCGTGCCCGTGCTGCCGCTGGTTGCCAGCTCCGGCAAAGGTGTCCCCGCGCTGCGCCAACAAATCCTTTCTTCCCTCTCAGCCAACTCCTCCGCTTCCACTCCTCAACGCTTTTGCGAGTTGCCTGCCTCTTTTGCCCTTGAAGCCGCCGACATCGCCGCACTGTTGGCGACGACTTTCCATGAACATCGCACGCAGGCCGCAGCCGAAGGGCTGTTAATCCTCACTCAGGAGAAGGCTCTGGCGTCGAGCCTGCAACATTATCCCGAATCCATTCTTCAAGCCGTCAATGCGGCACGACTTCGGCTCGAAGCCGCCGGCA
>JAQGPA010000137.1 GCA_028293325.1 Pedosphaera sp. | reverse complement strand
AACTGCCACTGGTAGGTCAACGGAGCCGTGCCGGTGGCCGTCACCGTAAACGTAGCATTGGATCCTTGAATCAAAGCCAGGCTTTGCGGCGGATTGGCAATCCTCGGCGGCACGTTGACCACCAATGCCGCATTGGAACTGGTGACGACACCCGCAATGTTGGTAACAACTACTGAAAAGTTCCCCGCATCCGCAGGCTGTACATTCGTGCGTGTGTAGTTTGTGCCCGTGGCCCCGGCAATGTTCGCATTGTTGAACTGCCACTGATAACTCAACGGCGCCGTTCCGGAGGCCACGATACCGAACACTGCCGTCGTCCCCTGAGTCAGCGTCAGACTTTGCGGTTGCGTGGTAATTAATGGCGGAATGTTCACCGCCAATGGTGCGGCCACACTGGTCACGCTCCCGGCAATGTTCGTAACCATCACCCGATAACCGCCCGCATCCGCAGGCTGCACGTTCGTGCGCGTGTAACTGCTGTTGGTCGCGCCGGCAATATTCCCGCTGTTGAACTGCCACTGATAACTCAACGACGCCGTGCCGGTGGCCGTCACCGTGAAGGTGGCATTGGAACCTTGCGACACCGCGAGGCTTTGCGGCGGGATGGCAATTCCCGGCGGCACATTGACCACTAGCGCCGCATTCGAACTGATTACGCCACCCGCAATATTGGTAACGGCTACCGAGTAGTTGCCCGCATCCGCTGGCTGCGCGTTCGTCCGCGTGTAGCTGCTGTTGGTGGCACTGGCCAAACTGCTGCCATTGAAACGCCACTGATAACTGAACGGTGCCGTCCCCGAAACCGCAACGCTGAATACTGCCGCCGTTCCCTGGGTCAGCGTCAGACTTTGCGGTTGGGTGCTAATCAACGGCGGAATGTTCACCGTCAGCAGGGCATTGGAGCTGGTGACCACGACCACCGCATTTGAAATAACCACTGAGTAATTGCCGCCATCTGCCGGTTGAACGTTGGTAATCGTGCAACTGGCATTGGTTGCCCCGTTGATTTTTTGCGCATTGAACTGCCACTGGTAACCCAACGGAGACCCACTATTGGCGGCGACCGTGAAGGTGACATTTGAGCCAACAATCGCTGCCTGGCTTTGCGGTTGCGTGTTGATGGAAATCGCTGAAGACAAAGTCACGGTCAATACCGCGTTGGAACTTATGACGCTCCCGGCCAGGTTGGTTGCCACCACGGAATAATTCCCCGCATCCCCCAATTGTACGCCAGCGCGCGTATAATTACTGTTCGTCGCCCCGACAATATTCGTGCCGTTAAACCGCCACTGATAATTTACACTTGGCGTGCCGCTAATCCCCACTGTGAATGTCACATCACTCCCTGCCGCGGCGCTCTGGCTTTGCGGTTGGGTGCTAATCGCCTGTAAGCACGTCACATTATCAAAGGTCGAGGTGTTTATCGCCGTATTGTCATGTGCGTGCACTGCCAGGCCTGCGTAAAGATTGGTGGCCATCGCATAATTATCCGTTTGTATGAAAGTCCAATTAAGTCCATTCGCGGAGATGTAGCCGCTGTAGCTGTTCCCGCTTCGAACCAGCTTGACCCAGTAAGGTGGGGTCACGGACGTCGCGGTTGAGGAGAATGTGGATCCGCCCGTTGTGCTGCGATTGCCGAGTATTGCGCCGCTTGCCGCTGCCAGCGACATGAATTCATTCTTGGAATTGCCGGCGAGGGACTCACGGAACATTACCCCGCTCCTGGCCCCGTTATCCACGGCGCCCACGCTCAACACATGCGCCACGATCTGCCCGTCTCCCGTCATCGGTTGATAAACAAAGTGAAAACTGTCGGCCGTGTTGGCTATATCCACGCCCGAGCCCCGGACTGTAAAAATGACGCCATCATAACTGGCATCTCCGGGATGCCCCACGCTGCCAACATCCTGCTGTGTCCAGGGCTGCGGAATGTTGAAGCTATTGATCCATGCCGCGAGTACCGACACCGCCGTACCATCAATGACATTGCGCGCCAATGGCGGCATGCGGAAAGTGCCGTTTGTGTTTATCCGCTGGTACATGACCGAATTCGCCGGATCGCCCGGGGTAAATACCGCCGAGCCATAAATGCCCAAATCATTATTCACCGGCCCGTTAATGATTCCCTGGCTCGCCAGCGGCGTGTCATAGCGCGCATCCCAATTGGCCGACGTCCCATTCGGCCGATGGCAATTGGCGCAATTCGCATCCAGGTAGGAACGCATGCGATTGGTGAGCCCGGCCGCCGTATTGGTTATGTTCACCAGGGCGGCATACGTCGGAATATTGGCTTCGTTCAATGCGGGACTAAACAACCCCAGATGATTCCAGGTGCGCAACTGATTATCCGTTATTCCGCTGCTCGCATAAGCATAGTTGCCATTCTGCTGCCGCGTCTTGACGCCCAGCACAAAATTCGCATTCGGATTGTGGCAGGTCAGACAATCCTGCCGGCTGGGATAGTACCAGGTCTGCGTGCGCGTGGTGCCGTTGGTGGAGGCGATCACAATATCCTCACTCAAACTATTGGTCAGGAGATCCGCGTCACTGTTGTCCGCCCGCCATTTATAAGTCACCCCGTACGCCATTCCGTTCGTATCGCGCACCAGCAATCGCGTTTCCAACCGCTTGCGCACCGTCGGGTCGGTATCATTCACGGGCAGTTCAAAATGTTTGACCAGCACCGTGCCCGCGGGAAAGCTCCATTCACCCGTTGGCGCAAAACCAATTTGGGTATTGGTCGGCATGGCAATCCACCGGCTCTTGACCGCGCCATCGGACCAGAGCGGCGAGTTGACATCATAAGGCAGCAACGCACCCGCCGCTGCCAGGCTCACCATGTTCGTGAATACACCCACCTGCGAAAGCAGTGCCGGCGGCTCGGGCTGCGACACCCCGGTCCGGGCCAGCTTGAAAATCTGCCCGCTTGCGCCCATGGCGCACATGTAAATCTCGTTGTTCTGGTCCACGCCAAAAGAGGAAAGCCCACCATCATAATTTGCGCCCGGCGGCATGTTGCATAAATAAGTCACCGTTGGCGGAGTAACGCCATCGTACGCCAGCGTCCAAATCCGGCCCGATACGTTGTCCCCAAAAAGTAACTTGCCACCCAAATCAGCCGACCATTGGCTCCCTCGATAGACATAGCCGGAGATGATACAGGCATCACTATTGGCATGCGGATAATCATAGACCGGCCCCTTCTCTATCCCTAAGTAAGGACTCGGTTTCGCTCCGGGCCCGGAAACAATCCCTTCCATATAAGACCACTGGTAGTTCCCCCCTTTCACGATGACATCCACCTCTTCACGCACAGACTGTCCCACGTCCCCCAGCCAGATTCTTCCCGAGACACCATCATAAGTCATCCGGTGCGGGCTGCGAAAACCAATGGCATAGAACTCCTCCAAAACACTCCCGTCCGGATTTACAAACGGATTGTCATTCGGAGTAAAATAGTTCGCGGTGGAACTGTTCGCCCAACCGGTCGGTGGCGCCGCGGCGTCCACTGGTTGACGGCGAATTGGATGGCTCTTAACTGGGTCCTTGTTGACATCGATCCTGAATACGCCGGAAAATAAACCCCCATTTATCTTTTGCGCATTGCTAAAGTGATTGTCGCCATACCCCTCGTCCCCGTTGGTAAAATAAAGAAACCCATCCGGCCCAAAGAACATTGCGCCGCCATCGTGCCACAGATCTCGATCAAACTGGTTAATAAGAACCAGCTCTGAATTCGGATCCGCCACCAATGAACCGGTGGGCACGGTGAAGCGGGAAAGCCGGTTATACGACGGTATGGTATGATCGGGACGAGTGACAGCCGAACCTTGGACGTTCGCCGTGTATTGATAACAGACATAAATATATCCGCGATTGGTCGAACCGGCCTGGCCGAATTCCGGATGAAACGCCATACCCAGCAACCCGCAATCATCCCAACCTTGGGTATGCGCATGCAGATCCAGAAACAGCGTCTTCGTGGCCGTGTTGGGATTGTTGGTGAAAAACCAGATATACCCCTCTCGGCCACAGACATACAACCGATTCGTCCCCGGCTCACCGACCAGAAAAGCCGGATCTTGAAAAGTCAGGTTGGGGAAGGCATTTACTGTCGTCCAGGCACCCGAAGGGCCGGGCGCAACGCGTGGCAGGGCGCCATTTAAAAACGCACCGACCGGCGGACGGACCTCCAATCCATATGGTCCCACTGCCAAGGCATTTAGCCCCACGCACACAATCCCCGCAATAAATAGTAAGCGTAATCCAACTCGCATTAGAAGCCCGCTTCTGATTACCAACATCAATTAACCCGCGCCCATTACGCATGAGCCGCGCCATCATTACAAAAATGCATAAAAAATCCACACAAAACCCATCCGTATCCCTACGGACACAAACCTCAGTATTTATCTTCCGAAAATCCTCCCGGCATGGTCGGCACTATTTACAGGCCAATGAGGCACTATTTCGAGTTCGGATAAACACCCATCACTGCAAAGGAATAAGAACTTCGAAGCCGCCGCCAATGAACTTAAAAATGGAGCCGGTTGTCGGGGTCGTACCGACAAGTCTCAATCGTTGAGGCCAGAATCACCCATGTTTGCAGACTATTTCGGTCTGCAAATAGCAGAGCACAATCGTCAGCGGGTCATTGACGCGATACCAGAACTTCCCATGATGACCTTGCACCTCCGCGCCACCGCGATTATGAAAACCAAAATCATCATCCACAAGTGACATTGCGTTTGGCTTGGAGTTGTTCGAGTATAGAATACCCGGGGTAAAGCATGCTCGGGCGGAGGAGGCTTGAAATGAAGAAGACCAAAGTCGTGATTTTGGGCGGTGGGTTTGGCGGGCTGTATGCGGCTCTGTATCTGGACAAATCGCTGGCCCGCCGGGCGGACGTGGAAGTGACGCTGATCAGCCGCGAAAATTTCTTTCTATTCACACCAATGCTGCACGAGGTGGCCGCGGGAGACCTTTATCCAGGGGACATCGTCAATCCGATCCGCCGTATCATCCGCCACAGCAGATTTGTCGAAGCCGACGTGCAGGCAATTGATCTGTCGGCGCGGCGCGTCAGGTGCGTGGGTGGAGTTGCCAGGCTCACGCTCGAGTTCGAGTTCGACCATCTGCTTGTCGCGCTGGGCTCGGAGACGAATTTCTTCGGCCTTCCGGGCGTCCGCGAGTGGGCGGTCACCATGAAACGCCTGATCGACGCGGCACTGCTGCGCAACCGCATTCTGGCGTTGTTGGAGGAGGCAAGCCTGCACACCGACCCGGCGGTGCGTCGCCGCGCGCTGACCTTTGTGACAGCGGGCGGCGGATTCTCGGGCGTGGAAACGACGGGCGCGATCTACGACTGTGTGCGCGAAGCCGTGCGGTACTACCCCGAGTTGACCGAAGACTTGATCCGCGTCACCATAATCCATCCTGGCGAGGTTCTGCTGCCGGAGCTCGGTGAAGAACTTGGCCGTTACGCCGAGCGCAAACTGTGCGAACGCAAGGTCGAAGTGCTGAAAGGAGTGCGCGTGGCCAGCTACGACGGCACGCTCATCACTCTTGCCAACGGCCAGTCAATTCCCGCCGCGACCCTGATCTGGACGGCAGGCGTAATGGCAAGTCCAGCCATCGCTGCTCTTCCTTGCCGCAAAGAACGAGATCGTCTGGTGGTGAATGAATTCCTGGCGGTGCCGGAGTATCCTGGCCTGTGGGCGGTGGGTGATTGCGCGGCCGTGCCGAATGCCAGGACGGGGAAAAGTCACCCGACAACCGCGCAGCACGGACTGCGGGAGGCGCAGGTCGCGGCGCGGAACATTGAAGCCGCAATTCTCGGTCGGCCCCTGAGACCCTTTACCTTCACGACGCTCGGGCAATTGGCGACCATCGGGCGTCGGACTGGCGTGGCGATGATATTCGGGATGAAATTTTCCGGATTTCTCGCCTGGCTGATGTGGCGAACGGTCTATCTCGCCAAACTACCACGTTTGTCCAAAAAGCTGCGCGTGATGACGGGTTGGACGCTTGATCTCCTATTCGCCAGAGATTTGGAGCAGATGCTCACGCTGCGCGACGTTGAAGCAATAGCCGATATGGCCGCCCAAATACGCGCAAGGGCGCCCGGCACGCGCACAACAATTCCCCTTTCCGCGGAGCGCCTCTCGAACCCGGGTGGGTTGGACGCTCCGGCAAAACCCCGGGCAGCGCAGGAATGAGCTGAACTCTCACTGAACTTGAATCATGTAACGGTTTTTCCAGGCCGTTGTAATGGTGTCAGCTTTGTTTCGCCGCCGGTCGGATTCCACGCCAACATGACCCCGCCGCGGCCGCTCGCATCAACGGTAAAAGCAGGTGTCCGCCCCATTGTGAGAAACCTGGGTTTCTGAAAATATGGCCGGATGTTTTCAGGAGTCGTAGCAAGCTCTGGCGGAATGTTTCACGCCCTGAATTGGTGCGGAACCTCGCTGCCAAACCTGACAGGCTGGCCCAGCCGCCTTCCTCGCAGTGGAGCAGGCTTCACCAACAGATGCCGGCCGGATCGAATCCAGAAGGCCTTCGAATCCAGCGAAGCGGGTAAACTTCACAACCATTGAACTGACTGTGCTCGCCGGGCGGACGGAAAGTGGCAGTCAAAGCAGCCCGGTAATTTTTTGCGGGGGTGAATTCACAACCGCAGGCAATGCCGGATTCCTATGTGCCCATTCAAAAAAATCGAAGTGGAGATGCTCTTCGCCACTATCGCATTGCTTTGCCTTGCGGGGTGCAAGGAAAAGCCGCGCTCAACGCCGCCGCCTCCCGTGGTGCAAGTTGCGACCGTGACCCAGGCCGATGTTCCGATTTATCATGAATGGGTTGGCACGCTGGATGGGTTGGTCAACGCCACCATCCGGGCGCAGGTAAACGGCTATCTGGTCGCGCAGGATTATCATGAGGGGGACCCCATCAAGAAAGGCGACCTGTTGTTTGAGATTGACCCGCGTCCGTTCCAAGCGGTGCTGGATCAGGCCAGCGGCCAACTGTCCCAGGCGGAAGCCCGGCTTGGAAAAACCGAGCTCGATGTCAAACGTTATGCCCCACTGGTCAGGGACAAGGCCATCAGCCAGGAGGAATATGACGACGCTGTCCAGGCCAACCTGGAAGCCAAGGCGGCAGTCCTGGCCGCGAAAGGCCGGGTGGAGGAAGCCCGGTTGAATCTGGGCTTCACCAGGATTATTTCGCCCATCGACGGCATTCCCAGCATCGCGAAGGGACAAATTGGCGACCTGGTGGGGCCGGCAACGGGTGAACTGACCACCGTATCCACGGTTGATCCAATCAAAGCCTACTACATCGTCCCCGAGCAGGCTTACATCAGCTTTACCAAACGATTCCCGGACCCAGTTAACCGGACGGAACAACTCAAAAAGTTGGAGATTCAATTAATCCTGGCCGACGGCACAGTTTATCCCCACCAAGGTAAAATTGTGGCAGTGGACCGGCAGATTGGCACAACCACCGGAGCGCTCAGAGTAGAAGCGCTTTTCCCGAACCCGGGTTATCCACTTCGTCCCGGCGAATTCGTGCGTCTGCGGGTGAAATTCGATACGAAGCACGGCGCGCTGATGGTGCCGCAGCAGGCGGTTTCGGAATTGCAAGGTGCCTATCAGGTGGTCGTCGTGGATGCGGACAACAAAGTCCACATCCAGCCCGTTCAGGTCGGCGAACGCAACGGCAACCTGTGGATCATCGAGTCGGGCATTAAGCCCGGCCAGCGTGTCGTGGTCGAGGGCCTCCAGAAAATACGCGACGGGCTGGTGGTGAACCCGACGAACTCTGTGGCGGAAACCACCGTCCCCGGGCCCGCGGGGCCGCAAAATCGTTAGACCATGTCCAAATTCTTCATCAACCGCCCGATCGTCGCGATGGTGATTTCCATCATCATGGTCATCGTCGGCCTGGTCACGATGTTCGGACTGCCCATCGCGCAATTTCCCAAGGTGGTTCCCCCCGAAATCTACATTCTGGCTACCTACGTGGGCGCTGACGCCCAAACCGTCGAGCAATCCGTGGCCACGCCCATCGAGGAACAAATGAGCGGTGTGGACAACATGAACTACATGTACTCGATCAACGCCAACGACGGCACGATGCGCATGTTCGTGAACTTCGACCTTAAAACCGACCCCAACATTGACCACGTCCTGACCCAGTTGCGCTTTGCGCAGGCGGAACCCCAACTGCCCGCCGATGTGCGCAACTTTGGCGTCACGGTCCAGAAATCCCTCTCCGCGCCCTTTGTCATCATCGCGCTCAATTCACCCAAAGGCACGCGCGACGCCGATTTTCTGGCCAACTACGCCTACATCAACCTCAGCGATGCGCTCAGCCGCGTGCTGGGTATTTCCCAGGTCCAGATTTTCGGCGCCGGCCAGTATGCCATGCGCATCTGGGTGAAGCCGGACCAGCTTGCGAAATTAAACATCACCGTCTCAGAGATCATCGCTGCCGTTAACAGCCAAAACAACGTAAACCCCGCCGGTAAAATCGGCGGCCGGCCCGCGCCGCCCGGACAGCCGTTCACTTACACGGTGCGCGCGCAAGGTCGGCTCGTCTCCGAGGCGGAATTTGGGAACATCGTTCTCCGCGCCGCGCCGGATGGTTCCATTGTGCGGTTGAAGGACGTTGCCCGCATCGAATTGGGCACGGCGGATTATAACATCATCGGCCGGTTTGATGGCCATCCTTCGGCCATTCTCGCGTTGTATCAACTGCCCGGTTCCAACGCCATCGAGGCGGCCAAGGGCGTCCAAAAAATGATGGCGGAGTTGAAAGCTCGGTTTCCCTCAGACATTGATTATCACATCACGGTTGACACCACGAAGGCGGTCACCGAGGGGATTCGCGAAATCGGCAAGACCTTTTGGGAGGCGCTGGCGCTGGTGATGCTGGTGGTTTTCATTTTCCTACAGGGCTGGCGGGCCGCCTTGATCCCGCTGGTGGCGGTCCCGGTGTCGCTCATCGGAACTTTTGCCCTGTTTCCGGTGCTTGGTTTCTCGATCAACACTTTGTCACTTTTTGGCCTCGTCCTCGCCATCGGGTTGGTGGTGGATGATGCGATCGTGGTTGTGGAAGCGGTCGAGCACCACATCGAGGATGGGATGTCCCCCAAAGAGGCCACGTTGAAGGCGATGGAGGAAGTCTCCAACCCGGTGGTGGCCATCGCCATAATTCTCTCGGCAGTTTTTCTCCCGACAGTGTTCATCCCCGGCATCACGGGCCGGCTTTATCAGCAATTCGCCGTGACCATTGCCATCTCCGTGCTGATCTCGGCTTTTAACGCGCTGACGCTCAGTCCGGCCCTGTCCGCCTTGCTCCTGCGGCCAAAGAAAAAATCGACCGGCCCGCTCGCCCGGTTTTTTGGCTGGTTTAACCGCAGTTATGGGCGGCTTACGGACGGCTATATCGGGGTGTGCCGGGCCTTGATCCGGAAATCCACTTTCAGCCTGGTGTTTCTCGGCCTGGTGGCGCTGGCCGTCGGTTTCCTGGGCAAAACTCTTCCGTCCGGTTTCCTGCCCGAAGAGGATCAGGGTTATCTCTATGTCAACGTTCAACTGCCGTTGGCCTCTTCACTGGATCGCACCGCGGCCATTTGTAAACAAGTCGAGGACATCACGCTGGCCACGCCTGGAGTCAAGGATTGCACCACCGTGGCCGGTTTCAGCCTGCTCAGCTTTTCGCGCAATACTTACAGCGCTTTTGTTTGGATAAGCTTGAAGGAATGGGGCGAGCGCACGAAACGGGAAGAGAGCTATGAGGCCATCAAGGCGCACCTGAACCAAAAACTGTCCCAACTGCCGGGTGCGGTCGCCTTTGCGTTTTCGCCTCCCGCCATCCAGGGCGTCGGCACCGCCGGCGGCTTCACCTTCGTCCTGGAAGACCGGGCCGGCAAAGACATTCCGTTTCTGGCCGGCAACGTTGCCAAATTCATGGCGGCGGCGCGCAAGCGCCCGGAGCTCGCCGGCCTCAACACCACTTTCCTGCCCTCCGTGCCACAGCTTTATGTGGATGTGGATCGCGACAAAACCCTCAAGCAGGGCGTGGAACTGACGGAGGTTTACAAGACCCTGCAAACCTTCATGGGCGGATTCTTCATTGATTATTTCAACCGGTTCGGCCGGCAGTGGCAGGTTTATGTTCAAGCCGAGGGCGAGTACCGGACCCGCGTCGAGAACCTGGGCCTGTTTTACGTCCGCAATCACGCTGGCGAATCGGTGCCGCTCTCGGCCCTGACCTCCACCAAGTCCATTGCCGGGCCCGAGTTCACCATGCGCTACAACCTCTATCGCAGCGCGCAGATCAATGGCGCGGCCGCCCCTGGCTTCAGTTCCGCGCAAGCCACCAAAGCCTTGGAGGAAGTGTTTGCGCAGACCATGCCGCCGGAAATGGGATTCGACTATCTGGGCATATCGTTTCAGGAACAGAAGGCGCGGCAGGGTGTTTCTCCGGCGGCTATTTTCGGCCTCTCCTTCCTGTTCGTGTTTTTGATTCTGGCGGCGTTGTACGAAAGCTGGTCGCTGCCGTTCAGCGTTTTGCTGGGGACGCCCATCGCCGTATTCGGCGCCTTTGCCGCCCTGTTGTCGCGGCATATGGTGAATAATATTTATGCGCAGATCGGTCTGGTCATGCTCATTGGGCTGGCGGCGAAGAACGCCATTCTGATCGTCGAGTTCGCCCGCCTGGAATACGAAAAGGGCAAACCGCTGATCGAAGCGGCCCTAACCGGCGCCCGCATCCGCTTGCGGCCGATCCTGATGACTTCCTTCGCCTTTATTCTCGGTACAACGCCCTTGTGGTTCGCCACGGGGGCGGGAGCCGTTTCCCGGCGCATTCTTGGCACTGTGGTCATCGGCGGCATGTTGGCCGCGACTGGCATCGCGGTCTGCCTGATTCCCGTCACGTTTTACGTGATTGAGAAGTTTGCCGCCCGTCGTCGGTCGCCGGGACCGGAAGCCGCCGGAGGCCCGGATGGCAGCACGGCTGGGGAAAACATCCCATGAACCGCCGGCTGCCAGGAAACCATGAATTCGCCTGCCTCATTTTGGCGCTGTTGGGAGTTTGGTTCGCGGGCTGCGCCGTTGGCCCCGACTACCGGCGTCCAGTGATCCATTCGCCCGCCGTCTTTCGGGATGAGAACGCCGCTACGAACAAATCATTCGCTGATCTGGATTGGTGGCAGGTTTATCAGGACAACATTTTGCAGGCACTGATCCGTGAAGCCCTGACGAACAATTATGATCTGAGCATCGCCATGACACGGGTGGAACAGGCCCGGGCGGTCGCCATGCAGGCCAGGTCCCAGTTCGTCCCCAGCGTGGACTACGAGGGCTTGGTCAACCGCGGGCGAAATGTTTTGCTGGGCACAGCCTTCCCGAACAACGCCACCACCGTCAGTTCGGCGGCCGCCACGCTGAACTTGTTCTGGGAAGTGGACCTCTGGGGCCGCGTCCGCCGCCTCAACGAATCCGCCCGCGCCCAGTTTCTGGCGAGCGAGGAAGCGCGCCGTGGTGTCCGGCTGAGCCTGTTGAGTGCGGTGGCCGTCGATTACTTCCGGTTGCAGGAACTGGACCAGGAGTTGGAAATTGCCAACCGCAACACCAATTCGTTTGGCGAAAGCCTCAGAATCTTCACGCGGCGTTTGGAGGAAGGCACGGCTTCTGCCCTGGAGACCTCGCGTGCCGAAGCCGCCCTGGCCGATGCGATGGCGGCGCGCCCGGCCATCCTGCAGCAGATTTCCGAAACGGAAAATGAACTTTCCATTTTGTTGGGCCGCAATCCTGGACCGATTGATCGCGCCAGCGTGCGATTTGGGGACACGCTGCCGCCGGAAGTTCCCGCCGGTCTGCCGTCCGCATTGTTGGAGCGCCGACCGGACGTCCGCGAATCGGAACAACGGTTGCGCTCCGCCAATGCGCAGGTCGGCGAGTCGGTGGCGGAGTTCTTTCCCCGGATCGGCTTGACGGCGCTGCTTGGAAAAGTCAGCACACAATTGTCCGCCTTTACCCTGGGCAGCGCCAATGCGTGGGCCGTGGGCACCGAGGCGACCGGCCCGCTGTTTGAGGGCGGCCGGCTGGTGGGACAACACCGGCAAGCCAGAGCCGTCCGGGACGAAGCCCGGCTGCGTTACCGGCAGACGGCGCTCACCGCATTACGCGAGGTGTCCGACGCCTTGGTTTCGCGTGAAAGGCTGGAAGAAATTCGCGTGCAGCAGGCCCGTGAAGTGAAGGCATTGGGGCGGGCGGTGCGGCTTTCCACCGAACGTTACCTGGCCGGCAAAGCAAGCTACTACGAAGTTCTCGAAGCCCAGCAACAGCTCTTCCCGTTGGAGCTGAATCTGGCCCGCACCCAACGCGATCAACTGCTCGTCGTGGTGTCTCTTTACAAGGCGCTCGGCGGCGGTTGGGAAGACGAAACCAAATCAAATCCGCCAAAGCCCGCTCCACTACCACCAAGCGGGCTCCCTTAATGAGCTTGGCGGTCCGGAGCCCTGAGGCAGTGATCGGCAGAATCCTGTCCGCGTCCCCCCGTGAATGACCAGCGTTGGGACATCAATTTGGTTCAGGTCCTTCCAGAAGTCTTCATGCCAGGTTGGCACGCAAGCGAGACGGGGTGACTCGCGCACTGGACAATGACAATTTGTCCAACGAGGTTCTTAATGGAGTATCCGCATGGCTCGGCAGCGCGGACGTTCGCAAGGAACAGCGATCAAACGACAACCAGGGAGAAATGAAAATATGGGCAAGCTTGAAGGAAAAATTGCGCTTGTTACCGGTGGCAACAGCGGCATCGGCCTGGCGACGGCCAAGCAGTTTGTGAACGAAGGCGCGTACGTCTTCATCACGGGGCGCCGTGAGCCGGAGTTGGCCGCGGCGGTAAAGGAGATAGGAAGAGATGTGACTGCCGTACAAGGTGATGTGTCGAACCTGGGCGATCTGGATCACCTCTTCGCACAAATCAAGCGGGAGAAGGGCAAGCTCGATATTGTTTTCGCGAATGCCGGAATTGCGAAATTTGCTACCTTCGGCATGATAACCGAGGAGCACTATGACTCGATCTTCAATATCAATGTGAAGGGCCTCCTTTTCACGGTGCAGAAGGCGCTGGCGCTGTTGCCGGATGGCGCATCAATCATCCTGAATGCCTCCATCGTCGCCAGCAAGGGGTTCTCGTCGAATAGTGTTTATAGCGCCACCAAAGCCGCCGTGCGTTCGTTCGCGCGGACCTGGACCACGGACTTGAAGGATCGCCACATTCGCGTGAACGCGGTGAGCCCGGGCCCCATCGACACGCCCGGACTGCATGACTTCGTGGCTTCCACAGGAGAGGGCGAGCAACGCTTGAAGATGCTTTCCAACAGTGTTCCGCTCGGCAGGATCGGCACGCCCAATGAGATCGCCAAGGCCGTGGTGTTTCTCGCCTCCGACGACAGCAGCTTCATCACGGGAACGGAATTGTTTGTGGATGGCGGTTTTGCACAAGTGTAGGTTGTCAAAAGCGAAGGGTGTGCGGCATCGTACACTCTTAAGCCCAATGACTGCAAATGTGCGCTCAGACTCGTTTGAGTCAACCGATTGTTCATTTGTGACCCTCCGCCGTTGTGGTAATTTAAATAAGGCGTAACAAGGATGTTATGAAGCGTTGGCTGGCGATCCTGGCGGCGGCATTGGCGTGCGGGTCCTTGACTGGCCTGCAGGCCGCAGACGTCGCATTGATCAAAATCAACGGCCCGATTGGTCCGGCCACGGCCAGTTACATTGCCCGCGCCATTGATGTGGCCGGCGCGAGGAATAATGCCGCGCTTGTCATTCAGCTCGACACCCCGGGCGGCCTCCTCGATTCAACCAAGGAAATTGTTCAAAAATTCTATGCCTCTCCCGTGCCAATCGTTGTCTATGTCGCCCCCTCCGGAGCCAACGCCGGCAGTGCCGGTTGTTTCATCACGCTGGCGGCGAATGTCGCCGCCATGGCGCCCAACACCAGCATCGGCGCGGCGCACCCCGTTTCGATGAGTCCCGGCGGCGGGAAAACCGATGACGTGATGAAGCAAAAACTCGAAAACTTCGGCAGCAGCTACATCGAAGCGATCGCCGAGAAACGCGGGCGCAACGTCGAGTGGGCCAAATCCTCCGTCCGTGAAAGCGCTTCCATCACCGCCGAAAAAGCACTCGAGTTGAAAGTCATCGATGTCATCGCCAAGGATAAGTCCGACCTTCTGCGGCAAATCAACGAACGTGAAATCAATGGCAAGGTTCTGAAAACCGCCGGAGCCAGGATCATCGAAATCCCGATGGCCACACGGGAAAAAGTCTTCCACCTGCTCTGGCGGCCCGAACTGATGCTCATCCTCATGCTCGTGGCGATTTATGGCATCATCGGCGAACTCAGCAGTCCCGGCGCGGTTTTGCCCGGCGTCATTGGCGGCATCGCCCTGATTCTCCTGCTCTACATGGCAGCCATTCTGCCCATCAACGTGGCGGGGTTGGCCATGGTGGGCCTGGCCGTGGTGTTGTTTATCGTGGACATCTATGCGCCGACGCATGGCGTGCTCACGTTCGGCGGCGTCGTGACGTTCTTCCTGGGTGCGCTGATGCTTTTCGACCGCGCCGACCCCGGTTTCCGCCTCTCGCTGGCATACATTATTCCCGCGACACTGCTGACGGCCGCCTTTTTCATCTTTGTCGTGGGCGCGGGCCTGCGCGCGCAACTGCTGCCCGTTCGTGCGGGCAGGGAAACCATGCTGGGCAAAACCGCCCCTGCCTTGACCCGCATTGACGCCACGGGCGGCAAAGTCTTTGTCGAGGGCGAGTACTGGAACGCGGCCAGCGACATCCCCATCGAACCGGGCCAACGGGTGGAAATTGCCGGCATTGACGGACTGACTTTGAAGGTGAAACCAGGCCAAATGAGATGACGAAGGAGTTATTTATGGAACAGAGCTTACATATACTTTTTAACCTGTCAGCCTGGGCCCTGCCGCTGCTCATCCTGGCTGTAATCATATTACCCCAGGCCATTCGCATCTTGCGCGAATACGAGCGCGGTGTCATTTTCCGGCTCGGCAAGCTGCTCGGAGTGAAAGGCCCGGGCTTGATTCTGCTGATCCCTATCGTGGACCGCATGGTGAAGATGGATCTGCGGGTAGTCACCATTGATGTGTCGAAACAGGAAGTCATGACTCGTGACAACGTACCGGCCACGGTGGACGCAGTCGTCTATTTTCGCGTCATGGACCCCATTGCCGCAGTGGTAAAGGTCGAGAACTTCTGGAAGGCGACTTCCCTTATTGCCCAGACCACCCTCCGCAGCGTCCTCGGCCAGGCGCCATTGGATGACCTGCTCTCACAACGGGAGTCGATCAATCTGAGGTTGCAGGAAATCATCGACCGGCAAACCGAGCCGTGGGGCGTCAAGGTCACGGCCGTTGAGGTAAAAGACGTCGCGCTGCCGGACAGCATGAAACGCGCGATGGCCAAGCAAGCCGAGGCGGAACGCGAGCGGCGCGCGAAGATCGTCAATGCCGAAGGCGAATTTCAAGCCGCCGAAAAAATGGTCCAGGCCGCTGCGATGATCAGCAAAGAGCCCATTGCTCTTCAACTGCGCTTCCTCCAGACCATGCGGGAAATCTCCAGCGAGCATAACACCACCACCTTCCTGCCAGTGCCAATTGACCTGTTCACGCCATTCCTGAAGGAACCCCCCAAGCCATAGCCGCCTGCCTTCGCCGGCACGCTCTTCACCCGCTCTGGAAAGCAACAGCGTCAGGTTACGTCGTAAAGCTCGCCACCTTGGGCTTCACCAACCGCGCAAAATCACCATATGCCATTTTGAACAATTCCGTATGCGACCCGGCGTTAAAGGCGATCTCATGATCTCTGGGCAGGCTCGTAGCGGCATAAACATCCATCCCGTATAGGTTCCCAAAGGGAGGCATGGCCCCGGTTTCACAATCTGGAAAGAGCCTCTTGAATTCATCCTCCGTGGCGAAGCGGGCTTGTTCCACCCCGGCGGCCTCGCGCAAATCATCGAGGATAATTTTCAGGTTGGCGGGCAAGACGGCCATCGCGATCTTTCCGTCGAGGTGAACCACGACCGTTTTGGCCAGCTCGTTTCCGGGCACGTGCGCCGCTGCGGCGATCTCCTGGGCTGTGAAGGCAGGCGAATGAGCGATGGACAAATATTTCACCCGTTCCTGGTCCAGGAATTGTTTAAGTTTTTCGATCGGCATTGTTCTCCTACTCTCCTTTCCCGCGTTCGTTTTAGTTGTTAAAAATATAAGCCCAATTCGCGGTCAATCAAGTGATCCACATGATTAGTAAAGCGGGTTCAATCGGATTCAGAGACCACAGACCATCTCAAAGTGAGGACAACACCCCATTAGAAAACAGGCTGATCCAGGAGGAACGTTAACTCAGAAGCGGAATAGATCCGACCCGTGGTCCATGAGCACACGAAACGCCAATGAGACCGCCTCACCCCGAGGCATCGCCAGCATCAATCCTTGCAATGGTCAGATGCTGCAACAATTTGAGCCGCATTCGGAACCGGAGGTGGACCGCAAGCTTCAGCGCGCCGCTGAGACCTTTCAGAATTACCGTCTCATGCCGCTGGCCAAGAGGGCCGGTCTGCTGGTTCGCGCCGCTCAAATCATGGAATCCGAAAAGAACGTCCATGCGCAAACCATGACCCGCGAGATGGGCAAGCTGGTGCGCGCCGCGGTGCAGGAAGTGGAGAAATGCGCGTCGGCTTGCCGTTATTTTGCTGAACACGCGGCGCGTTTCCTGGCGGATGAGGAAGTGTCCACCAAAGCCGTACGCAGCTTCGTGCGCTACCAACCCTTGGGAGCGATACTGGCGATCATGCCATGGAACTTTCCTTTCTGGCAGGTTTTCCGCTTTGCGGCCCCGGCGCTCATGGCCGGCAACGTTGCCCTGTTGAAGCATGCGTCCAATGTCCCCCAGTGTGCACGGGCCATTGAAGACATTTTTCGTCGCGCCGGTTTTCCTGATGGAGCGTTTCAAATATTGCTGATCGGTTCCGATCGCGTGAGCAAAGTGATCGAAGACTCGCGTGTCAGCGCGGTCACCCTCACCGGCAGCGTGGGCGCGGGCCGGAGTGTGGCTGGTGTGGCAGGGAAACAAATCAAAAAAACCGTGCTTGAACTCGGTGGCAGCGATCCGTTCCTCGTGATGCCCAGTGTGAACCTGGATCGCGCTGTCGCGACGGCGGTGCAGGCGCGCACCATTAATAACGGGCAGTCCTGCATTGCGGCCAAACGCTTCATCGTGGACCGAAAGGTTGCGGATGAGTTCGAGCGCCGGTTCACCCAGCGCATGGCGTCGCTGAAAGTGGGAGATCCGATGGATGAGGCCACCGATATTGGTCCTTTGGCCACGGCCGGGGTGCTGGAAATATTGGAGAACCAGGTGAATCAAACCGTGCGGATGGGCGCCCGGACACTGCTCGGCGGCAAGCGCCTCGAGCGCGCGGGCTATTTCTTCGCCCCCACCGTGCTGGCCGACATCCCGCCAAACTCCCCTGCCCGCGAAGAGGAATTGTTTGGACCAGTGGCATCGATCTTTCACGCTGACGGCATGGCCGACGCCATTCGAATCGCCAATGACACCGGCTTTGGCCTCGGCTCCTGCGCCTGGACCGATGATGAACGCGAGCGCGAATTGTTTATCAATGAAATTCAGGCCGGGCTGGCTTTCGTCAACGGCATGGTGGCTTCTGACCCGCGCCTTCCCTTTGGTGGAATTAAACAGTCCGGCTACGGACGTGAATTGGGCAAGCACGGCATTCGGGAATTTGTGAATATCAAAACCGTGTCCATCTGCGAAGCGGACCACAACACCAGCGCGACGGAGTAGATGAGTGAATGCAGGCATCCACATGCATACCCGGAGAAAATTTTGGATTGGTTTTGTATGCGGCATCATCATGGTATTGCTGATTGCATTCCTGATTCTTGTTTCCGGTGCGCTTGACCTGTCCGCCTCGGGCAAGCCTGGAGCCATCGAGAAAACTCTCGCCCCTTGGGCATTTGAACGCTCCATGGCTGGACGGTTCCCGAAAAAGAACAACCCCTTCGCCAATGATGCTTCCGCTTGGGCAGCCGGCATGGCGCACTACCGTGAGAACTGCCTGATCTGTCACGGCGCTCCGGGCATTGAGGGCAATGAATTATCCATGGGCCTCAATCCCCCGGCTCCGGCGCTCGATGCGCCGGAGGTTCAGGAGTTGTCGGACGGCCAACTTTTTTGGATTGTCAAAAACGGCGTCCGCTGGAGCGGAATGCCGGCCTTTGGCCCGACTCATAACAATGCTGAAATTTGGAAAATCGCTTCATTCCTCCGCCACCTGCCGCATTTGACTCCGGAAGAAAAAGAACAACTCAGACAGGGAATGCAAAACAATAGGAATCACCAAGCGGCACGGGCAGATGGGCGCGTGGCGGAACCAAGCGTGGAAATGAATAATGAACGCTAACCTCAAACGCCTTTTCATCCGAAGAGCCTTGGTTGCGGGCGCACTGGCGATGGCAATTCTTGCCGGCCTGAATGGGTGTTGCTGCCTCCCTCATCATCCCCTCGCCTCGGCCGAGGTGCTCCGCGACATCGCGGCCCAAGGCCATCCCAACCGTCTCAATGCGGCAGTCGGTGAAGCCACCCGGACCGCCGTTCAATACGAGGTAGGAGGCCGGATTTATCAAGCGGATCTCTATCGTTCCCGGGTGCAAACGAAGGCGGGCATCCTTCTCGTGCCCGGGGCTGCCGAGTCGGGCAAGGATGATCCCCGTCTGGTCGCTTTCGCGCAAACGCTGGCCCGTGAGCAATTTGCCGTGCTGGTGCCGGACCTTACGGATTTCCGGCAATTTAACCTGGGACCCCAGAACATCCGCGAGGTCGCCGATGGCCTGACATATCTGGCGTCGCACCCTGATCTGGCCCCGCAAGGCCGCGTCGGCGCGGCCGCCACGAGTTACGCCGTCGGCCCGATCATCCTGGCCGCGTCGGCGCCAGAATTACGGGATAAAGTTCAGTTTGTCGTCGGAGTGGGAGGGTATTATGACTTGGAAAAAGTTGTTGCCTTCTTCACGACTGGTTATTTCCGTAACTATGCCAAAAAGGACAGTCCGTGGCAGTACCTTGAACCAAACACGTATGGCAAGTGGGTTTTTGTCCGCAGCAACGCCGGCCGGCTCTCCAGCCCGACAGACCGGGCGATGCTTCAGGAAATTGCCCGGCGCAAACTCGAACAGCCCGATGCGCCCGTGGAATTACTGGCGGCCAGGCTCGGTCCGCAAGGCCGCGCCTACTACGAGTTGATCACCAATAAAGATCCAAACCGCACCCCGGAATTGCTGGCGAATTTGCCCGCTGAGATCAAAGCCGAGTTCGACGCGATCAACCTGGCCCGGCAGGATCTTTCCCGGCTCAAGGCTCGATTGATTCTTTTCCATGGATACGATGACGGCATCGTTCCTTATACCGAAAGCATCGCCCTGGCCAACGCCGTGCCCAGAGGCCAGGCGCGCCTGTTCCTGATCCACGGGCTGGCTCACGTGAATCTGGAGAAAATTGGTGTGAGGGACCGTTTGCGGCTGTGGTGCGGCCTGGACGCGTTGTTAAACGAGCGGGCGCGCAAGCCTTCAGGAAAGCTTCCTCACTAGGCGCGACCATCTGCGTCGGCCCGTCGTCCATATCACAAGCCGGAAATTAATTTTTATTCCGTTTGTCATTCACCACAAACGAGATCTTTGCAAAAAGCAAAGCGCCCGTCCGATGGACCCCTGCCAAGTAAGCGCCCTCCCGGTTTTCTTTGAGGTCAACCCCGGTATTGGGAAGGAGGAACCCCTTTTCATCCAAGCACCATGCTGTTGTCCTGCACCAATCGCACTTGCGTGCCGAAGGACGCGCTCAGCCGGTTCAGCAAGGCACAGATCCAGCCGGCATCCACGGCCGAGGCTCGGCTCAGCCGAAACCGTCGCATCTGCATTGGAACCATCTCTGCTGCCATCATGTGACCCTGCTGTGAATCCATTTGAACCAAATACATCAAAGCCAGATCGCCGCGAAACTCCTCATATCCGGTGATCCCTTCGTAGTCGTTAATAAAATCCCCACACCCATAAAGGACAAGCCGGCCCTTGAATATTTCGATTCCCTTCACATGATGGGACGAATGACCATGGATGAGGTCGAAACCCTCCTCAATCAACCGATGGGAAAAGGTGATCTGGTCCTTGGGAATCTCGTAGCCCCAGTTGCCGCCCCAGTGAATTGACGCAATGACCACATCGCCCCTCTGCTTGATCTGACGCATCCGGCACCCTATGCGCGCGGCGGTTTCTTCGGAGAGATCCCTCAGCAGGTTGATCCCCGGCCGATCCCGGGCCGCGCCCCATTCCCGTGGAATGCCGCTGGTGATTGATCCAAGGGAGAAGAGCAGCAATCGCCCTTTGCCCGCCACCTGCAACACCGCCGGAGCCGCCGCTTCTTCCTCACTGCTCCCCGCGCCCGCATGAGCAATGCCCGCGCGCTCCAAAGTCTCAAGCGTTTCCCGCAGCCCGGCATGACCCCAGTCCAGCACATGGTTGTTTGCCAGGCAGCAAGCACTGACACGGGCTGCAGTGAGGCAGCCGATGTTCCGAGGGTGCATGCGATAATGGATCCCCTTGTCGGGCCAGCACTGATCGTTGGAGGTGATGCTGGTCTCGAGGTTGACGATTCTCACGTCTGCCTTCGCCCGGTGCAATTCTGCCAGTGCGTCACCCCAGATGTATTTGAAGCCCACCGGCCGCTGGATTGGACCGTGAACCCTCTCGGCCAGTTTGACGTACTCGCGGGCGTCGGACACGCACGATTCATACAAGGTCGGGTCGCCTGGCTGCGGCAGGACTTGATCAATTCCCCGACCGGTCATCACGTCTCCGCAGAGGAAAACGGATAAAGACTTGGACTGATTTAAGTCCCCAACCGGCATATCCCCATTCATCGTCATTGTCATGAACTGCTCGTTCCTTTTTTGCCGCACGGTCGTTCTTTAAGAAACTGTCAAAATATCTTACCATGCCGTTGCTCCAACTCCAATCTGGTTCTGCGGCTTTAAGCGACCCAAACAAGTTGTTGATTGAACAGAATTTGCTCCAATCATAGTTGCTCCGCTTCGGCTGGTCCGGCGCGTAAAGGAGGCGGCCTCCTGGGCTGCACTTCGAAAAAGGGAGACTTGCACCGGCGGAGAATCGGGCTGAAGTTTTTACCGGGTGCGCAGACTTTCCCGCTGGCGGGTATCCCGGTCTTCAATGAAATAAATTCCGTTGTGACGACGACTGGAGGTCGCCGTTCTATCCACCTAATCCCTTGATGCGCATGCATCAGAAATGGAGCCAGTTGTCGGGGTCGATCGACAAGTCTCAGTCGTTGAGGTCAGAATTGCCAATGTTTGCAGGCTAATCAAGCACCATCCGAACCTGGGCAAACACTATCGATCTTAATCCATTTACTGGAGTTGTCACCGGGGGCCTGATCGCAATGTCTTAAAGGTATTCTTACGGACGCCGACCGTTCAGCATGGCTGGAATATGGAGGAAAATCATTCTTCATTTCCTGGCCAAAAAGAATTTGCCGTGCCGGCCTGTTCTGCCTTGAAGGGAAAGTATCGCGACGAACTGGCGGGGACATTTCACGCCGGCGACCTTACCGGCCAGCCAGTTTGAGCATTGACGTTCCTCGTTGAAATGTGCTCGCGCTTTTTGGCAGCAAAAACGCCAGCGCGGCGGCGACCAACATTCCGATTCCCAAGGCGGCGAACGGAATGCCGGTGCTGTGATATTCCGTTTTGAGCCAGCCAACAATGTATGGCCCGGCAAATCCGCCGGTGTTGCCGAGAGAATTTACCAGACCGATGACCGGGCCAAAAACATTGCGCGGCAGGGTTTCGGTCGGGATCGCCCAGAACGGCGCGAGCGCGGCGAACGGGCCGGGAATCGCGAGGCACATGCAGGCGTAGGAGAGCCAGAAATGTTCACGCGTCAACACGCTCAAGATCAAGCTCACGCCGCTCAGCGTATAGACCAGCGCCACATGGCCTCGTCGTTCGCCGGTTTTGTCCGAGTGCCAGGAGTTCAACACCATGATGACGGCGGTGACGGCGTAGGGTGCCGCGAATAAAAACCCGTATTGCACCGGGCTGAAATTTTTAGACTTCAAACCGTCCGTGAAAAACGCCATGCAGCCGTAGGCCGCCGAGTTGTGCAGGAAATTTATGATGATCATCACCAAAATTTCCCTTCGCGCGAGCCGCTGCCAGAAGGGAATTTTTATCAACGGTTCAAGTTGCGCCGCCTCGCGCTCCAGCGTGGTCTCTAAAAAGTTTTTTTCCTCCGCAGAAATCCACTTGGCGTCGCGCGGTCGGTCGGTGATGGAAAACCACCAGATGGGCAGCCAGATAAACGGCAGCGCTCCTTCAAGCATCAACATGGTTTGCCAGCCATACGCGCCCAGCAGCCATCCGGTGATGGGTGCGGAGGCGGCGACGGCGAGCGGCTGGCACAAGTTCCAAAAGGCATTGGCCCGCGCGCGTTCGGCACTGGGAAACCAGTGCGCGAGCAAAACGACGGTGGCAGGAAAAACGCAGCTTTCGGAGACGCCTAAGAGGAAGCGCGCGATTTCAAATTGATAAAATGTTTTTGCCAGGCCGCAGGCGACGGCACATCCGCCCCAAAAAATAAGGCAGAGGCTGACCAGTTTTTTGGCGCTCCATTTCCCGGCGAGAAAGCCGCCGGCCATTTGCAGCAGAACGTAGCCGAGGAAAAAAATTCCCGCCGCCTGGCCTTTCATGCGGTCGTCCATCAGCAGGTCGTGCATCATGGACGAAATTTTAGGATCCAGCGCGAGCGAGACGTTCGTGCGGTCCACATACGAGATCGTATACATGACCAGCGCGACCGGGATGATGCGGAGCCAGCGTTGGGCGATCATAAGCGAATAGTGTAGCAAGTCAGAACGTCCTGTAATGATCAAGCAGCGAATTCGACGGTTCAACTTGACGCAAACAAATGCCAATTACCCACGCTTGTGTCCTGTCGGCTGGTGGAAGGCTTGGTTTGTATTCCAGCCGCCTGGTGACCGGCTTCCATTTTTATTGAAGCTGTTACTGGAGGTCACCGTTCTATTCGCCTAATTCCTTGATGCACTCGCATTAGAAATGGAGCCAGTTGTCGTGGCCAATCGATAAGTCTCAGTCGTTGAGGCCAGAATACACCTGTGTTTGCAGGCTAATTAAGCACTATCCGAACCTAGCCAAACACTATCGATTTTAATCGGCTTACTGGAGCTTTTACTGGAGGCCTAATCGCAACGTCTTGAAGGTGTTCAATGAAGTTACTGTATGGGAACTACAAACAACTAAGTCAGTTGGAACGCAATTGGTATCCCTGAACACGGAAGGAGCTATCCAGTTACTTCCACGCTGATTTCAACTGATAAACCCGGAATGCCTTTATCTGCGCATTGCCTCCCTGAGCCGCGCCAAGGCGGAGGGCGGACGGTTCTTGGGTTCCACTGCCCATTGGTAATTGGGCGCCGAGGTCATTTGAAAGTCCAGTTGGCCCCCCCGCAGCAGCTCGTCATGGCCCAGGTAGGTCCGGGTGAAGGGCTCGCCGTTTAACGTGGCGCGGTCGATGTAGGCCTTGAGCGGCCCATTCTCCCGGGCGCAGATCGTGAAGGTCTTTCCCGCCGCCGTCGTGAGGGTGGTCCGGTCAAACAACGGGCTGCCGATGAGGTAGTTGTCGTCGCCCGGACACACCGGGTAGAAGCCCAGCGCGCTGAACACATACCAGGCCGAGGTTTGCCCGTTGTCCTCATCGCCACAGTAGCCGTCGGGGGTGGGTGCGTAGAGTTTGCCCATGGCCCAGCGCACGCGGGACTGTGTTTTCCACGGCTGGCCGACGTAGTCGTAGAGGTACAGCAGGTGCTGGATGGGCTGGTTGCCGTGGGCGTATTGGCCCATGTCGGCGGCGACCATTTCCGTCATTTCATGGATCATCCCGCCGTAGCTGCCGGGGCGCACGTCGGCGGAGGCCTGGAAAACGCCATCGAGTTTGGCGGCAAAGGCCGCCTCCCCGCCCATCCGGTTCACCAGGCCGGGGATACCCCAAATGCCGGCGGGCAGCGACCGACAGGAAGCCCTCGCCATTGCCGCAAGCGCATGGGCGGAGCAGAACTTTGCCGACGCGACAGCATGGGCAAAACAGTTGCCGGACACCGCGGAGCAACAGAAAGTTTTGGAAATAATGGCGGACGAAGCTGTTTACGAACATCCGGTGGAAGCGCTGCGTCTGGCCACCACATTGGCGCCGAGTTCGGCGCTGGACGGAACAACCGCACGAGCAATTGCGGTGTGGACTCGCACTGCTCCTGAGGACGCGGTTTCGTGGGCAAAACAAATACGGGATGAGGATTCGCGTGAACAAGTGATCACGAGCATCGCGGCAACCTGGGGAGAAAGTAATCCAGCGGCAGCCGTTAATCTGGCTATAACCTCCTTGCGGCTGGGACCAGTGTTGGACCAAACGGTGATCACCGTCGTGCAACGATGGGCGCAGACGGATGCGTTGGACGCCAAAGCCTGGGTAGATCAATTTCCACAGGGAACTTTCCGGCAGGCGGCGATGGCGGTATTGGACGAATCCGCAAAGCACAACCATCCTCACGCCCATGGACCGTAAGTTTGTAGCCGCGTTATTGTGCCTTGATCTCCGCCAATCGGCTTAATGTGCACCCGCATTGGCCTTCATCCAGGTGCCATGGCCGATGATGATGGTGGACAGAATCAAGGTGATGATGCCACAGGCAATCAGTCTGTGGGCCTTCTTGCTCGAGCCTTTCCACTCAAGGAAAATCCAACCCCACATGGTGCTAAAAATGATGATGCTTGCCATGTGCAGCGTCCATGAAGCGAAACCATATTTGCCCATTTGCGTCTCGCCCATCGTATAAAAAAAGAACTGAAAATACCAGAATGTGCCGGCCAGTGCCGAAAACAAATAGTTGCCAAGCATCGGGATTTTCTGATCAGCCAAAGCTGCGCCCGTTGCAACGCCTGCTGCCGCCAAGCCGGCATGTTCGGGCCGGACATGTGAAGCAAAATATTGGTAAGCCGAACGGTTTTTGATGTTGAGCAGCACACACCAGATGCAATTGGTGGTGAAGCCACCGAGCAAGACCACAACCAGCTTGGGTAAACCGGTCCAGAGCGTGGACGTTCCCGCCAGGGCGGACGCGTCCCCAATCGGCTTGCCCGCCGTAAGCGCAAATGAAAAGCATGCACTCATGATGCCGGAGAACGTCGCCACCAGAATGCCCTTGCGGAAGGCAAATTCTGTGATGGTCTTTTTCTTTTCGGCCTCAGGCATTTCCTGTTCCTTGGTCAGACCGGCATACGCGGCAACAGCAATGCCAAGCAGGCAGACCGAAACTCCGACCAGCGTGACTTTTCCCGCCGTCGTGGCCGTGATTTGCATGATGGTTTCATCGACCGGAATTGTCGGAATGAGCAGCTTGAAAATCGGCGGCAGCAACGTGCCGAACGCGGCGCAATAGCCCAGCGCCACACCCATGCCCAGCGACATCCCCAGGTAACGCATCGTCAATCCGAATGTCAGGCCACCCACGCCCCACATCGCGCCGAAGAAATACGTCCACCAAAGGGTGCTCACGGATTGGCGCCCAATCACACCAAGCAGGTCATTCGTCATAAACGATGCCAGCAGCCACGGGCAAATGATCCACGAGAAAAAACCGCCGACGAGCCAGTAGGTTTCCCATGACCATTTCTTTACACCTTTATATGGGACATAAAAACTTCCGGAAGCCAGGCCTCCGAGCCAGTGAAAAATTACGCCAAGGAAGGGATTCATAATTGGATTGATTCAAGCACTATTTGCGTCTGCTCAAAACGTTCTTCTCATAGGCTTTTATTTCCTCAAGCCAGATTTTGCCAACGGGAACACCTCGGCTTTCGCAGTAGTAATCCCAAACCGCGCCGAACGGCAACGAGCGGGCTTCCTCCTGCAAGGCCAGCCTCGTCGTAAGGTCGCCGGTCGCTTCCGCTTGTTTGATGGCGGGCGATTCGAGCAGACCAAGCAATAAGGCACGAAGCATATTGCGTGTGCCAATGATCCAGGCGGCAACGCGGTTGATGCTGGCGTCGAAGTAATCAAGCCCGATGTGGACGCGGCCGGTGTAGTTATTGATGACGATTTCACGCGCGATGGCCTGCAAGTCGTCGGTGAGCGTCACGACATGATCGCTGTCCCAGCGCACGCCCCGGCTGACATGCAGCAAAATCTTCGGCAGGAACTGGAGTATGCTGGAGATCTTGTCGGAAATGGATTCGGTCGGGTGATAATGCCCGGCATCGAGCGTCAGCAGTTTCTTCCGGCTGACTGCATAGCCGAGGTAAAACTCATGCGATCCGACAACGTAACTTTCACTCCCAATGCCGAATAGTTTCGGCTCTACGGCATCGAGGTTTAGCTCGTGTGAAAGTGATTTCTTGAAAATGGCATCGAGGGATTCGGCGAGCCGGACGCGCGGGCCAACGCGGTCAGCGGGCGTGTCCTTGTAACCGTCGGGAACCCACACATTGGTCACGCAGGTTTTTCCGAGGGCTTTGCCGAATGCCGCGCCAATTTCACGGGAGCGGATGCAATGCTCGATCCAGAACTGACGAATGGCCTTGTCACGATGCGACAACGTAAAACCATCCGCCGACTTTGGATGCGAGAAACAGGTCGGGTTGAAATCCAATCCCAATTTGTTTGCCTTGGCCCAGGCAATCCAGTTTCTGAAATGTTCCGGCGCAATTGCGTCACGGTCTACTTTCCTGTTGCCGAACTCTCCGTAACAGGCATGCAGATTCAGGCGGTGTTTGCCGGGAATGAACGACAAGGCTTTCTCCAAATCCGCGCGAAGTTCTCCGGGAGTGCGGGCTTTGCCGGGGTAATTGCCAGTGACCGCAAGGCCGTCTCCGAGCACACCGTCGGCATTTTCAAATCCACCCACATCGTCGCCTTGCCAGCAGTGCAGCGAAATGGGAATCTTGGCCAGTTGTTTGAGCGCCTGATCCACATTCACGCCGCATCGAGCATAGCGTTCTTTGGCTAAGCTAAAGGAAGATTGAATGTGTTTGGATGTGTCCACAACAGTTAGAGTTTCAAGGCGTTTTGAAAGTAATTTGGAAGGAACCTCCTGTTAAATACACAGTTTGGTTTTCTCTTCCGTAAAAATAGCAACTCGGGTTCTCAACTTCATAGTCCAAGCTTGAGGCGACAAGTTAACATGGTGAATCCAAAACACTCCAGTTTTTAAGTCAGCGGTAGATGGCTGGTCTGTGTCAATTTCATTTCTGACCCATTTCGGAGGCGAATACGTATGTTCCTGAGCTTACATTAAAAATCGCCTTTCCATTTTCCTGCCGCAGGAATTTTACGCCTTCGGCCTGTGCCACGGACTTTCCGCTCTCCGTGATGCTCGCCAAGTCAGCGGCTGGAATACAGACCGTTGCAGTCGTATTCGCAGGCACAACGACTTCCAAAGTCAGCCGTTTGTCATCTCGCTTCCAAGCGGTGGAAATTTTACCGTGAATGGAGTCATAAGACGTATTGGCCCAAGTCAGGCCATTGCGAATCACGGGGTCAATCAGGATAGTCTTGAAGCCCGGACTGGCGGGGCGAATGCCACCGATGCCGCCAAATAGATATTCGCCGCAAGAGCCGAGCGAATAATGATTAAATGAATTCATGCCCGGGTCCTGAAATCCCTTCTCCGGAGTCCAGCCATCCCAACGTTCCCAAATGGTGGTGGCGCCATGCTTCACAGAATACAACCACGAGGGAAACGTATCTTGTAGCAGCAATCCGTAGGCAGTATCTGCCTTGCTCGCCTGGGTGAGAACCGACAACAAGTAGCTTACCCCAAGAAAACCGGTCGAAAGATGTCCGCCTTTGGCTTTGATGTCCTCTTCAAGATATTCCGCGGCTTTGGCCCGGAGCTCATCCGGCAGCAAGTCAAATTTAAGAGCCATGGCATAGGCGCATTGAGTCTCCCCTCTGATGCGTCCATCCGCGGCGACATACCGCTTGTTGAAAGCGGTTTTGATATCTTGAAATAATTGATCGTATTTATCCGCTTCTTCCCTGCGTTCCAAAGCACGGCAGGACTTTGCCAACAAATGTGTCGAATAAGCAAAATAAGCAGTGCCGATGAGGTCTTTTGGAGTGTCAGCATTGATTGCAAGCCAGTCTCCATAGTCGTCGCCGCGATCTTTGTCACGGATGAGATCCGTGCTATGCACGCGCAAATATTCCACCCATTTTATCATTGCCGGCAGGTGCTGTTTCAAGATGCGCTTGTCACCGTAATCTTCATAAATGGTCCATGGGCAGATGACACCCGCATCACCCCAGCCTGGAGCGCCGCCACCACCCATGGTGTTAGGATTTACATTGCTGAACGATCCCGCTGGGGATTGACCATCATCTACGTCAACCAACCATTTCGAAAAGAACGCCGCGACATCCGCATTGTAAGCAGCGGTGCGAATGAAAACTTCCGCGTCCCCCATCCACCCCAGACGCTCATCGCGTTGTGGGCAGTCGGTGGGCACGCTGATATAATTGCCCCGTTGGCCCCACTGAATATTGGACTGAAGCTGGTTTATACGCGCATCCGAGCAGCTGAACTCGCCGGTCCGGGTGGTATCCGACGCAATAACAATGCCCGTAACCGCGTCATCACTTGGCCGTGCTTTTAGTCCGGTAATTTCCACATAGCGAAATCCATGGAAGGTGAATCGCGGCTGCCAGGTTTCAACACCGCCGCCCTTGCAGGTGTAGTGATCCACGGAAGGCGCACCGCGTAGATTTTGCGTATATAATGTGCCGTTGGGATTAAGCATCTCAGCATGACGCAGCGTCACTTTGGTTCCCGCAGGCGCCGAAACTTTCAACCAGACGACCCCCACCATGTTCTGTCCCAAATCATAAATCCACCTGCCGGGTTTTGGTTCGGTGACAGCCTTGGGTTTGAGTTCGCAAATCTGCCGCACCGGTTCCATGACTTGGGCATTCAGTTCGCGGGAAGATTCGTCCCGCACGGTGACGGGAATCCACCCGCGCTCGTCCAAGCCTGGTTTATCCCAATCTTTCACCTCAAACCGAGCGTCGTAATCTTCTCCCAGCATGAAATCAGAAGAAACGATGGCGCTGCGATGCGACTTCCAGGAAGCGTCAGTTACAATCCGTTCGGTGCGGCCATCGGCATAGGTCACTTCGAGTTGGGCACAAAAAGCGGAATCTTTTCCAAAGTACTGATTTCCGCCGTTGCCAATATGTCCGCTAAACCACCCATTGGCCAGCAGAGCGCCGATGGCATTGTGACCGCTCTTCACTAGCGATGTGACATCATAGACTTGGTAGCGCACGCGCTTGCGATAGTCGGTCCAGTCGGGAGCCAGGACATGATCGCCGACGGACTGTCCGTTGATATGCATTTCATATAGTCCCAGTGCGGTCGCATACACAACGGCCCGCACCACCGGCGAAGCCGCAGTGAATTCTTTGCGCAGATAGCACACCGGCTCGGACTCATCCGGCAGCACCAGTCTTTGATTTTCACTGACTTCCTTTTTGAGGGAATGGCCGTCCAGTTCGTAATCCACGCGCAACCGTTTCACCACATTGAAGGCAGGATCCTTGCCCAGGGTCTTGTTGTTCACAACCATGCTGAGATGATTATTTTTCACCTGGCTGGCCAGGGTTGCTGTCACATCTACCGAACCCGGCTCTTCAACCGCCTCATAAGTCGCGCGACGAATAATCAGCGGCGCGGACGTGACGGAAGCTGGAGTATTGGCTACGATCCATTCCGCACCCCAGTCCGATGGTTGAAGCAGGCCCATTTGCCACCGGGCATTCTGGCTCCAAACACTTGGATCGCCGTCGCGATCCCAAATCCGGACTTTCCAGAAACAATCCTGGCGGGAAACCAGCGGTTTACCCGCATAGGCTATCTGGCAACTTTCGTCCGATGCCACTTTGCCGCTGTCCCACAGATCTCCCTTGTCGTCATCCAGTAGTTTCTCCGTGGAAGCCACCAGAACTTGATAGGCCGTCTGTAGCTCGCCCCTCCGGCTTGAAGAAACAATCCAATCCAGGCGCGGGCTGGCAGCATCGATGCCAAGCGGTGCGTGGAGATATTCGCAGCGGAGGTTTTCGGTCACGATAGCCGCCGGGCAAATGCCAGCCAGCAAAACGGCTCCCAATGCCAAAGTAGGTTTTAAAAAGTTCATTAGTTTTCCGGTTATGATAATCATGGATACACCAGACGAAAGAAGACGCTCCCGTCGGTTGAGTTGATGGGAAAGAACATCTGGTTGGTGAAAGTTGAACCGTTGACATCAAACCAATTGGTTCCCAGTCCTTGAGTCAGGTCGTTGGTCTGCGCCTGCAGCCGCCAGCCGATATGGTCGTTAGGCCAATCGAGCATCAAACCGTTCGTCGTAACTTGAAACAAGATATTCGTCGGATTCATTGACGGCGAAATCGGTGCCGGTGTCCCATACAAATCGATTTCCGAGTAGCCTTCAAAACCGTTTTGGCCTGCAGGAGTGGTGAAGTCAAATTTCACCGCCGCCACATTGGTAGCCACCGCTCCACTCACCGGCATGAGTGTCGCCCGGGTGGCGCATTGTACACCTGAAACATTCCCCGGGAGATAATTGACGCTACCCAACGCAATAAAAGTCGCTGGTGCCGTTACCTTGGAATAATAAACCGTGTAAGCTTGCTGATCGCGACCGGCATCGCCCCAGCCGCCATAAACCACGATGTTGGTTAGATTATAGCCGCTGGCGGAACCCGTAAGAGTGTAAGTGACCGACTGACCTGCGCCGCCAGCAACCGTGCCACAGGTGACTTCGGTCGGGCTGCCGCCGACACCCGGCCAATAGTTTAGCCAGCCAAAGTTACCGTCAGTCAACACGGCAATTGCACCAGCGCCAAATTGGCTGAAATTGCCGCTACCAATGCTGCTGGGGAACTGACCGGCAATCAGACTGCCCGGCGCAATGGCCCAGGTGGGGACGAAATTCGTGACAGTGCTGGTGCTGCCGAAACCCGTTTGAGCTGCGTAAGCAGTAATGACATTGTTCACCGCCGCCGGCACAGGATTGACCGTGAGTGAACCCGCGGCACTCGCGGCAGATCCCAGACCATTGGACGCATACAGTCTGTAAGACGCTGTGTTCGTCAGTTGCAGATTGGTTAGTACCAGAGTTGTATTGGTGGCTCCTGGAATACTATTCGTCGTGCTACCCTTGATAACCTGCCACTGATAGGCCAGCGGACTGGCCGACGCGAACCCCGCTGTAAAGGTGACTTGGCTGCCCACCACATCCACGGCAGTCACCGGCAAGGTGTTCGTCAATATGATGACGGGCGACGGTGGTGCCGTAATCTGCACGTCGTCGATAAACACAGTGTTGTCACCAGTCGCCAGGTCTGTTCCGACAAATGCCAGAGTGTGCGTCGCCGCCGTGGCTGTGAAGGTAGCGCTATAGTCCGCGTAGCTGGTCGCACTTGACCCCGGAGCGTAGCTTCCAATCACCGTGCCATCAATCGTGACATTCCATGACTGGGCATTACCTGGGCGTTCCGCAGCGAGAAATAGGAGCGTATAGTTTGTCCCGGGAATAAAACCGGAAATAGTGCGCGAAATAGTCCCCTTTTGCTGAACAAACGCTGCCTGAACGCCCTGTGGCGCGTTCAGATTACCAAATCCGCTGCCGTTGGCGACGATGCCCGAACCGTTGGGACTGGCTCCGCTGAAAGTCCAAGCCGCACCGGATGGATTGTATTGATAATTGGCAATGCTAGGCGCCTCAAAACCGAAGTTCGACAACATTGATGGCATCGGTATGGCGTGGACTTCTATGGAATTAGAACTCTCCCCATTGGTATTGACTGCTGACACCACGTAAAAATACGTCACGCCGTCAACCAGCCCGGTGTCAGTGTATTGATTGGAGGCGGGCCAGTTGTTGTTGGCGGTTGAAATATTGGCGATGGTGGCTTCCGTGCCACTGTTCGTTGAACGCTTCACCTTGTAAGAAATCGCTCCGGGAACCATATCCCACGCCAGGCTCACCTGTTCACCGCCCGGGATCGCAGTCACCCCCGTCGGGATTGCCGGCACTGCACCGTTGGCTTCTATTATGGCCGCACTCCAAAAAGTGGTGCTAAAAACACTATCAGGATAGTAAAAGCCACCTTGAACTCCGGTTTCGAGATACCAACTGTGAAAGGTCCCCGGATTCGCCGTGTTGCTTTCCTGGCCAGGGATGACCACGATACCGTTACCAAAGGCGGTATTCCATTGACCCGGATCGTTGCCCGCCCCGCCGGCATAGCACTGGAGGTAAATGTAATCACAGTTCGTAATGCCATTCTTGAGGTTCACCCAGAAACTCTGGGCGGTGTAGGGAGCCAATGTGAATTTGTACCCCAAGCCCCCAAGCATATTGGCGAAGCTCGTGGTGGAATTGAGATCGTAGGTCTGTTCATCATCATCGTTAATCGCGTCAATTCCCGGCACCGCGTTTTTCAAGGCTTGGAAATTTTTGTAAAGGATGCTGCCCGCACCCGTGCCTTGTGAAGTGACCAGACTCTTAATGTTATCATAGCTGGTGTCCAGCCAACCACCAATACACACTTCGTAGCGAGTCACGCTGGTGGGCGGCGTCTTTGCAGTGGCAACCAAAGACCCCCAGTTGGCAGGGCCGATATAGACGCCATTGCTGGCGCACGCCGCGCCGCCGATCATTAGCGTACCGTCAGCATTGACGTGCAGGCTAAAGGGAATCAACGTGTTGAACCCGGAAGCTTTGATGATGGCCATGGAGGGAGTGGTAAACTGATAGTAATCGTTACCGGAGGCCCCATAGTTCAGCACCACGCCAGCGGACGCGCGCTGCGGATTGGCTGCCATTTGTATCAGCACCAGCGTCATGCTCGCCAGCCATGCCACTTTTTGCCGCAGAGCTGTCGTTTCGTTTTGACTCTTCAATTTACAAACGGATGAATATGAAATCTGCTGGTTCACAAATCTAAACGCCGAAATCACCGCCAAATGATTCATTTCCAAAAACTTTGCTGCCGTTAAAAAAACCAGCGGCACCCAGATGCCAGGGTGCTGGACTGCGGAAATCGATTTGCATAATTCTATGGATTACTTTGCAAACAAACGCTGGTCTCACGATTCAAACCAAATGATAACAGCGGCATTGCAGCGGTCCGTGAAGTTCAATTTGTTTGTCATACGTTAGCCCTTGTCGCGCCCATGCGTCCACCCCCCGAAGCTGGTGAGGCTCCTATCACCGAAACCGGTGATGTGGCCTGAAAAGTTCCCGATTTCCTCCAAAAACGCTGAAGAATTTAGCTCCCCGACCGCGGGCCAAACGTGCCTGGTGAGTTTTCCAGTTGCCGCAGATGTTCCCCGCTTCCATCCTGACGTCAGCGGCGAATCCTGTGATTGATTAAGAAGAACCTTCCGCCTTCTACTGGGGCGTTTTGGATTCCATGTAGCGTATAACCGCCTCGGTCCGGGAGCTGACGTGCAATTTATGAAAAACATGCTTCAGATGACTGCACACAGTGTCAATGCTCAGATCGAGTTTGTCGGCAATCAGCTTGTTGGCATAACCCTGGGAAAGGAGCATCAGGATTTGTTCTTCCCGTATGGAAAGACGCGCCGATTCGTCCCGGATTTTTGACTTTTGACGAAATGATTCAATCACCCGGCGGGCTATCTGGCTCGTCATCGGAGCTCCACCTCCCAGCACATCAAGCAGCGCATCGCGCAAGTCCGATGGTTTTGTCCGTTTCAAAAGATAACCGTCGGCACCGGCTTCCAGGGCCAGGAACACCAATTCCTGATCATCCATGGCCGTGAGAATGACGATTTGAACTTTGGGAAGTAATTCCTTGATTCTCACAGTACACTCAATGCCGGACATCCGGGGCAAAAAGAGGTCCATCAGCACGACGTCGGGCTGTTCCTTCGGAATGACTTTCAGGGCCTCTTCACCTGTCGCGCAGGAGCAAATACACGCAAAGTCAGGAAAAGAATTGATGAGTTTGATCCAGCTTTCACGGGCCTTCGGCTGATCTTCCACTAAAGCCACTTTGATTCGCCGTTTCGACGATGATTCGACTGAACGGCCACCCTTGGCCGGTTTAATTATTTTAGCACTTTGTTGGATCATGACGTTGGGACGGTTTATTGGTATGGATGCCTTTACTTGGGTGAAATAAATTGTTTTGAGTTCCAAAGCCAGAACAACGGCTGCCGGCGTAAACGCACCAGCGGCACGCGAAATTCAACGCGGCATCCCTGGCCGGGTCGGCTCGTGACAACGCAGTTGCCGCCCAATTCACTCATGCGCTGTGCCATATTGGTCAAACCATTGCGGCCGGGTTTGATCATTGTCGAGTCAAAACCCTTGCCGTTATCTTGCACCACCACGACTAACCAATCCCCTTGCCACTGGATCTTCAGCAGCAATTCGGTGGCTTTGGAGTACTTGACCGTGTTGTTGAGTGTTTCCTTGATGGCCATGAGCAGGCTGCGCCGAAGTGGAAGATCAAAGGAGGTCGCCATCATCTCCGGGTCCACCTCAAAAAGACATTGGATCTGCGTAGGTTTCAAAAACTCCTGCGCATAATTGCAGACATAGGATGCGAAGTCGCGCAGCGTATCCCGCTTGGGATTCATGGCCCATAGAATTTCGTCCATGGTGGACAGCAGGCCACGGGCCTCTTCGCAGATCCAATCGAGCTGCTGGCGTGTCTCCGAGTCCGTGGGCAGATCATTTTGGGCTACCTCTCCATGCAGCACCAATTGCGTCATTCTGGCGCCGATATCATCGTGAATGTCCCTGGCAATACGGGCGCGTTCCGCCTGTAATAGCAGTCGCTCTTTCTGATGGAGTGCCAGTTGCGCCATGAGTCGAAAGCTTGTGAAAATGACGAGCCCACATACTGATAGCAACGTGATCTGAAACCAACCGGTCTGCCAAAAGTAAACTTTTATCGGCTGAAGTCTTGGCATCACGTTCAAATTCTGGGGATTTGACCATCGAGGTTCGCATCCCAAGGCGCCAACGATGGTCGCGTGCGGCCACGTGCCTAACGCTTCGGTCTTTTTCTCCCATCGTTTTGTTCCCTCCGGCACAATCCTCCAGGTCGGGTCTGATTTCACCTCAATAAGACGTCCATCTGCCAGAATGATCCTCAAGCTTAGAATCAGTCCCGCATAAGAAAAAGAGTTAAGCCCCCGGACAGCCAGAATATGTTTGCCGGGGGATAGCAGCGGGGTTAAATCGAAGTCAAACAATTCACGCCATTCAGCCCCCCGCCCTATCTCGCGTCCGTCGAGGAACAGGGTAAACTCGTTATCCACAGTCATTAACAGCCGCGCTTGGGTAATAAGGCTTCCAGCGGGAATTTCAAACGACTTCCATAATTGACAAGTCTGGCCGTCAAATGTCTTGTCCGCCCAAATCCAATAGCCAAGCCCATTCGTAGGGCTGACATAATCGTCAGAAACATTGATTTTATTGGCGGCGTCCGCACCCAATGCAGGTCCCAGCCCCAACAATACAATACACGAAACCACTACAACGGGGACGAGTAGCCTAAATCGGAAAAGCCACCGCCACAAGCCAGCCAGTATATGATCAATGGAGTGGTGCAAGCATTTTCAGCCTATCAAATGTCACACACAATGCCAGATATGATTCCAAGATCATTGCGTTACAAATCAATTTGAATTCAATTTCCAATTTGAAAACGACCTTACCAGGGGCCATAGCCCACACGCGCCGGAACAAAATAATCAATATCATTATTGCCTTTGGCGCCGATGCCTATGGTGCCTGCGGAATCGGTGAATCTCCCCATCCATGCGAACTTCTCCCAGGATACATGACCATCCTCGTAGAGAAAATTGCCGCCAGTTGGCACACCGGAACTGTTGCGATGAACTCCCCCGCGGGCACTTTGTCCATTCCGGGATTCAACCCACAAACCACTACCGGTGCATTGGATGCGATCCATCATCACTGGCGCCAGCCGGTATTTCCCCCCCATCTTGGGACGATCCGTAATCCAGCCGGTGACATTCCCTGAATAACCGTTGTAATTTCCCATGGGTCCCGATCCTTGGGCAGCATCCCGGCCTGGGAGATAGTTATACGCTATCAGATTATTCATGTATGTCCCGGGAGCGCTTGTCTGTTCGACCAACCTGTGAAATAAATCGGTGGGACAATAGAGGACATTGTTCGGTGACCGGTCATTTCCGATGCTATTGTTCCTGATTAAATACTCCGGGTAAAAGGTCGTGTTGAATTTGATGGGCATCCACGCCAAATCATAAGCCCCGGCGGCGTCTGGATTGCTTGTCCTAAGATCTGGAAACTTATCGCCGTTATCGCCTGCATACATGATTAACGCAAGTCCCCATTGTTTCAGATTGCTGGCGCATTCAGACTTGTATGCCTTTTGTTTTGAAGCGGCGAGCGTCGGCAACAACATTCCTGCCAGAATCGCGATGATGGCGATCACCACCAGTAATTCGATCAAGGTAAATGCCCTGCTGCCCGGGATGAATTTTTTATCACTTATTCCATCTGACACATTCATATTCTTTTATTAGGGTGCCCGGGGACCTGTGTCCCCGGGCCTTTATTTATTGGACACCATTACACCGGACCTCACGGCATTCGCAACCGGAAGAAGTTGGCCGGGGTGCTGGGATTAATCGGGATGGCATTAGAGAACGCGCCATTACCATCCAAAACGCCGGTGGCATTGGTCGTCCAATTCGACAATGGAACCAACAGGTTAGTCGTACTCAGCCATGTGTAAGCACGATTGGCCGTGCCGCCAGTTCCTGTCAGGACCAAATTAGTACCCGAAACCACCGGCGCCCTGACGGTTGGCGGGGTGGCCGGCGCTAAATTTGATCCTTGCAATACGATTTCAGCATAGCCGGAATAACCATTGTCCCGACCCGCTGTTTGGGGTGTAAAGTCGAACTTGACCGCGTACACGTTCGTGGCAAGCGTTGTAGCACCGTTACCTGGCGCAATCTCCACACGGTTGGCGGACGGCCCGGTGCCAGCCGTCGGATTGTAGGTAACAGTCACCAGCGGGACGAATGTTGCCGGTGCCGACACGGTGGAATATGTAATGTTATAGAACTGCCCGTCGCGGTCATAACTGCTCCAACCACTGTAAACCACGATGTTGGTCAGATTCCAGCCGTTGCCGGAGACATAGGTGGCAGATGAGCCCGCACCAAATGCACCCCCGCAAGTGGCAAAGTTCGTAATACCCAAGCCAGACGGACCAAATGTGCCGTCGGTCAACGCCGGCAAACCTTCGGTGGGAGCTTCATTATTGAAATTACCCGCGAAAGCGCCCGTTCCGACACTGCTGGGCGGTTGGTTTTCAATCAGGCTGTTCGTTTCGACCACCCAATCCGGAGTGGCAGTATTCTCATTCGTCGCGGTTACCACGATTGGCGCGGTTGAAGGACTCGAGGGCGACCCGTAGACCGAGATTTCGCTGTACCCGGAATAATCGGCTCCCAGCGTCTCTCCTGCCGGCGAACTGAAGTCAAACATCAACGCCGCGACGTTTTGAGCCAGCGACCCAGCCGCGGGTGTGAGGGTTGACTTATCCCAGGAGATTCCCACTGGACTCACGGGATCATAACTTACACCTGCCAACGGAATGAATGTGGTTGGATTCGCCACTGTGGAATAATAGACGGTGTAGCCCTGCCCGTCGCGACCACCATCGTTCCAAGCAGCGGAAACACTGATGTTGGTAAGATTGTAGCCATTCGCAGAACCAATAAGCGCGTAGGTGACGAATTTACCAGCCCTGCCCGGCCCGATGCATGCAAAACTCGCATGATTGCCGCTGTCAGCAAAATCAACAACCCCATAAGTGCCGTCGGTCAAAACCGCAGGACCACTTGCCTGTTCATTATTGAATGCAGCCGTGAAATCGCCACTGCCGGAACTGCTGGGGGATGCCTGATAAATCAAACTCGAACTCAATGCTGTTGCATCCCAAGTGGGAGCAAATGATGTCCCAGGTCTTGTCTGGGTGGCAATTGCGGTGATCACATTAGTGACCGCCGCAGGAACCGGATTCACAGTCAACGCACATGGAGAGCTGCTAACCGTGCCCGAAGCATTGGACGCCACCAGCGCATAACCCCCGCTGACAGCGGTGTCTGAAAGCTGCAGGTTATTGAGAACGAGCGTCGCCGTCGTGGCTCCGGGAATATTAGTCCCGTTTTTCTGCCATTGAAGACTACTATAGCCGGTAAAAGCCGCGTACATCGTTATCCTACCACCAACCACATCCGAGGCGGACAAAGGCGTGATATTGGTTGTTAGAGTTGGAATTGGCAGCGACGGTTTGCCGGCTATGATGATCTCAGAATATCCTTCATAACCGTTTTTTGGAAACGGACTCAAAATGTTAAAGTCAAATTTCACTGCGGCAACATGCTGGGCAAGCGCACCCGTTACCGGTGTCAACGCCACGCGGGTGGCCGACTGCACACCGTTCGGGGTTGATGGATTATACTGGACGAACTGCAGAGTTTGGAAGCTGTTTGGTGAGGAAACAGTGGAATAATACACCGTATATTCTTGCTCGTCGCGACCATTATCACCCCATCCGCCATAAACCACAATGTTGGTCAGATCATAACCAAGCGGGGTGGTGTTGGTATTCAGAGTATACGTTATTGAGTTACCTGCGGTCGTTCCACAGGTCACTTCGGTAGGCGTGCTGCCGACGTTAGGCCAATAGTTAAAATAGCCAAATGAGCCATCGGACAATACAGCCGGATCGCCACCTGATTGATCCGCTCCGAAATTGCCAGCACCAGCAGCCCATGTCCCAACTCCGGATCCATTTACAGACCCATAAATCAGATCGTTGTTTGTGCTCACAATCCAGGTGGGATAAAAATTCGTGCTAGCACCGGCACTGCCAAGGCCGGTTTGGCCCGCGACGGTCGTGATGATGTTACCCACCGCTGCCGGGACATTGCTGACGCTAAGCGCGCTGGGAGTGCTATAAGAGGGTGCTGCGGTGCCGTTGGTTGCATTGACTGCCTTGAGCTGATATGACCCACTGTCAGTCAATTGCAAACTGGCAAGCGTCAATGTAGCGTTGGTTTGCCCGATAATATCATTAGTTACTCCGCCACTGATGACCTGCCATTGCAGGTTTGCTGGCGGAAGATTGCTGTAAACTGCCGTGAAAGCAATGCTGCCACCCACCACGTCGTGGGCCGTACCCGGCAAGGTGTCCGAAATCAGAATAGGCGATGGTGCAGGAGGCGGCGAAGACGAGTTTTGTCCTTCCACGATAAGCTCCGCATATCCCGAAAAGCCGTTGTCGATCTCGCCACTTTGAGGGGTGAAATCAAATTTGACGTTGTAAACCTGTTGGGCGAGCGGCCCGCCGCTTGCAGTGTGAATTTGCACGCGATTGGCGCTTGGCGTGCCGCCGGGTACGGTGGGATTGTAAAATACGCTCGCGATCAGAGTATACGTCGAAGGCGCCGCAACCGTGGAATACGAAACTTTGACGCATTGACCGTCACGCCCCCCATCCGCCCAGCCACTGTAGATTACGATGTTTGTGATGTCAGAACCGTTTGCTGAATTGGTAAGCGTGTAGATGGCCGCAGTTCCCGCATTGTTGCCGCCCGTGGCATAGGAAGCTGTGCTGTCAACATTGCCAAACGTGCTGTCTGTCAACGCGGCGATTGTCGCCGCCCCTTCGTATGCAAAATTGCCCGCAGTGGTTGTTGGAGTCATGCCTCGGATTAAACTGTCGGATTCAATTGTCCAGGACGGCGAAGTTGCCGAACCGGGAAGCTGATTTGAATACGTGGTTGAGATGGGCAAATTTGTCGGACCAGCCGCCGTGGTGCCGCCAATCGTTATGGCGGCGATGCCCGCCCAGTTATTTTCCGCGGCAATAGTGGTGAAATCAAACTTTACAGCAGCGACATTTGGCGCGATGAACGAATTGCCCGAGTCACTAAAAATAACCCGGTTGGCATCCTTGCCAGAGTCTGAAGGATTGTAATCCACATAGGTTAGCGGAATAAAAGTGTTTGTATCAAAAATGGTGGCATACGACACGCTGAATCGCATGTCAGCACGGCCACCATCACCCCACCCGCCGTAAACGGCGATATTCGTCAGATTGTAACCGTAAGCGCCAGGTGACGGCAGTGTGTAGACAATCGTATTGCCGGCGCCGCCACCACAACTCACATAATTATTAGTGGTGGTGTTACCGTTAAAACCAGAAGCACCTCCCACCGCAATATCCAACCACCCAGCTCTGGCTATCGTCAACGAGGTGTTCGTCCGGTTGCCCCAATAAAACTCCTGGTTAAAATCGCCGGTGGAGCTGCTCGGTGCGAGTCCATTGATCAGACTGTTGGCAGCGTCTGGCACCCAGGACGGGGTGAACACCGGGGCGGTACCTTCCTGGTGATCTGTGGTCGTGACCAGCGCCGCCGGGGTGGAGCCGGCGAAAAACAGCAGAGCCATGCCGGCAAAGCCAGCCGCGATTTTTGATTTAATTGGTTGTGGTTTGTTCATGATTATATTTTTTGGTTGGCTCGTATTGCTTTGTTTCCATTTACGTCTGGAGTCGGCGTTGACTGCGAACTGGTTGTCGATTCACAATGTTTTGTGGATCGGGTTTGCCGGGAAAGACACGCGCAAAAATTATTTAATTTCGTCGATTCCATGTTTTGTGGTTCGCTGTAACATTAGTTTACAAACCTCAAAATCGTATATCCCCAAACACGGTTAAGTCCCAATCACCGAAACAGGTGAGGGTGAAATCCCCTGATGTCACCGGCATGCTGCTAAATCGCAGTCGGCGCGTTGACCTTGTACGGGTCATCACAAAATGGCCATATTTCAGCCCGGCTGTAAGGATTGTTAAAGTAATTAACCCAGCTTTTGTGGCGGAGGCAAAACCTGTTTACCGAACCATTTACGGTACAAAAACGCGATAGAACTGCTGCGGGTTGGTGGCAGGCAGGTTGGTGAAGACAAATCGGCCGCTGCTATCGGCCTGATTGGTCGTCAACGGCGTCCAGGATATCGGCGGGATCAGGTTCGATGCGCTCATTAGAACAAAGGTCTGTCCGGCTTGGCCGGTGCCTCCGAGGTAAAAACTGTTGGCAGTGAAGCCGCTGCTTTGAATTACCGGCGGCAAATTGGAAACAACTATGTTTGCGACAGTGGAATCAACGTGCCAATTGTCATTAAAATTCACACGGGCACTGAGAATATAATTTCCTGGGGTGACATTGGTCCACGTATATATGTAGGGCGGAGAGGTGTCCTGGCCTATCAGGTTGGTGACATTCACGTAGAATTGAACGGCGTTGATGAGGTTGCCATTCGTCGCCACAGTTGCCGCGAGGTTGATGGTTGAGGGCGCAGCGAAACTGGAATTGTTCACCGGACTGGTCAGTGCCACGGATGCAGATGCCGGCTGGATCGGCGGGGAAATCCTCACGTTATCCAGGAAGACGGTGTTGTCACCTGTCGCCAGATCCGTTCCCACAAAGGCCAATTTGTGGGCCGTGGCCGCGGCGATAAAACTGGCGGTATAATCAACATAACTGCTCCCGCCAGGACTGTTGGTCTTAATGACAGTATTATCAATCATTACATCCCATGATTCGCCGCCATGTTGATTGCCGCCGGCACGCTGCGCAGCTGAGTAGGTAATTGTGTAACTTGTTCCTGGAGTAAAACCGGACAGTATCTGCGAGATGCTTCCGTAACTCTGCACAAACGCCGCTTGAACGCCTTCCGGAGCATCTGGATTTGAAAAACCACTGCCGTTGGCAATAAGTCCGGAACCATTTCCACTCCCGCCATTATAGATCCAGGAAGCGCTGAACGGATCATATTGATAGCTGTCAATGCCCGGAGTCTCAAAACCAAGATTCACTGCAAAGGCGGGTATTGCATTCACCTCCACTGAGTTGGGGCCTTCGCCGCTGGAACTCACCGCGCAGACCACATAGTAATAGTTCGTGCCGTTGACCAATCCCGTGTCGGTGTAATTGTTGCCGGTCAAGCTGGCCACGGTTGTGTAACTTCCGCCTTTGATTGTAGAACGTTTAACTCTGTAGCCCGTGGCACCCGCTACCGGACTCCAACTCAAATTGACCTGTTCATTGCCCGCTGCAACGCTCAACCCACTCGGTGCGCCAACCAGTATCTGCCAGGTAAAATTGTAATTTCCCGACGCCACCGCCCAAACCGCATAGGTCTGCGGGAAGAAGCCTTCAAAATCACGAAAGGTCACGCCGGGAACATTATTGGCGACCGCGCCATTCTGCCAGATTGTCACGCCTGATTCCTGAATCACCACGTTGGTCATGGTTGTGCCCAGCATCGGCAAATAAACGGTGGCTGTGGCGCCGGGCGGAATGGCTATATTCAGATTGGCCGACAGTCCCGTGACCTGCCAGGCACTGGAAATCGTTCCATACGGCGAATCATGGGTCGCCTGCGCCCACGCCAGGCCATTCATGACTTCCGGCTTGATGATTACGCTTTTATAACCGGGAGCACCTGGACGAATTCCAGCTACGTATTCGATGAACCAGGCCGAAATGTCGCCAAACATGACATGGTTGAAAGAATCAATGGAACCGGTGCCGCTCCATGTTTCCCACAAGGTGGTGGCTCCAGACGCGACCTGATAGCCCCAGCTTGGATACGAAGTTTGCGTAGCCAGCGCCAAAGCCGTGTCGGAACGTCCATTGTCACACAGTGCGCGCAGCAGGTATTTCGAACCGAGAATCCCCGTGTCTATGTTATTGTTGTTTTGCTGAATACTCGTGGCGAGAGTGTTGACCACGGCGGATATCTGATTGGTGGCCACCATCCCCTGATAGAGCGCGCAGGACTGGGCGGTTTGTGTTCCGCCGGCATACTTGCTATTGGTCGAATTGAAAAATGTACTGTTGAATGACACTTTGATCTGCGCGGCCAGATTGCTGTATTGCAGGGAATCAGAAGTGTTGCCCATGAGAGCCGCCGTCTGCGCGAGAATCAAGGCGTCCTGATAGTAGTAGGCGGTGTCGGTCACGGAAACCGGCGTGACGGTATTGGCTGGCTCCCAGTCGCCTAAACCATAGCTGACTATGTTTCCCGACGCGACGCTGGTTTCATAATCCACATAAGCTTTCATGCCAGCATAGTTGTTGGTCAGGATCGCCACGTCACCGCAGTGTTGATAAACAAACCAGGGAATCAACAGGTAAGCCGACTCCCAGGCCGGGCCTTCAGCGTAACCCCAGCCGGCATTGGGAAAAACGCCGGACAACACGCCATTAGCCTGTTGACCCGGTGCAAATTCTTTTATCCATCGCGTGTAGGCCGCCTCGCTGTGAAAATGCGTCAACCCGATTTCGCAGGCCAGTTGCGCGTCACCCGTCCAACCGTTCTTTTCCCGTTGCGGGCAATCCGTTGGGATACCCACAAAATTGCCAAGATAAGACCAAAGGGTGTTTGTCTCGATGCGATTGAGCAAATCGCTCGAACATAAAAACTTTCCGGCCGAATCAAAAGCCGTGTGCACGACCTGCGCCACCAGCGTGTTGGTCGTCGGAGCGGACGGGAGCCCGGAGACCTGCGCGTAGCGAAAGCCGTGATAGGTGAAGCGCGGTGCATATATTTCGGTACCGCTGCCTTTCAGGATGTAAGTGTCCGTCTGAAAATAGTTCTTTAGGTTCACATAAACATTGATGTTGTCTTGATTCACGGAGGCATCGCTGTTGGTTAACTCCCCGTAAACCATGCTTACGGAGGTTCCCGCCGGACCACTGACAGTCAATTGCCCCCAACCAACCAGGTTCTGCCCAAAATCGAAGGTGTAAACACCCGGCTGCCCCAACACCGGAATGATCCTCGTGGGATAAATCGTTTGACAAACTTTGACCGGCTCGGCATCCGGCGCCGCAAGCAAACCGGCAGTGCCTTCACGCAATATCGCGTTGGTCCACGCCGAATCATTGTAGCTTGCTGTTGACCAACCGGGTTGTTCCAGACGCGCGTCATAGACTTCGCCCAGTCGGGTGGTGTCCAAAAGCAGCGGCCCGGCCGAAGCCTTCCATGACGAGTCGCTGACCACCACATTGCTGGTGCCATCGGTATTTTCGACATCCAATTTCATGATCATCTGCGGCAAGGCGCGCCACCGAGCGCTGGCGGTATTCCAAGCGTCACTCGTCCATTGATTGTAATATCCATTGGCTAGTTGCACGCCGACGGCGTTGGGCCCCTGAAGCAGGTTCGTCGTCACATCGTACGTGGTGTAATACGCGTGATCATTGTAGAGCGTCCAGGCCGGCTCTAAAACGTAATCGCCGACTTTCACTCCGTTGATCTGAAGTTCATAATAACCCAGTCCGCAAATATAGGCCGTGGCACGCGCCAGCGGTTTGCTGATCGAAAAAGTCTTCCGCAACATGGGACTGGGCGGCGCGGGAGAAATATTGGTGTTTTCGTTCATCCCAATCCATTGGGCACTCCAATCCGAAATATTGAGCAATCCCATGCTCCACAACGCCGTCGAACTCCATGCCGAAGGATTTCCCTGCGCGTCCCAGACCCGCACCTTCCAATAACACATCCGGCCTGAAGTCAGTGACTGGCCCGCATAACGCACCAGCACCGACTGGTCGGAAACAACCGCGCCGCTATTCCATAGGTTTCCCTGGTCTTGGGACAAAATCGTCGGCGACGAAGCGACCAAAACTTGATAGGCCGTTTGGCGGTTGCCACGCTGCGTTGAACTCATGGTCCAACTCAGACGCGGTTCGCTAACGTCAAGGCCCAGTGGATCTTTAAGATGCTCGCAGCGCAGACTGCCAACTGTTGCCGCCGACAAATAAGTATTGGCATTGGTGACAACCAGCTGCCGTACTGGACTCGTGGTGGAACCATTGATGTCGGACACCCGCACGCGAAAATTTAATGTAAAGTTACCAAAATTGCTGGTGTTTAAAACGTAGTTTGAACCTGTAGCTCCCGCGATGTCCGCATAGCTGACCCCGCCATTGCCGTTATCCGACTGCCATTGATACTGCAAGGGCGGCACACCGCTCGCCGCTTCATTGAACGTCACCAACGTTCCGGCGTTCACCGATGAGTTGGGTGAGCTGGTGGGAAGACCGGCAGTCGGAGCGCTGCCAGTCGGATTTCCGAAGATCTGGATTTCAGAGTAGCCTGAATAACCGTTTTCAACGGGTGGCGTGGTAAAGTCAAATTTCACGGCGGCAACGTTCGTTGCCAGCGAACCGCTGGCCGAAGTAAGGGTTGCACGCGTTGCCGACTGAACATTGGCTGGATTCGGAGGGTTGTAGTTGACACTGATTAACGGGATAAAGTTTGTGGGTGCCGCAAAAGTGGAATAGTAAACGGTATAGGCCTGTTGATCGCGACCTACATCACCCCAGCCTCCGTAAACTGTGATGTTGGTGAGACTAAATCCGCTGACAGAACCAGGCAGCGTGTAAGTCACCGACTCGCCTGCGCCTCCGGCGACGGTGCCACAGGTCACTTCACTTGTGCTGCTGCCGACATTCGGCCAATAGTTCAGCCAGCCATAAGTGCCATCCGTCAACACGGCAACGGCTCCGGCAATGTTGTCGTAAGGATCACTGAAATTGCCATTACCGACACTGCTGGGGGCTTGGCCCGTAATGAGGCTGCCCGGTGCAACCGTCCACGTGGGAACAAAATTGGTGGCGGTGCTGCCCAGCCCCGTTTGCGCCGCGAAAGCAGTGATGATGTTATTCACCGGCCCCGGCACGGGATTGACTGTAAGTGAACTCGCGGAGCTTGAGGCGACTCCCGTAACATTGGATGCCTCAAGCCGGTAGGAAGCCGTGTTCGTAAGCTGCAGGTTGCTCAGGGTCAACATCGTATTCGTAGCTCCCGGGATGTCATTCGTTGTGCCACCGCCAATGACCTGCCATTGGTAGGTAATCGGACCAGTTCCGCTAAAGGCCGCTTTAAAGGTCACCCGGTTGCCCACCACTTCCACCGCCGTGACCGGCAACGTATTCGTAATCACAACCGGAAGCGCTGCATCAACTTTTCCACCGAAGAAACAGGCAACAACAAAAACGACCTGCAAATAATGTCGTAACAGCTTGTATTTCATTAATTACAGTTGGCTTGCTCGCGCATCAAACACACCCACTTAAATAATATTTGGGCATATCGCAAAGCCTTTTGCGTTTTTGCTTTGTAAACCAATACGATAGGTAAAAAGCCAGGCTTGTATATCCCTTAAACCGGTAATGCTGCCATCACCTAAACAGGCTATGGACCAGGTTTGACTGAACCTTAAACGACGAGACGCGGCATGCCTTCGAAAATCTTGTCCTGCTTTGCTCCAGTCTTCACCAACACTTTGATGCTCAGCTTAATGTCGTCACCGTCGAAATTCTAACGAACATGAAAGAAATGCATGAGCGCGACGGCAACGTTGGATTTTCCCAATAATCTGCGCTGATAGGCCGGAAGATTTTAGTGTGTTCTCAATTAGCTATGTAGATGGCGCTTTGTAGCAAAGCATAGAGATTTGTCGTTACCGTTTGCGACCTTATCATGCACTACAGCGAACCGGCGCTACGCGTTGCGATTTTAAGCGTCGCAAATTTTACAACGTCATCGGCTTCGCCGGAAGCGTGAGAGCAAGCCGCTCGGTGTGGCGGATTTTGTCCCCGCTATTCTTCATCTCTTCCCAAGTGGGGTATCGATTTGATTCAGGTCTGTGGCGTATTTGTGATGGCTTTGTGCTCGTCCCTTGGCACCCGCGACACGTGTCAACCGCCCTCTGGTTAAAGTGAAAACTTTACGGGAAGTTGCCCTGCCCTTCCCTAATCCCTTGATGCATACGCATTAGAGATGGAGCCAGTTGTCGGGGTCGATCGACAAGTCTCAGTTATTGGGGCCAGAATCGTCCATGTTTGCAGGCTAATCAAGCACTATCCGAACCAAGGCAAACACTATCGATTTTAATCCATTTACTGGACCTTTTACTGGAGGCCCGATCGTAAAACCACAGTCGTCTGCTTTGGAATTATCTTCAAAATGACCATACCATGTCATAAAGAAGCGAGCTTGATTGGCTTGAACATCGGGCAAATGACTAATCTGCTCGGTCTGGAAATAGCTGAGCACAAATGTCTTTTGTCGTGCTAAAGCCACAGACCCTTGGAGGGCAGTTCTTGTCGGACAAAATAGGACAAGCAGAACAGCGTGACACCGACAGGAATATAAGACGGCTGACTCTTACCTGAGAGGGAGCGGAGACTTCAATCTCAGGGCGTGAAAACCCTAACTACTATTCGCTGGTTGTTCTTGCTGTCTCTAACCCTGCCTCTGGCCCGCGCGCAAGGGGCCTCTTTGTACGTGTCCACCCAAGGCAGCGATTCGAACTCTGGAACATCGGCGCAGCCTTTTCGGACGATTACCCATGCCTACAGCCTGGCCGGCCCCGGCACCACGATCCTCGTCGCGCCCGGGGTTTACACCGACCATACCAGCGGCTGGGGATTGCACCTGGGCGCCAGCGGCACTGCGTCCAGTCCCATCGTGCTGCGGTCGCAGGTCCGAGGCGGGGCGGTCATTGATGGACAAAACGCCTCGGATCGCAACGAGGGGATCTACCTGGACGGCAGTTACAATGTGGTCGATGGGTTTGAAATCAAGAACGGCCCCAACGGCGGCATCGCGATTTATGGGAACGGCAACCAAATCATTAACAACGAAATCCATAATAACGGCAACCCTGCCAGCACCAGCACCAACGGCAAGGACGGCGTCTATTCTGACCCGGGCACCAGCGGTAATAGTTACGCGAGCAACTACATTCACGACAACGGACGCTCAGGCAGCAATCTCGATCACGGCCTGTATCTGTGCGGCAAAAACGAGCTTATCATCAACAATGTCCTGGTTCGCAATGCCGCCACCGGCTTGCAGGTCGCCGGTTATACCACGGTGAGCAATATGCGGGTTTACAATAACGTGATCGCGTGGAACGGCACGGCCGGAATCATCCTCTGGCAGAGTTTGAGCGGCGTCTCTATCGAGAACAATGTCGTGTACCAAAACGGCCACTACGGGCTGGGCTCCTATGCGGCGTCTGGCAGCGGAGTGGTGGTGGATCACAATCTCGTCCTCGGTAATGGCTCTGGGAGCTACGATTTCACCGGGGGAGGATCCACTTATGCCTACACCCTGGGGACCTCAATCTCGGCTGACCCGCACTTTGTCAATGAGACGGCGAGCGGTTTCGATGCGCACTTGGGCGCCGGTTCGCCGGCCATCGGCGCCGGACTCAATCTTTCCTCGGTGTTTACCACCGACAAAGATGGTACGGCGCGACCGGCCTCCGGGGCGTGGGACCTCGGCGCTTATAAATATGGAGTCACCGACACGACTCCCCCCACCGTTTCCCTGAGCGCGCCGGCCAACAATGTGACGGTATCCGGTTCCGCCGTCCTCGTTTCGGCGAACGCCTCGGACAATGTGAGCGTCACAAGCGTCCAATTCAAATTGGACGGCACAAATCTCGGTTCCGCATTCACGGCCGCGCCTTATGCGAAAACGTGGGATTCGACGACCGTTGCCAACGGCTCGCACACGCTGACGGCGGTGGCAAGTGACGCGGCCGGCAACAATACCACCGCCACGCCGGTCACAATCACCGTCAGCAACACGGTCGCCACGCCACTGCCGACCGTCACGATCGCGCTCACGGCTCCAAACGCCTCGCGCGTCGGGCCGGTTAGCGGCGCGTTCACGATTACGCGCACAGGCAGCACGGCGTCGGCTTTGACGGTGAACTATTCGCTCGGTGGCACTGCGATAAATGGCAGTGATTACAACACGCTCGGCACATCCGCGACGATTCCAACGGGTGCGGCTTCGGCCACCATCACGCTGGTTCCGAAGCCGTCCACCAATTATGTGGGCACGGAAACGGCGGTGCTCACATTGTCGGCGAATTCGGCCTACACGGTCGGTTCGGCGAATAGCGCCACGGTCAACATCGCCGGCAACGCTGTGCCCACCACCATCGACAAGGTTCCGAGCAACGACGTCAAAATCACCTGGAGTAGCGTCGTCGGCAAAGTCTACAGCGTGGTTAGCAAAGTCAGCTTGAGTGACACGACCTGGACGAACTTGAGCGGTTTGATCACCGCCACCAACACAACCACCTCCTACACCGACACGACAGGTAGCAAGCCCAAGACACGCTATTACACTGTGTATGTGACGGATTAAGCTGCGTTTGGTTCCTCGCGGCAAAGCAAAAAACGACGGTCGTTTTCGACAGTCGTTTTTTTTCAGACTGGCGGTAGCATTTCGGCACGCCATTCCGGGGATGGGGCAAAGACCGTATTCATGCTTTCAAACTGAAGGTCACTCAAAAAAGTGACTTTCATGTAATAACATGCGGCCCAAAAGCGCCTGGAAACCGCCAGTCCTGCCCCGTAATCCCGGCCGGGAAATGAATTTGGCTATCGCGGTAAGAGACTTGCAAGCTCAAGCCGGAGTTCGCCATCTCGCTGTCACTGGTCGGTAACGCATGCGTTAAGAGGGGGCCGTATTTACCTCAGGTGTTTCCCACCCTCCTCCTTCGGGTTTCACCCCCCTGTTCGCGACTCGAGGCAACGTCTAGACTGCTGGCGTTTCTAAGCACGGGTGTGCCACAGGCAAGGGCAGTAAACCCAGAGCCTGTTATGAAATTGATCGGGGGGCTTTTCGGAACCCTTTATTTACAAGAGCTTGCCTATGTTCCAGGCCATGGCTTGGTTCCTGGCGGTGCATCCGCAAGTCGTTCAGAGCCAAGTGACGGCAAAGGGTTTATAACAGGCTCTGGGCCGATGTGAAAATGGAGATGGATGTAATTTCCTCACCAATTGCGGAGCTTTCCCCTCACCCAAGAGGGCAAGTCTGGTTTTGTATTCGTACACATTTGAAGCACGAGCACATTGCCGCAGCCCACTTGCGGCAGATTCCGGGCGTGGAGGTGTTTAATCCGCAACTGCGGCTTTTGCGCTCAACGCGGCGGGGCCGTACGTGGAGCACAGAATCCCTCTTTCCCAATTATGTGTTCGCGCGCTTCGCTTTGGAGTTCTTGCTGGAGAAGGTTACGTACACTTCGGCGGTCAAGACTGTGCTCCGGTTTGGTGATCAGATACCGGAAATACCCGACGCCGTGATCGAGGGCTTGCGGCAGGGTTTGGTCGAACTGAGTTCCAAGGTCTTAACGGACGCGCCTGTAGCAGGAGAGGAAATTGAAATCGCCAGCGGGGCCTTTGCGGGCATGAAGGCGTCGATCATCTGCGTGCTGCCCAGTAAGCAACGCGCACGCATACTCCTCGAAGTTATGGGCCGCTCAGTGCCAGCCGAACTCAGTCTGGACTCCGTGCTGTTTAACCGGAGGGACGCCGCTCAGATCGCGCTCATCCGGGTTGAATCGGTGTTCGCGGGCAGGCCGATGCTTCGAACTCACCCGGACGTGACCGGGCATTCCAGCGATGTCTCGACGCACAAATATTTGCTCTGATTTCCCTTTAAACGCGGACACAGTCATGCCCCACCCTGCCCTATTCGCGAGCTTATGCGTTCTCTGCCTTCTCCTCGTTCCGGTCGGAATCCAAGGAAACGATCTGTATGTTTCCCCCAACGGGACTCCGTCAGGCCCCGGCACGATGGCGCTACCGTACGACTTGGCCACGGCCCTTTCAGGCCAGGTGGGGCAACCGGGGGATAACTTCTGGTTGACCGGCGGCAACTACGCGATCGGACACATCAACACGAAAATCGCCGGAGCGCCCGGACAGCCGATCACCTTCTGCCAAATGTCGGGGGAGCGGGCGCGCATTGATGGTTCGCTGACCTTTTACCAAAGCACGGGAAATGTGATCCTCAGGGATTTTGAGCTGTACAGCTCGGACACGAACCGCGCCACCACCGAACTCGGCCTCGGATTCAATCCGACCAACATTAATATCGTTCCAGGAATCTCCTCATATTCGCCGAATATGACCTTCATCAACCTCATTGTGCATGATCAAACTCGGCACGGGTTTTACGTGTCGCAGGCGGCCTCCAACAACTTGATTTATGGCTGTGTGGTGTACAACAACGGATGGGTCTCGCCAGACAACGCGGAAGGCCATGGAATGTACGTGCAGGGGGCGAACGGAGGCAGAGAGGTATCGGACAACATCGTCTTCAGTAATTCCGGGGCCAACCTGCATATTTACGAAAATGAAACCAATTATTTGTACCTGGCGGGCATCACCTTGGACGGGAATGTGGCGTTCAATGCGGGTGCCATACAGAATGTGCGCGCTTACCGGGACTGGATCGTGGGGGTGGACGCCCCGGCGGTAAACGCAGATCGAATTGTGTTTAAGAATAACATGGGTTACTTCTCCTCCGTATCGGGCGGAGACGACCAAGTGCAGATCGGTCGCGATGGAGTCAACGGCAGCGTGGCTATTCTGAACAACTACCTGCCGCAGGGGTTGGTGATGAAAAATTGGACCATCGCGGCTGTAGCCGGAAATCTGTTGGCGGCGCAACCCCCGAATTATGTGGTCAACTTGAACCAGGCACAGGTCTCTCTAGCGGCCGCTTGGAACGGCAACAGTTACGTGTGCCCGACACCCGGCAAGGGATTCTTGGAAAACTCGAACGAGCTCGAATTTTCCGACTGGCAAAGTGCCACGGGGTACGACTTGGGCAGTTCTTATAGCGTGGGGAACCTGAGTGGCACCAAAATCTTTATACGGCCCAATCGGTATGAGACCGGGCGGGCGAACATCATTGTGTATAACTGGGACAATCTAAGCAGTGTCCCGGTGGATGTCAGCTCCCTGTTGGCTCCCAACGCGGTTTATGAAGTACGTAACGCTGAGGATTTCTTCGCCGCGCCGGTGTTGGGCGGGGTCTTCGACGGCACGCCGCTGGACCTGCCGATGACGGGGTTGACGGTAGCATCCCCTACTGGCCCCTTGGTTACCTCGCCGTCCACCGGGCCGACATTCAACGTTTTTGTCCTGCTGCCTCGTTTGATCCGATTGCAAATAGGGACAGCGAATGGTCAAGTGCAGGTTTCCTGGCCAACGAACGTCGGTAATTGGGTTCTGCAATGCACCGGCATGATGACAGACAACACGTGGACGGATATCACCGATAACGTCCCGGTTGTCGGCGACCGTTACGTGGTGACTAATCCCCTCAACGAGAACGCCCAGTTTTACCGGCTACGACGCGATCAGTAGCAGCCTTTCGCATCCAGCCAACTGCTTGCTGTTCGAATAAGAAGCAGCGGGCCTGTCCTGCGGAGACAGGTCCAACGTAAAAATCACCCAGCCACATGAGCGCCTGAATTGGAACCCATGGGCACCATCCAGCAACGAGCAGGCTGCGTAAAACCCGGCGGGCGTTTCCGGCTCCTGCTGGCCGTGATCATCTGTGGAGTCTTCGATGGAAATACCTGCTACGCGCAACTCCGAGAATCGCTGGCTGGCGAAAGTGAGGCCCAAGCCTTGAAAAAGTCAATCGCGGCTGAACAGTACAACCTGCATTACGGCCCGGTGCGTATGACAATCAGCTCGGGCCTGGGCGTAAGCTACACGGATAATGTCTTCTACTCCCATAAGCCCAGCGAAGATATGCTGGTCAGGCCCGAAATTACTGCGGCGGGTTTATGGCCAGTCACTGAACTCAACACGCTGAGACTCTCCTTGGGGCTTTCGTACGAGTGGTACTTGAAAAATCGGGCGTTGAACGCCAACGCCCCGCTCATCGCCCCAGGTTCAGAACTGGCGTTCAATCTTTTTGTCGGCGATTTTCGCATTCGATTGCACGAGCGCATTTCCTATCAGGAGAGCCTTTTCTTCAACGGTGTAACCGGCGACGATGTGCGCTTTTTCAATTTCAACGACGTGGGCACGTTTTCGCGGCTGGATAATCAAGCCGGCTTCGAGGTCACGTGGGACCTGAACCAGGCGGTGCTCTCAGCCGGCTACAATCACGAGAATTTCATTTCCAACACGAGTTCTTTTGAGTATCTCAACCGGGCCTCCGAATGGTTCACCGCAAGCGCCGCGCTTTATCTCGGTGACCACGCACAAACAGGTTTGGAATCCCAGGCGTCCGTGCACAATTATGATCGGGAAACCATCCTCAACGACAACTGGCGGGCGCGAGTTGGACCGTTTGTGGAGGTGACACTTCGAGAAAAGCTCAATCTTCGGGTGGGAGGCGGCTTCGACACTGCTCGTTACGATGCGATCGCCCTTGGAAACAACGACTATGACAGCTACTATGCCTATGCGAGAATCCGCCAGGAATTGCGGCTTTTCTCACACTCACTGAGGGCGGGGCGCGAGTTGCTTTTGGGCGATAACGCGAACAATATGAAGACAACCTATGTACGGTACACCATCTCCTCACCGGTCGTCGCGCATGTTGATCTCGGAGCCAGTGCTTCGGTGAATGTGGCGGAGGAGTTTGGTGGAGTTTTTGAGGAAAAATTCACTTATTACGAGGCGGGTGTTCGGGTGGGATACCAATTTCACAAGTATTGGCGGGCGGATCTGAGCTACGAGTTTCGCCTGAAGGAGTCGGACCTTGCGCCAAGGGATTTTCACCGGAACCAGGTGACCCTGGCCGCAAGCTACACTTTTTGAACCGGCAGCCTCGTCCGAACCAGCACATTACCGCGTGTCTTGTTTCCGAAGTCCAAAGCGTCTCCACTCCATGATCAAACGATTTATCATTCTCGTGGCAACCTTCGCAGTCTTGCCATACGGCGGCCCCGTTCACGGCGCGGACACGAACCACCTCGTCTTGCAGGAGACGGTCAAGACGATGGCCTTCTTGGACAATCACCAAAAGCTCGGTCCCGGAGACCGTGTCACGTATCGGGTGATCGAAGACCAGGACGAACCGCGATCCCCGACGGTGACTGATTCGGGGGATTTGGAAGTGCCCTACTACGGATTGGTTCACGCCGCGGGCAAGACCAGTCTCCAACTCGCAATGGAAGTCAAAGGCCTTTTGGAGAAGCAACTTTACTATCAAGCCACGGTGATCATCGCCATTGAGGTGGTTAACAAAACGCGTGTTACCGGCAAGGTCTATGTGACGGGCCAAGTACGCAACTCCGGCGGTTACGAGATCCCGGCGGGGGAGAATTTCACGATTAGCAAGGCGATTTTAAGCGCCGGCGGATTCAGTGATTTTTCCGACAAAAAGAACGTGCGGCTGGTTCGCAACACCGCGAGCGGGAAGCAGACTTTTGTCATCAATGTCATGGATATTTGGAAGAAGGGTGACTTGGATAAAGACCTGGTGGTTCAACCCGATGATTTGATCGTCGTACCCGCCCGGTTGGTAAATTATTGATGGAGCACTCGATGAACAGCCACAACCAGCTTAACACCCCAGCGGTGGATTTGCTTGCCCCGGCGAATAGATTCGTCTCGGCTTCAATGCTCTATGGACGGATGCACCGCTGGTGGCTTCTTCTAGGCAGGTACTGGTGGATGACAGTCCTGGCCCTGATCCTGGTGCTTACTCCGGTCTATTTCCTGACCGCCAGTTCCGCCCCGGCGTACGAGTCGAAGGCACGCATGTGGTTGACCGGCAAACTCGATATCTACGAAGGCCGGCTCTATACGGAGGAGTTGATCAATTTTCTTGGGACGCAGGCGGAATTGTTGCGCAGCCCGGCGATTCAGAACCGCGCCCTGGACAAGCTATATAAGCAATTCAAACCAAACTCCGCCACGCTCAACGGAGGCGGCGAAACGCGGTTGAAAATCTTCCACGAGGTGAAGACCGTCGGGAGAAGCCTGTTTGCTTCCGGCGCTACCGCCAGCGGCAATGTGCCGCCGCCGTTTCCGTTCCAAGTCAAAGTGTTGGAAGGTTCCAAAAGCAGCACGCTGGAATTGCGGGCCGTCGGCGCAGAGCCTGACTCCACCCGGGCCTTTCTTGATGATCTGATGGAGGCGTATCTGAGCTTCAAAAAGGAATCTCGCGAGAAGACTTCCGAGCGGACTACCGCATCCCTGGCCACCGAGGTGACGCAGTTGAAGGGAGAGTTGGAGGCGCAGCAGGAAAAATTGCACGCTTTCCAGTCCTCGAACAACGTCGTATTTCTGCAGGAGCAAGGCAACAGCGCCGGAAGCTATCTTGCCTCGCTGAACCGGCAGTTAGCCACGTTGCGCACTGAACTGAGATTGCTCAAATCCCTTCAGCCCGAGCAATGGACCGAAATGAAGACCGGCCACGGAGGCGCGATCTCAGGTGAATCCTCGCCAGACGAAGTCGCTGCAAGAGAAATGTCGGCGACCCTGGCGGAACCGCAGCTCGAATTATTCAAGGCGAACCAGCAGATGGAATTGCTCAAGTCCAAGCGCGATGAGCTTTCCCGCTTCCTGCGCCCGGCGCATCCCAAAATCATCAAGTTGAACGAAGACATTGCGACTCAGAAAAAACTCGTTCAAATCTCGCGCGATGAAGCACTAAATCAACTGGCTCGTCGGCGCCAGACCGTCGAGTTGCAGGTTCAAAATCTGGAAGCCTCGTCCAAAGACTGGGATGTCAAAGCCATCGAGGCCAGCCGCAAAATGGCTGATTACGAGCAAATCCGCCAAAATCT